>DASURA010000225.1:0-10257 GCA_036280295.1 Hyphomicrobiaceae bacterium
GTGCGGTCGGAGTTGACGATGATGTTCTTGGCGAGCTGCTGGGTAAGCGTGGAGCCGCCCTGCACCACGCGGCCAGCACGGAGATTGGCGACAATGGCGCGGCCCAGGCCCATCGGATCGACGCCCCAATGCGAGAAGAAGCGGCGGTCCTCGATGGCCAGCACCGCCTGAATCAGATGCCGCGGCAGCAGATCGATGGGCACATACGGGGCCGCCGCGCCGCGCTCGGCCAGCACCGAGCCGTCACGGGCAAGCACACGCACCGTCATGGTCGCCTTTCCCTTCTGGCGCAGGGCCAGCGGATTGGGAATGGCCCACGAGTAGTAGGAGAAAGCGCTGCCGAGCAGCAGCCCGGCCCCGATAACGCCAAAGGCGATGCTCGCGACGACGAAGCGCAAAATCCTGGAGAAGGTGCGGCGCCGGCGAGGTGCCGGTGACGCGGCAGATGTCTGGCCTTTGGGTGCCCTGGCTGGCTGGTGAAAAAGGCCCATTCCGTCGGCGCGGCTCCCCTGGTGACTTGGCTCACGCGACAGCGGCGCCGCCTCACCGGCAAGCCTTATCGGGCCGATATTAAAGGCCGGTTAAACTTAATGGTCGCGCTGGAAGCATTAGCCTCACGCCACCCCGTTCACCAGGCGTCGCCTGAGCCACGCCATCAGCGCGACGACCGGCAGCACCATCAAGCCCAGGAGGAGGCGGATGCTGAGCACGAAGCTCATCAGCAGCAGCTGCCGGTCCTCCAGCAGGAAGCGCAGGATGGTCTCGGCCCGCGGCGACCAGGCATGCGCGGCGATCCACTCGCGCACTGCCGAGGAGAAGCGCTGCATCTGTACGAACTCGTCGGGATAGTAGAGCCAGAAGAAGCCCATCGCGATGGCGCCCAGCACGATCGACAGGAACACGTTGCCGAACGAGGCAAGAAACCTCACAGTCGCCGAGCCCCTGAGCACGTCGGTCTCCTCGCCTGGTCCGTAAGCGTTGGTCCCCCTTGCAGCGGGACCTTAGCACTGGGCGGAGGAATTCCCAATGGCTGTCGTCGGTCGCCGACCGGTCCCCTCTCCCCGCTTGCGGGGAGAAAGCTTGGGTGAGGGGCAGCCGCAAGGGAAAACCTGTCCATGCGGGCCTCCTTCATCGTTCGCAATGTTCCCTATCGAGATTTCGCGCTGTGAGGTCTGCGTTTGTAGCTGCCCCCTCACCCGACCCACTCCCCGCGCCGTCGTTTTGCGAGGCGATGTTGGCGATGCGCGGGGAGGGAGATAAGGCATCTACCCCCCAAGCTCCTCGCGCAGCATCTCCAGCTCAAGCCATCGCTCCTCGGCAGTCGCAAGTTGTGCCTCCGCCTCGGCGAGATCGGACGTAGCGGTGGCGAAGCCCTTGGGGTCGCGGGTGTAGAAGGCGCGGTCGTCGAGCCTGGCGTGCAGGGCCTTGATGCGCACCTGGAGGGCATCGATCTGCTTCGGCAGGGTCTGCAGCGCGTGTTTCTCATTGAAGCTCAACTTGCGTTTTGCCGATGCGGCAGGAGCCGGCGAGACATCAGCTCTCTCGGCCTTGTCGACCGCCACAGCGCTGCCCTTCGCTCGCGGCGTCCTGCGACCGGCCAAGTCAGACCCGCGCTGGGCCAGCATGTCGGTGTAGCCACCGGCGTACTCGGTCCAGTGGCCATCACCCTCAGGCACCAGCACCATGCTGACGATGCGGTCGAGGAAATCGCGGTCATGGCTGATCAGGATCACGGTGCCGGCGTAGGTGGCGAGCATCTCCTCCAGCACGTCCAGCGTCTCCAGGTCGAGATCGTTGGTGGGCTCGTCCAGCACCATCAGGTTGGAGGGCTTGGCCAGCGCGCGCGCCAGCATCAGGCGGCCGCGCTCGCCGCCGGAAAGCGCGGCGAGCGGCGTGCGCGCCTGGCTTGGCGAGAACAGGAAATCCTGCATGTAGCCGACAACGTGCTTGGTGCTCCCGCCGACGGTGACGGTGTTGCCGCGGCCACCTGTCAGCGCTTCGGCGAGTGTCCAGTCGGGATCGAGGCTCTCGCGGCCTTGATCGAGGCTGGCCATGGCCAGGTTGGCGCCGAGCTTGATGCTGCCGTCGTCCGGCGCCTGAGTGCCGGTCAGCAGGCTGACGAGCGTGGTCTTGCCGCTGCCATTCGGCCCGACGATGCCGATGCGGTCGCCGCGCATCACCTTGAGAGAAAGGTCCTTGACGATCGGCCGCTCGCCGAACGCCTTGCCGATGCCTTTGGCCTCGATCACCAGCGCGCCCGAATTGTCCGCGGCGCTTGCCACCATCTCGGCCTTGCCGGCCGTCTTGCGATAGTCGCGCCGCTGCTGGCGCAGCGCCGCCAGTTCGGCCACGCGCCGGACGTTACGTTTGCGCCGAGCGGTGACGCCGTAGCGCATCCAGTGCTCCTCGCGGGCGATCCGGCGATCGAGCTTGTGCTGCTGCGTCTCCTCCTCCTCCAGCTTGGCGTCCCGCCAAGCCTCGAACTGGCCGAAGCCGATCTCGGCGCGATGCGTCTGGCCGCGGTCAAGCCAGACGGTGACGCGCGACAGGTTGGTGAGGAAGCGGCGGTCGTGCGAGATGAGAACGAGCGCCGCCTTCATCGAGCCCAAACGCGCCTCCAGCCACTCGATGGCCGGCAGATCGAGGTGGTTGGTCGGCTCGTCGAGCAGCAGGATATCGGGATCCGGCGCCAGCACATGCGCCAGCGCCGCGCGGCGCGCCTCGCCACCGGAAAGATGCGCCGGGCTCTCCACACCAGTCAGGCCCAGCTGCTCCAGCAGGTAGCGGGCCTGGTGCGGATCATCGGTCGGCCCGAGGCCGCTCTCCACGTAGGCGAGCGTGGTCTCGAACGCCGAGAGGTCCGGCTCCTGCGGCAGATAGCGCACCGTTGCCCCCGGCTGCACGAACCGCTCGCCGCTGTCGGCCTCGACCAAGCCCGCCGCGATCTTGAGCAGCGTCGACTTGCCCGAACCGTTGCGGCCGACGAGGCACACCCGCTCCCCCGCCGAGACGGACAGCTCCACCCCATCAAGCAGCGGCGTGCCGCCGAAGGTGAGGCCAATATCGGTGAGCTGGACGAGAGGAGGCGGGGCCATGCGGGTGGTGTTACGGGGAAGCGGGGGGTAGTGCAATGGGGTCGGCGATGCAGGGTGCGCCCCAACCTATCGCGCCTTCTTTGCGAACGGATCGAGCGGCGTCGCCTCATAAAGATCTCCCAGGCGGCCGATGTCGCCGACCTCGGGGATCAGGAGCCTGGTCGAGGCGCTGGAGAGGCGCCGCGTCCGCCACTTGTCGCCCTGCCTGACGTGCTGCTCGGCCGCGACCCGATCCTGACGCACGAACAGGACACACAGGTTGTGCTCGTGCTCCTTGTAGTAGCGGAGCTTAGCCGCCACGACGGCCTTCTTGTCGCTGTCCGACAGCACCTCGTTCACAAAATAGAAGCGCTGGGCGTAGATCTGGCCAAGCCGGACCGCTGCATCGATGATCGTCACGTCCGGCTCAGGATTGTATTTTTCGTCGCCCGTGATCCAGACACCGGCCTCGCGCACCGCTCTCCATTCCGGCTTCACTTGCCGTAGCTCGGCATTCAGGCGCTCATTCAGATTATCCGCCATGCGCTGATGCAGCAGCGTGGCGGGTGGCATCATGATGGGCACCCCGTCGATCAGCTCCCACTTCTCCTCCTTCGGGCGCTCGTCCCGGAAGGCGTGGAACTGCTCCATCGTGAGCTGCGGTGCGCGCCGCAGGAAATCGCCTGGCATGGTGCCACCTCGCTTTTCGGCAGCTGTCGGACAATAGTTGGCTTGCGGACGATGCACAATGGTGAGCGTCGAGGCATTGCCAAGACCGTCGAGCCAAGGCGCGATCGCTCATTGTTTCGCCAAGAGAGAGTACGACATGAGCCACATCGGCGGAAGCCGGCCATGCCCACCCCCCCCGCGCTCACCCGCCGCATAGCCCATCTGCGCGGCCGCCGGCTTGACCCGCCCCCGCCGAGCGCCGAAGGTCCAGCCCCATGGACGGATCGGCACAGGATATCGGCGCGGCGGGGATGGGGACGGGGGAGACGGAATCCACCTACGCTTGGCTGCGGCTGATAGCGTGCCTCGCGTTCGGCACCGTCGGCAGCGCCGGCATGTGGGCGGTGGTGGTGACGCTGCCGGCCGTGCAGGCCGAGTTTGGCGTGGCGCGGGCGGATGCGTCGCTGCCCTACACCCTGACGATGATCGGCTTCGGCCTCGGCACGGTCACCTTCGGCCGGCTGGTGGACCGCCTCGGCATCGTGCCGCCGGCCGTCGGTGCCGCCATCATGCTCAGCCTCGCCTTCATCGCCTCCGGCTACGCGCCCAGCCTCACCACGTTCGCGCTCGCCAACCTCGCCATCGGCGCCGGCAGCTCGGTGACGTTCGCGCCGCTGATCGCCGACATCTCGCACTGGTTCACACGCCGGCGCGGTATCGCAGTGGCCATCTGTGCCGCCGGCAACTACCTGGGCGGCGCGGCCTGGCCGCCGATCGTGCAGCGCCTCACCGAAGCGCACGGCTGGCGCACGGCGCAGATCGCCGTTGGCGCCGCCTGCATCGTCCTGATGCTGCCGCTGGTGGCCGCGTTGCGGCGCAAGCTCGGCCGTCACGATGTCGAGGCCGCGGCGGCGGTGGCCGGAAACGCGCAGTCCTCACTCGGGCTTTCGCCGGCGGCGCTGTTTGCGCTGTTGTGCGTAGCCGGCGTCGGCTGCTGCGTGGCCATGGCGATGCCGCAGGTCCATATCGTCGCCTATTGCGGCGACCTCGGCTATGGCGTGGCGCGCGGGGCGGAGATGCTGTCGCTGATGCTGGGCTTCGGCATTATCAGCCGCGTCGCCTCCGGCTTCATCGCCGACCGCATCGGCGGCGTGGCCACGCTGCTGATCGGCTCGCTGCTGCAGGGCGTGGCGCTGCTGCTCTACCTGCTGTTCGACGGCCTCTTCTCGCTCTACGTGATCTCGGCGCTGTTCGGCCTGTTCCAGGGCGGCATCGTGCCGATGTATGCCGTGATCGTGCGCACCTACTTCCCGCCGCGGCTCGCCGGCACGCTGGTTGGCCTCGTCATCATGGCCACCATCGTCGGCATGGCACTGGGAGGCTGGCTGTCTGGCCTGATCTTCGACCTGACGGGGAGCTATGCCCAGGCGTTCCTGCACGGCCTGGCGTGGAACCTCGTCAACGGGATGATCGCGGCGTTTCTGCTCCTGCGGCAGACACGCCTGCGACCGGCTGCGGCGTGAGCGACCGAGCCTCTGCCTCGCCCGCAGGATAACCGGCGAGGACGGCAAAGCCGACCAGCGAGCCGAGGGCGATCGTCATGAACGGCACGGCATAGCCGCCACTCATCTCATAGATCAGCCCCACCAGGGCCGCGCCGCCGGCAAGGCCGGCCACCGACACCAGCTGGCTCACCGCATAAATGCGGCCGTAGTCGCGCGTGCCGAACCGCTCCACCAGGAGAAGGGGGTGCATCATCAGCGAGTTGCCCATCGTGAGGCCGAACATCGTGACGCCGGCAACAATGGCCCAACGTCCGTGCCCCCAGGCAAGGCCCGCCAGCGCCACCGCCTGCATCACCATCAACGCCAGGGCGAACGTCCGCGCCGGCACCTTGAGCAGCAGAGCGCCGCCGGCGAGCCGGCCGACCGTGCTGGCCGCGGCCAGCACGGCGAGCGCCAGCGCGGCGGTCTCGCTGCCGTCCCGGGTGCTGGCGAGGCGATAGGTGTGGGCGATGCCTCCCACCTGCGAGCCGAGCAGGAACAGGTAGGCGACGGAGACGGCGTAGAAATAGCCGCTGCGCAGGGCGTCCTGAAACGAAGTTGACGGCTGCGGCGGCGTGGCCGCAACCTCGGCGCGGCCGATGCCGTCGGGCGCCAAGCCCATGACCTGCGGGCTCGGACGCACCACCAGGAGCGTGATTGGAATGATTCCCAGAGCCATGGAGATCGCCATCCACGGCGCCGTCGCGCTCAAGCCGTAGCGCTCCACGCTCAGCGCCAGAATTGGCGCCACCAGCACGCCGCCGAGCGACAGGCCGGTCGAGCCAATCGAGAAGGCCAGCGACCGCTTGGCATTGAACCAGCGCGCAATCACCGTCGTCACCGGCACCAACCCACAGGTGCCATATGCCAGGCCGAAGACCACATGGAAGGCAAAGAGCTGCCACGTGCTGTGCAGGAGCCCGACCGGCGCCAACGCCAGCGCCGACAGCAGAGCGCCGCCGCTGATCACCAGGCGCATATCTATGCGGTCGACGAGACGTCCCGCCAGCATGCCGCCGAAACCGGAGGCAATGAAGAACGTTGCCGTGGCGCTGCTCGCCAGGCCCACCGGAAATCCACGCTCGGACACGAAGGCGGCAAGCAGGATCGGCAGGTTATAGAAGACGAAGCCCGAGGAGGCGGTGGTGATCACCAGCACCGCGCCAACGACGTACCAGCCATAGAAGACACGGTGCGGCGCGAGCATGGGTTGGCCGGGCATGGGTAGGTTCTGGGGCGGACTGGACATGCGCGCACCCTAGTTGCTGCGTCGCGGCCGAACAAACCCGCCGGACGCAAGGCCGCACTGCCTGCAACGCTCGGCCGCTGCCCTTCAACATGACCTGCGTCATTGTCTGGGAAAGCAACGTCCCCCACATGCCTGGAACGGCGCGTCCGCGCCTGCTAAGCAAGTCGGGGTCCAACCGGAGGAGCAGCCATGGCCGCGGCCGACACCGTTGCACTCATCGAGCGCTACTACCGAGCCTTCAACGCCGGCGACAGCGAGGCCATGCTGGCGTGTCTCTCCGATCAGGTGGTGCATGACGTGAACCAGGGTACACGCCGCACCGGCAAGGAGGCCTTCCGCAGCTTCTCGGCGCATATGGACCGCTGCTACGCCGAGCAGCTCAAGAACATCGTGATCATGACGTCTGCCGAAGGCGCCACGGCGGCCGCCGAGTTCGAGGTGCTCGGCACCTATATCGAGACCGACGAGGGACTTCCGCCCGCCAGCGGCCAGACCTACCACCTTCCGGCCGGCACCTTCTTCGAGATCGAGAACGGCCTCATCACCCGCGTGACCACCTACTACAATCTCGCAGCCTGGCTGAAGCAGATCGCCCCGCCGCCACACGACCAGGAGCCCGCATGACGCTGAGGATCGCGCCGCTCACGGGAACGGCAATGGCCGACGCGCTGCCCGCCCTGGCGCGGCTCAGGATCGCGGTCTTCCGCGATTGGCCCTACCTCTACGACGGCACGCTTGCCTACGAGGAGAGATACCTCGCCAAGCTCGCCGCGGCACGAGGCGCGATTGTCGTCGCCGCCTGCGATGGTGCCGAGATCGTCGGCTGCGCCACCGCAGCGCCAATTGCAGAGGTAGAGGCGGAGCTCAGCGCGCCGTTCCGGGCGCATGGGTACGATATCGCCCGCATCTACTATTGTAGCGAGTCGGTCCTGCTGCCGGCCTATCGCGGCCGCGGCGTGGGCCATGCCTTCTTCGATGAGCGCGAGGCCCAGGCTCGCAGGCTCGGCGGGTATACGCATGTGGCCTTCTGCGCAGTGATACGCCCCGCGGACCATCCCCTGCGCCCGAAGGAGTATGTGCCGCTCGACGCGTTCTGGCAGAAGCGCGGCTATGCCAGGGCCAACGCCCTCATCGGCCGCTTCAGCTGGAAGGATATCGACCAGCCTGCCGAGACCGAGAAACCCATGCAGTTCTGGATGCGGACGCTCTGATGGCCCAAGGCACCACCCCGCTCAGGATCGCCGCCGCGCAGTACCCGCCCGAGGCCCTGCCCTCGCTCGCCGCCTATCGCGACAAGCTCGCGCGCTGGGTTGCAGAGGCCGCCAACGCTGGCGCGCAGCTCCTGGCGTTCCCGGAGTACGGCGCCATGGAGTATGCCGCCGCTGCGGGCGCGCACATCGCAGGGGATCTGGCGGCGTCGCTGGCAGCAGTGTCCGCCGCGCTGCCCGAGATGGACGCTGCCCACGCCGACCTCGCCCGCCGCTACGGCGTGCATATCCTCGCGGCCAGCGGACCCAGCGCGCGCGCGGCACGAACCGGCGAGCTGCGCTATGTCAACGCGGCGCGGCTGTTCGCGCCGTCTGGCAATCATGGCGTGCAAGAAAAGCTCATCATGACGCCGTTCGAGCATGATTGGGGCATCTCCCCCGGCACGGGGCTGAAGGTCTTCGAGACGACGCTTGGCCGCATCGGCATCGCCATCTGCTACGACAGCGAGTTCCCCCTCCTCGTGCGCGCGCAGGCAGAGGCCGGCGCCGACATCATCATGATCCCATCGTGCACGGAATTCGTCTCCGGCTATCACCGCGTGCGCACCGCCGCCCTGGCGCGGGCGCTGGAGGGCACCTGCGTCAGCGTGCTCTCGCCGACGGTCGGCGATGCCATCTGGTCCCCCGCGATCGATCACAATTCCGGCGCCGGCGGCATCTTCGTGCCGGCCGACCGCAGCCTCTCAGATACCGGCGTGCTTGCGGAAGGCGAGCTCAACCGCCCGCAGTGGGTCCATGCCAACGTTGACCGGCAGCGCCTCCGCGCGCTCAAGACGACCGGCGAGATGCGCAATGCCACCGATTGGAGCCGGCAGCCGGGCGCGACGGGCCTTGCGCTGCAGGCGGAGCTCGCCGACTTGAGGTGACGCAGGCCGCCGCTATGCGGCCAGCAGTGCCAGCAGCCGGCTCGCGGCCTGCATCTCGCTCCAGCGGTGGGCGCGGCGGGCCTTGGCCTCGCCATCCTCGCCCCACTGGCTGATCTCCCAGTCCTCGTCGATGTGCGCGGCCGACCACGCCTCCTCAGCGGTGAGATGGCCGGCGCCGTGGGCAAGGGCAAGCAGCGCCGAGCCGGTCAGCGTTGTCATCACATGGTACGCAGCGAGGCTGAGCGGATCGTGCCCCGTCAGCGTACGCTCGACCGCCTCGATGGCTCCGGCAGGCTGCGCCACAGGAATAACGCCCTGGGCGAGAATGAAGCGCGTACCGAGGGCTACGTGTGCCCACGCCAGCACCGGGTCCCACGCCTCAGTCTGCCGGCGCACCAGCCCGGCCGGCGTCTCGGCGCGATAGCAGATGAGGTCGTTGTCGGCGTACTTGGCGATGTCGGCGCGCACCTCCGCCTCGCGCCCGGCAATGCCGTCGAGGCCCGAGTTGACGAGCCGCGTCAGCGGCATGGTGGCCGGGTCGATGTGCTCGCGCTGCGCCTCCCACTCCGCCGCCACAGCCTCCGCCAGTGCTTCTGAGGGCAATGCCAGCTCCTTTCGTGCCGGCGTGCCCGCCGGCTTGCCATCGAGCAGCACCCGGAACAGAGGTGGCACCGCCTCCACCGCTACAGTGCGGTAGAACCGCTTGGGAAGTGCCGGCCGCTTGTGCTGCGGTTCCTCGGGCCTGGTCATGCGCTGCGCTTCTCCCGGCCTGCCAGGCACGCTGCCTGCGCGGCGAGCTGTGCGTCGATGGTCTCGATCAGGCTTGCACGCGTCGCCGCCAGGGTATGCGCTCCCGCCAGCGTCAGCCGCTCGGCGGCATGGTAGCCCCAGCCCACGCCAATGGCGCCGACGCGTGCCGCCAGCGCCATCTCGATGTCGAAGGTTGTATCCCCGATCATCACCGTCGCCTCGGGCTCCACGCCGGCCTCCACCATCGCCTGCAGGATCATCGACGGATGCGGCTTTGACGGATGATCATCTGCGGTCTGGATGGTGAGAAAGCGACCATGCCACCCCTCCCGCTCCAGGACACGCGCAACCCCGCGCCGAGACTTGCCGGTGGCAATGCCAAGCAAGATATCGTCACGTCCGCCGAGCGTGGCAATCGCCTCGGCAATGCCGGGATAGAGCGGCGCCTGCTCGTTCATCGGCGTCGCGGCCGTATGCCGGTATTGCGAGCGGTAGCGATCCACCCAGGCAGCGCGTGCGGCTTCATCGGCGTCCGGCACCAGGGCGGCGAATGCCTGCGGCAGCGACAAGCCGACGACGCCCAGCATCTCACCCCGCGTCGGCGCTGGCAGTCCCAGGAACGCGAATGCCTGCTCCATGCTGGCAAGAATGGCATTCTGGCTGTCCACCAAGGTGCCATCGCAATCGAAAATGACGAGCTTCATGGTGGCGCTTATAGCACTGCACCGCACACATGGGCGGCATCATTCTGGGCGCAACAGATGTGCGGGCATGTGTGGATATCAACCCTTGAAGGCATTTTTCGTTTGATTCAATAATCATAATATGCTTTTTATG
>DASURA010000226.1:0-3719 GCA_036280295.1 Hyphomicrobiaceae bacterium
GCCGTGAATGCCGACCCCAACCAGCTCGAGCTCGTGCTGCTCAATCTGATGGTCAATGCGCGGGACGCGATGCCGGACGGCGGCACGATCTCGATTTCGGCATGCGTGGAGACCGTCGGCGAAAGGGGCGTTCCCGGACTCAAGCCGGGGCCTTACGTTTGCATCCGACTGACGGACACCGGTCGTGGTATGGACGCGGCGACGCTGGCGCGCGCTTGCGAGCCGTTCTTCACCACAAAGGGCGTTGGCAAGGGCACGGGCTTGGGCCTCTCGATGGCCCACGGCTTTGCGGTCCAGTCGGGCGGCACGTTGCGGCTGGCCAGCCGTGTCAACGTCGGCACGACCGCGGAGCTCTGGCTCGCGGAGGGCAAGCGCGCGGTCCAGGAGATTCCAGCCGCGAAGCCTCGGCCGAGCGCGCCCCCTAGCAATTGCACCATTCTCGTCGTCGACGACGATTTCCTGGTCGCCGCAGGCACAGTGGCCATGCTCGAGGATCTGGGCCATACGGTGCTGGTCGCGAGTTCCGGTGAGTCCGCGTTGAGGATCCTGTCCGAGAAAGACGAGATCGATGTCGTCATCACAGACCAATCGATGCCCGGCATGACCGGCCTTCAGCTCGCGCAGCACATCCGGGAGCGCTGCCCCGGCATGGCCGTCGTGCTCGCGACCGGCCATACCGATCTCGCCGAGGCTCGCGGCGTCGATCTGACGGTTCTGGTCAAACCGTTCTGTCAAAAGCGTCTTGGCGAGACGCTGGCTGCGCTCATCAAGCCGAACCGGGACACTGACACGTGCCGGCCATTACCGTAACCTGATGAGCGGGTTCAGCTGCTTGCAGCCATCGGAACAGGCAAGGCATGCATGGCAGCTTGTGGCCCGAATTTATGCCCATTCCGTGAAGATCACCACCGCAACACTCGGCAGAGCGGACAGTGCATCGGCCATGGCAAAATCGCGGAGTTCGCCGGCGATCCACGGATAACTTTGATCGAGATGCTGAAGTTCCAGGGTTGAACTGACGCTGGCTGTTCCGCCTAAGCGGTGCGCGATGGGCGTTGAGCGGGACGTGGCGCCTCTCATGGGTACGACCTCAATGTCCCTTCCTCGCCGCCGATCTGTCACGAACCGCCTCCTGCCGTTCGGCAATTGACGCGACGCAGCACTGCCCCGGCCGCCGATTGGCAGTTGCCGTGGCGCCCAGGCGCATCCATCATGGCAGCTTGCAACCGCGGAGGAGTGGCCGCCGAGGCATGTCCGATTGGCTCTATCTGATCGTACTTGTCGCGCTTCCCTACGCCGGGAGCTGCGCTGCCGCTCTGCTCGGGACGCACGCGCGCAATGCGGAAGCATACCTGGCCGGCGCTGTCGCCCTTGTCAGCTTGACCGCGGTCCTCGCGCTCTACCCGCGGGTCGTGGACGGCGGGGTGGTGTACTGCCAGGCCGCCTGGGTTCCCGAGCTCGGGCTCCAGTTCAAGCTGAGGATGGACGGCTTCGCGTGGGTTCTCGCCGCACTGATCACCGGCGTCGGCTTCCTCGTGGTGCTCTATGCCCGGTACTACATGTCCTCTGCCGATCCCGTGCCGCGCTTCTATGCATTCCTGCTCGCATTCATGGGCTCGATGCTCGGAATCGTGCTGTCGGGGAACCTGATCCAGCTCGTCTTTTTCTGGGAGCTCACCAGCCTCTTCTCGTTCCTGCTCATCGGCTACTGGCACCAGCTCGCGCAAGCGCGGGATGCCGCCCGGACGGCGCTCATGATCACGTCGGCGGGCGGTCTGTGCCTGTTCGCAGGCGTGCTGATCCTCGGCCATATCGTCGGCAGCTACGATCTCGATCAGGTGCTCAAGTCCGGTGCGTCCATCCGTTCGCACGCGCTTTACCTCCCGGCGCTTGTTCTTGTCCTCCTTGGTGCCTTGACCAAGAGCGCGCAGTTTCCGTTTCATTTCTGGCTGCCGCAGGCCATGGCGGCGCCGACGCCGGTTTCCGCCTATCTGCACTCGGCCACCATGGTGAAGGCGGGCGTGTTCCTGCTGGCGCGGCTTTGGCCAGCACTGGGCGGGACAAACGAATGGCTGTGGCTGGTGGGAACGGCCGGGCTGACCACGTTCATTCTGGGCGCCTTCCTCGCCCTCTTCCAGCAGGACCTGAAAGGGCTTCTCGCCTATTCGACCATCAGCCATCTCGGGCTCATCACTCTGCTTATCGGGCTCGACTCGCCGCTGGGGCAGGTGGCGGCAATCTTCCACATCATGAACCACGCGACGTTCAAGGCTTCGCTGTTCATGGCGGCCGGCATCATCGACCACGAATGCGGTACGCGCGACATGCGGCGCCTGACCGGCCTGTGGCGGTTCATGCCCATCACCGGCAGCCTCGCCATGGTCGCCGCCGCGGCCATGGCCGGCGTTCCGCTGCTCAATGGGTTTCTGTCGAAGGAGATGTTCTTCGCCGAAACGATCGAGATCCACGACAACTCGCTCTTGGATCAGGCGCTGCCATACATCGTAACAGTCGCGAGCATGTTCACCGTCGCCTATTCGCTCCGCTTTATCCGCGACGTGTTCTTCGGTCCCCCTCCAAGAGGTCTGCCGCGCACGCCGCGCGAGCCGCCATTTCTGATGCGCTTCCCGGCAGAGCTTCTCGTGCTGGCGTGCCTCGTGGTCGGCATCGCGCCCGCTTACACGGTGGGGCCCCTCCTCGATACGGCGGTGCGCGGAGCGCTCGGAGCCGCTCCTCCAGCGTATAGCCTCGCTGTCTGGCACGGCTTCACGCCGGAACTCCTGATGAGCGCTTTAGCGATGGCGGGCGGCGTGGTGGCCTATGGCGTGCTGCATACCTATCTGCTCGCTTCGAACGATCCACCCCTGCTGCGTCGCATCGATGGACGGCGCACCTTCGAGCACCTGCTTGATACTTACCTGTGCCGGTTCTCAAGCTCGATGGAGAGGGTCCTCGGAACGCGGCGCCTCCAGCCCCAGGTGCAGTTGCTGGTATGCGTAGCCCTGCTCGCCGGCGCCGCGCCACTTTACGCCAAAGGTATTGCTTGGGGCTCACCGCGCGCCGGGCTGGATATTGCCTTCGCGCTGGTGTGGGTTGTCGGCGCCAGCTGCGCGCTGGCTGCCGCCTATAACGCGAAGTTCCATCGCCTCGCTGCCCTCATCCTGCTCGGCGGTGCGGGTCTCGTGACCTGCATCTCCTTCGTCTGGATGTCCGCACCGGACCTCGCATTGACGCAGCTGGTCGTGGAGGCCGTGACCACGGTACTGCTGCTCCTCGGTTTGCGGTGGCTGCCGAAGCGCGTCGCCGGCATTCATCCTGACGCGGCGACACAAGGCATCCGCTGGTATCGCATTCGCGACCTCGTCATCGCGGTCGCTGCCGGATCCGGGTTGGCCGCGCTCGCCTATGCGGTCATGACCAGCCCGCCGCCTGCCAGCATCGCCGGTTATTTCGTCAGGAACGCCTACTCGGAAGGCGGCGGCACCAACATCGTGAACGTCATCCTCGTGGACTTCCGTGCCTTCGACACGCTGGGCGAGATCACCGTGCTCTGCGTCGTGGCGCTCACCGTCTACGCACTGCTCCGCCGATTCCGCCCCGCCCCTCAAAGCATCCCCGTCCCCGAGCAACAACGCGCCCAGGGCGCCCACGATGCGGCCCATCCCGATCGTGACACGGGCGACACGTTCAAGAGCACGATGGCCGTCGTGGACCTCATC
>DASURA010000227.1:0-3956 GCA_036280295.1 Hyphomicrobiaceae bacterium
GCCGCACAAGTCGCTGCCTTGCCGCTTCTTGTATGATGCCCGTGGCAGCGAGCTGTTCGAGGCGATCACCGGGCTGCCGGAATATTACCCGACGCGCAGCGAGGCGGCGATCCTGGAGGCGCATGCGGCCGAGATGGTCGACGCGCTGCCCCCCGGCGGCGTACTGGTGGAGTTCGGCTCTGGCTCCAGCACCAAGACGGAGATCCTGCTGCGCCAGCTGCCGCAGCTTGCCGCCTACGTGTGCGTCGACGTCTCGGCGAGCGCGCTCGCCGCCGCCCGCGACCGCCTGGCAGAGCGTTTCCCGACGCTCGATGTGCGCCCGGTGGTCGGCGATTTCTCACGCCTTATCGTCCTCCCCGACGACCTTGCCGGGCGCCCCAAGGCCGGGTTCTTCCCCGGCTCCACCATCGGCAACCTGGATCCCAAAGAAGCGGTGCAGCTGATGAGGACGTTCCGCGAGGGATTGGCGCCGGGCGGGCGCCTCATCATTGGCGCCGACCTCAAGAAGGACGCGCGTCGGCTGGTCCTGGCCTACAACGACGCCCAGGGCGTGACCGCAGCGTTCAACCTGAACCTGCTCACCCGCATCAACCGCGAGCTCGGTGGCACGTTCAACCTTGATGGTTTCGTGCACGAGGCAATCTACAATCCGCGCGAGAGCCGCATCGAGATGCACCTGCGGAGCGTGCGTCGGCAGGAGGCAAGCGTGCGCGGCCGCCGCTTCTCCTTCCAGCCCGGTGAGCGCATCCACACGGAATACTCCTACAAGTACGGCGTTGGGCAGTTCCACGAGCTGGTGCGCCAGGCCGGCTGGCAACCGCGGCGGGTGTGGGTGGACCGCGAGGACCTGTTCAGCGTGCACGAGCTCGTGGGGTAGCTGGGGCGGTAGCGGAGACCCGACACATTTGATGGCGCTCTGGCGACCCATGGGCTGTTGACGAGCGTCGGGCCTGCGCGTCGCGTGGGGCAACCTATTCTGCCGAGGTTTGCCTTGCGCGGGGAGAGGCGCTAAGTCCACATATGCCTCAGGACGCCGCCATCGCAGTTGAGAACGTCAGTAAGCGGTTCGGCGCCGGGGAGCCGGTGCTCGATGGCGTATCGCTGGAGATTGAACGGGGAGCGTTCCTGGCGGTGGTGGGCGCCTCCGGCTCCGGCAAGTCGACGCTGCTGCGTCTGATCAACCGCCTTGAAAGCCCGACAGAGGGAACCGTGCGCATCGGCGCCGTCGATGCGGCGAGCCTCGATCCCGTGATGCTCAGGCGGAGAATTGGCTACGTGTTCCAGGAGATCGGGCTGTTCCCGCACATGACAGTTGCGGAGAACATCGCCATCACTCCCAAGCTGCTCGGCTGGGACAAGGTACGAATGGCCGCACGGGTGGATGAGCTGTTGGGCCTGGTGCGGCTGCCGGCCGGCTACGGCCCGCGCCTTCCGCACCAGCTCTCGGGCGGCGAGCGCCAGCGCGTCGGCGTCGCCCGCGCGCTGGCGGCGGGGCCTGACATGGTGCTGATGGACGAGCCGTTTGCCGCCCTCGACCCGCTGACGCGCATGGGCCTGGGACAGGACTACCGCGCCCTGCACGGCAAGCTCAGCCTCACGACACTGATGATCACCCACGACATGGTGGAGGCGCTGAGCCTCGCCGACCGCATCGCCGTCCTGCGCAGGGGCCGGCTCGTCGCCCAAGGGTCGCCGGCGGCTCTGATCGACCACGCCCACCCGTACGTGCGCGAGCTGATGGAGACGCCGCGCACTCTTGCCGCGCGTGTCGATGCGTTGCTGGCGGCGAGGGGGGCTTAGATGGACGAGCGCATCGCCTATGCGCTGGCGCGGCTGCCGGACTATCTGAGCGGCCATGTGCTGGTCAGCGTAACGGCCCTGGCGCTTGGCCTCGCCCTGAGCTTTCCGCTGGCGCTGGCGGCTCTGCGCCGGCCGGCGCTGCGCGCGAGCCTGCTGACAGCGACCAGCATTGTGCAGACGATCCCTGGCCTGGCGCTGCTGGCGCTGTTCTATCCGCTGCTGCTCGCTGCCGCCGCGTTCTCGGAGCGCGCATTCGGCTTCGGCTTTTCGGCGCTCGGCTTCCTGCCGGCGGTGCTGGCTCTTGCGCTCTATTCCATGCTGCCGGTCGTGCGGAACACTGTCACCGGTATCCTGGGCATCGATCCGGCCGCGCGGCAGGCGGCGCTTGGCGTGGGCATGACCGGCGGGCAGACGCTGCGGCTGGTGGAGCTGCCGCTTGCCATGCCCGTGATCATGGCAGGCGTGCGTACCGCGGCCGTGTGGGTGATCGGCACTGCCACGCTGTCGACTCCGATCGGCCAGACCAGTCTCGGCAACTACATCTTTGCCGGACTGCAAACCCAGAACTGGGTGCTGGTGATCTTCGGCTGCGTCGCTGCCGCCGTGCTGGCGCTCGCCGTCGACCAGCTGCTGGCGCTGCTCGAGCGCGGCTACGCCAACCGCTCCCGTACGGCGACGGCGGCCAGCGCGGCGGGGCTGGCGCTGCTCACCGCCGCTGCCCTCGTTCCCGGCATGCTGCGCCCCGACGGCGGCTATACCATCGGCGCCAAGTCGTTCAGCGAGCAGTACATCCTGGCGGCCCTGATGCAGGATCGATTGCGCAGCCGCAACCTGCCCGCGCGCCGCACCGACGGCCTCGGCTCCGCCGTCATCCTGGGTGCGCTGGCGAGCAGTGATATCGACGCCTATGTGGACTACACGGGCACCGTCTGGGCCAACCAGATGGGGCGGACTGACGTGCGGCCACGCGCCGAAGTGATGCGCGAGGTGAAGAGCTGGCTCAAGGCGCGGCACGGCATCGTCACGCTGGGCGGCCTCGGCTTTGAGAACGCATATGCGCTGGCCATGACCAGCGCCAAGGCGCGCCAGCTCGGCATCCGCTCGATCGCCGACCTGGCGCCGCATGCAGCATCGCTGTCGGTGGCCGGCGACTACGAGTTCTTCGGCCGCCCCGAGTGGCAGGCAATCCGCCAGGCCTACGGCCTGACGTTCGGCCAGGAGCGCCAGATGCAGGCCGAGCTCATGTATCGGGCAGTGGCGGCTGGCGAGGTGGACGTGATCTCCGCCTACACCAGCGATGGACGTATTGCCGCGCTCGATCTCGTCGTTCTCGACGACCCCAAGCAGGCCATCCCGCCCTACGATGCCATCCTCCTGGTCGCGCCGCAACGCGCCGGCGATGCCGTCTTCCTGGATGCCCTGCGCCCGCTTGTCGGCGCCATCAATGTCGAGATGATGCGCGAGGCCAACCTGCGCGCCAGCACCGGCGCCACGCCCGAGGCGGCGGCGCGCTGGCTGGAGCAGAGGCTCGGGAGGTAGCTCGGACACAGTTTGCGTGTGTGCTGTATGGGCTGGCAGCCGGCATAGCATCTATCGAGGAAGCGAATGCTGAAATGGGCAGGCGATGCGAAACCGATCCGCTATGGCTCTTGCAGGCGCGCTCGCCGTGCTGCTCGCAGATGCCTTGTTCAACCTCCTGAGCACGCCCCTGCGCGTCAGATCGAGGCCTGCGTCAGGCTCACGTCACGCGAGCCGGGGAGCCGGGGTCCCGTCCTGAGACCGGAGGCGATGCACTGGCAGATGGGAATCGGGCTTGCCCCGGGGCAGGGTCGGAGAAGCACCAGGCATTGACCTGCATCAGTGCCCGTATTCGACCAACGGGCGGTTGCTCACCGGGGGCGAGTGCGGATAATAGAGACAAACCGGTCCATGGAGGTATTGCGCGCGATGGCTGATGAGAAAGTCTACAACGTGCCGGCAGAGTGGGCTGCTCGCGCCTACGTTGATCACGAGAAGTACCAGGCGATGTACAAGCGCTCGGTCGAGGACCCGAACGGGTTCTGGGGCGAGCACGGCAAGCGCCTCGACTGGATCAAGCCCTACACCAAGGTCAAGAACACCTCCTACGACCCGCACAACGTCTCCATCAAGTGGTA
>DASURA010000228.1:0-39874 GCA_036280295.1 Hyphomicrobiaceae bacterium
CCAATCCGGGCCTTGCCAAGCGGGCGCGCTGTTATAGTAATCGTGAGCGGCACCGTTCTGCCAGTCGCCTCTCCCACGCAAGGCGCGCCTATCAGACTGCGCGATTTCGCAACGCTTATGCTGCTGCCGCCCGAAGCCTTCATCCATGTGCCCGCCCTTGCTGGCAAGGTCATTGCGCCCGAGAAGTCATTCTTCCGCCGCGCCGGCGGCTGGCTCGCCGATCTTGACCGCGTGGCGCGCGAGAGCGGCTATCCCGCGAACTGGCGGCTGAGCGATGCCGAGCGCGAGGCGACGCGTGCGGAGGTGCTGTCCCGCCAGGGCCAGGACCTCTGGGTGTTCGCCTACGGCTCGCTGATGTGGGATCCGGGCATCCACGTGATCGAGATCCGCAAGGCCGCGCTGACCGGGTTCCATCGCCGCTTCTGCCTGAAGAGCCAGATCGGGCGCGGCTCGGCCGAGAAGCCGGCGCTGATGGCCGCGCTCGACGAGGGCGGCGATTGCCAGGGCCTCGCCCTGCGCATCCCGGCCGACCATGTCGATCCGGAGACGCGGATGCTCTGGCAGCGCGAGATGCTGGCCGGCAGCTATGTGCCGCGGTTCGTGCCGGTCGCGACGCCGCAGGGCGGAATCGAGGCGGTCACCTTCCTCATCAATCGCCAGTCGGACCGCTACGTTGAGCTCGACATCGACGAGACCGCCCGGCTGATCGCCACCGGCTGCGGCGTGCGCGGCACCTGTTTCGAATACCTGGAGAACCTTGCCGAGCGGCTGGAGCTGCTGGGGCTGGAGGATCGCCGGATCTGCGCTCTGCATGAGCGGGTGCGGCGGTTGCGCATGAATGGGCAGTAGGGCAATAAGGCAGCAGGGCAGAGTTGCCATCGGCTCCTGTCCTCTTGCCTTGCTGCCCCATTGCCCTGCTGGAGAGGGTTATCGCAATGTCAGAGCACGTCAGGGCTGAGCTCGCGCCAGCGGGCGTGCTGCGGGCGGGGCTGAACCTCGCGAACTTCCTCTTGATCACCGGCCGGGATCCGGCGGGCGAGCCCACCGGCGTCGCGCCCGACATGGCGTCCGAGATCGCACGGCGGCTTGGCGTGCCGGTCAAGTACGTGCCCTACAAGGCGCCCGGCGAGCTGGCGGACGCCGTCGACACCGGCGCGTGGGACATCGGCCTGATCGGCGCCGAGCCGCAGCGGGCCGAGCGAATCGCTTTCACGCCGGCCTATGTCGAGATCGAGGCCACGTACCTTGTGCCGGCCGGCTCGCCCATCCGGTCGCTCGCCGAGGTCGACAGGCCGGGCGTGCGCATCGCCGTGACTGGTCGCAGCGCCTACGGGCTCTGGCTCGAACGCAACATCGCCCAGGCGACGCTGGTGAAGACCGACAGCATCGATTCCAGCTACGAGCGCTTCGTCGGCGACAAGCTCGAGGTGCTGGCCGGGCTGCGGCCACGGCTGCTCGCCGACGTGGAGAAGCTGCCGGGCGCTCGCATCCTCGATGGCAGGTTCTCGGCCGTGCAGCAGGCGATCGGGACATCCCGCAAGAACGCTGCCGCCGCCGAGTTCCTGCGCGCCTTCGTTGCGGAGACGAAAGCGTCGGGGTTCGTGCAGGGGCTGATCGACAAGCACAAGGTGCGCGGGCTGTCGGTGGCGGCCGGGTGAACGGCGAAGGCCAATCGCGAATGGCGGCCACCATTCGCCATTCGCGAGACACAGGGACGACAGATGAGCATGACTATCGGCGACAGCGACGTGCTCCTGGTGATCGACGTGCAAAACGACTTCTGCCCCGGCGGCAGTCTCGCCGTGCCGGAGGGCGACCAGGTGGTGCCGATGATCAACGCGCTGGCACGGCGGTTCCACCACGTGGTGGCGACGCAGGACTGGCATCCGGCCGGGCACCACTCGTTCGCGTCCTCGCACGCAGGCCGGCAGCCCTATGAGACGATGGAGGTCGCCTATGGCTCGCAGATCCTGTGGCCGGACCACTGCGTGCAGGGCACGGAAGGCGCGGAATTCCGTTCCGACCTGGCGTTGCAGAACCTGGAGCTGGTGATCCGCAAGGGCTTCCGGCCGCACATCGATTCCTACTCGGCGCTGTTCGAGAACGACCACAAGACGCCGACCGGCTTGGCCGGCTACCTGCGCGAGCGCGGCATCCGCCGCGTGTTCGCCTGCGGCCTGGCGCTCGACTTCTGCGTGCGCTACTCGGCCGAGGACGCCAAGCGGCAGGGCTTCGACGTGGTGGTGATCGAGGACGCCTGCCGCGCCATCGACGTGGGCGGCTCGCTGGCGGCGACGCGGGAGAGCTTCGCGGCGCTGGGCATTGCCACCATCCAGGCCGCCGCGGTGGAGTGAAGCCATGGCGCTTGGCGATCCCGACGCTGTAGGGTGCAACAAGGCGCAGCCGCGTTGCACCCTGGCCAGCGCAGCATCTGCTACATCGGTTCTCGGTGCAATGCGCTTGCGCCTATTGCACCCTACGGGCTAACGGCCGCGCGAACACCAGCTTCTGATAGACCAGACCGATGCCGATCAGCACGGCGCCGAGGCAGATCACCGAGAAGGCGCGCCAGAAGCCGCCGATGCCGGTGAGATCGTAGAGGAACACCTTGAGCACCGACAGCACCACCAGGGCAGCCGAGGCGAGACGCGGCTCGATGGCGTTGCGCCAAAGGCCGTAGAAGAGGAAGGCAAGCCCCAGCGCGAGCCACGCCACCGAGTACGACCACACCTCCGGCGCGTCGGCACCGTGCCAGACGGTCAGGCTCTCGCCGTGGAAGGCATGGCGCACCTCCAGGGTGACGTAGCTGAACAGCAGGAACAGCGCCAAGGCGGCGACACCGGTCACGTACCACCTCGGACGAACACCGCGGGCAATACGCACGAGCACGACGGCGGCGAGTCCCGGCAGCAGGTAGCCAAGAAGCAGGGTGCTGAAGATGACCGGCCCGTGCACCGGATCAGCCGAGAATAGAGGATTCTCGGAAAGCCCGAGCCGCACGACGATCAGCCAGCCGGAGAGGACGCCGAGGATCAGCGAGGCGGCGCGGAACACAGGGTTGGCACGGGCGAGATCGAGCCGGATCAGCACCGCGGCGAAGCCGATGCTCATGAGCGCCAGCAGGCCCTGCTCGACGTGGCCAGAGGTAGGCGCCAGCGGATCGCCGCCGTTGAGGGCGTGACGCGTCTGGAAGAACAGAAGCAGGGCGGTGAACAGCACGCCCAGGGCATCGCAGAGGCGTACGGCAAGGTCCTCGCCCTCGCGCCGCAGCACGACCGCGGCGCCGAGGAACGCGGCGGCGGGCGCGCCGTAGCCGAGCAGCAGCCAGTTGAAGACCGGCCAGGTGCCGACGTCGGCCCCCATGATGCGCGGGTCCCAGACGAGGCGGCCGAGTACGACGAGGCCGATGGCGACGACGACGGTACGCAGCAGCCGGATGCGATCGACGACGGCGAAGATGGCGGTGGTGAAGGCGGTGACGGCAAACGCGACGGTGAGATAGCCGCGGTCGAGCGCCATGGTGAAGGCCAGCGCCATGGCGGCAGCGACACCGGAGGCGAAGGCGCCGATGATGGTGCGCTCGGCATGCGGAATCCTGTCGAAGCGGTCAGCGACCAGATAGAACGCCGCCGCCAGTACCACCGCGATCAGCGCGAACGAGATCGAACGGTCGAATTGCGTGACGCGCAGGTACGCCAGCACCAGCGCCAGCAGCGGCGGCACCACGGCGCCCAGCAGGTAGAGGCCGACGGTTCGCACGGGCAGCGCGCGGCCGTGCCAGAGGCGCAGCGCGCCGAGCGCGCCGATCGCCAGCGTCGACAAGGCTGAAAAGGCGAGGAAGGCGACGACACTGTCGGGTACGCGCAGCACGCCCACGAGCGCCGGCGCCAGCAGGCTCGGGTCGGGTGGCGCCGCCAGGCCCGGCCAGGCGGCCATCGCCGCCAGCGCGACCATGCCTGCGAGCGGGGCGGCAGCGGCAGCGGGGGCACTGCGCCAGGCGGTGACGCCGAGCAGGGCCATCGCCGCGAACGCGAACGCCAGCCATTGCTGGTTCACTGTTCCGTCCTGAGGAATGACCAGCAGGGCGAGGACGGCGAGAGCGGCGATGGCAGCGAGTGCCAGCGTCGCAATCCAGTCGGGCTCGGCGGAGTCCTCGGCGGTGGTCAGATGCGGCTCGATCGCCATGAACATGGCCGCAAGCGCGAGCTGCACACCGATATGCACGATGAGCGCCGAAGTCCACATCCCTGCGGCACCGGCGCCGACCGGATCGAGCAGGGCCAGGCCCCAGGCGACAGCTCCGGCCACCGTGGCCGCGGCGAGCCACAGCCAGCGCCGCAACCGCGCCAGCGCGTAGGCCGCGCTGGCGACGGCGGCGAGATAAAGCACAACCGGCCAGGGACTAGGCTCCTGCGACGTGATGAGCAACGGGACGGCAAACGCCGCCGCCAAGCCGAGGCCGGCGAGAGCCGGTCCGTGCAGCGCCGCCGCCAGCATGGTCGCGACACCGATGGCACCGAGCAGGAAAAAGGCCGCGGCCGGGCCGAGCATCTGATAGAGCGCATGCGCCGCATATACCGTACCGAACCCGCTCACCGTGCCTGCCGCCGTCAGAATACCAGGGATGTGCGCCGCGGAAACGCCTTCGACCGGCGAGGCACGCTCCGAGCGGCGGAACCACTCTCCGGCCCCGACCAGCATCAGCGCGAACAGGGCACCAAGCGCGATCCGCACCTCCGGGCCGAACAGGCCCTGCTCGATCGAGTAGCGCACCAGCAGCACGCCGCCTAACGCCAGCGCCAGGCCGCCCAGCCACACCGCCCAGCGGGTACCGAGCCGCTCCTCCAACGTGGCTGCCGCCGGGACAATTGGCGCCGCACGCGCAGGGACAAGCGGGACGGGCGGCTCAACGGCCGCAGGCACCGGCGCCGGCTCCTCGGCCCCCACCGGTGGCTGGGCAGGTGCAGGCTCGCGGCCGGGAGCCGCCTCCTCTGGGGCCGGCGCGGCTGCCTCCGGCGGAGCTGGCGGCGTTCGCAGGGCGCGTATCTCGCTCCGCGCCTCGTCCAGCCCCGCCTGCAACAGCGCGATTTGCCGCCGTGCGCCCAGCACGAGCCCGAGAGCAACGACAGCCACGATCAGCGCGAGTTCCGTCATGGGCCCCCTCCTGCTGCTGCTCGGCATGATGCCGGTGAACGGCGCGAGGATGCAGCCCGGACGCGGCCAGTGGCCGGGGCTGCACACGCTCCGCGGGCAATCCCGCTCGGGAGATCACTCCGGCTGGAACTTCAGCGCCACGCCGTTGATGCAGTAGCGCAGGCCGGTGGGCGGGGGGCCGTCGGGGAATACGTGACCCAGATGGCTGCCGCAGCGTGCACAGTGGACCTCCGTGCGCACCATGAAGTGGCTTCGATCCTCCTCGGTCTCCACCGAGCCCGGCTCAGGCGTGTTGAACGACGGCCAGCCGGTGCCGCTCTCGAACTTGGTGTCGGCAACGAACAACGGCTGATCGCAGCCGGCGCAGGAGAACGTGCCAGCGCGCTTCTCGGTGAGCAGCGCGCAGCTCCCCGGCGCCTCGGTGCCGTGCCCACGCATGATGTAGTACTGCTCAGGCGTGAGCCGCTCGCGCCACTCGGCATCGGTGCGGGTGACGGAATATTTCTTGTCGGTGGCCATCGTCGGTTTCTTCCTCGTCCATCAGGTCATGATACCGCACGCGAGCGGCGACTTCACCTGCCTCGTTGGGCACTGGGCACATCATCGCTCGTCGAGCGTATTCAATGCCGGTGGTCTTGACGTTGCCGTGATCTCTGGCAGGCGAAGACGGAGCTGGCGAAGCGGCGCCGGCTATTCCGGCTTGCGCAGGGCGGCCCGCTTGTGCGCCTTCAGCGCCGCGAGGCGGCTGTCGCGCCAGTCGCTCAAGCGCTTGACCCGATCGGGCACCTGCACGCCCGGCCACTCGCTCATCACGGTCGCCACCGTCCCCGCCCCGAACGGATCGCCGCCCAAGCCTTCCGCGGCCATGCGGTCGAGCGAGGCGCCGTAGCGGGCGCAATAGTCGGGGATGCCACCGGGCGCATTGAGCTCGATGGTCTCGAACGGCCCCATGAATGCCCAGCGCAGGCCCAGGCCATCGCGGATGGTCTTATCCACGTCCTCGGCGCTGGCAATACCTTCGCCGACCAGCCGGAACGCCTCCGCCAGCAGCACCGCCTGCAGGCGATTGAGCACGAAGCCCGCCTTCTCCTTGCGCAGCACGATCGGCACCTGGCCCGCCTGCTCGTAGATGCCCTTCGCTCTCGCCACCACCTCAGGGTCGGTCCACGGCGCCGGTGCGATCTCGACAATCGGCACCAGATGCGGCGGGTTGACGGGATGGGCGACGAGACAGCGGGCGCGCCCCTTGAGCTTGTCGCTGAAGATCGACGCCATGATGAACGAGGTCGACGACGCGAGAATGGTGGCGGGGGGCGCGAGCGCGTCCATTGCCGTGAACAGCTCGATCTTGGCATCAACGCTCTCAGGGCCGCTCTCCTGCGCCAGCATCGCCCCCTTCAGGACATCGGCAAGGTCGGACGCGACGCGGATGCGGGCGAGCGCCGCCTTCGGATCGTCGACCAGGCCGTGTTCGGCCAGCTCCTTGAGGTTGGTGGAGATATGCGCACGCGCCGCTGCCGCCGCGCCGGCTGCTACGTCGTGGAGCGCGACATCGAAGCCGTGGCTGGCGAACACGGTAGCCCATGCCCGGCCAATGAGGCCCGAGCCGACAATGGCGATGCTGGTCATTGGTGTGTGTCCGGTTGGTGTCAGTAGGAGTCCGCTTGCGGGGAGAGGGGGCAGGGTGAAGAGCAGGCATGGCCGGCGCCGGATCAAGGACGGACGCACCGGCTTGCGCAGGGGAATCTACATGGCCGCTGTCTCGGCATCCAGATCCTTGACGGACGCAAGCACGGTGGCACCATCGCCGCAAGAGGATCAAGAGGCGCTCTCGACAAGCTCGCGCCATCAGCCACCCATCTGCCAACGATCTGTAAGCGACCTGTCGCCAAGATGAAGGAACCGAGTCAATGAAGGTCGGAGAGGCGATCGCCGAGATCCTGAAACGCGAAGGCGTGGAGATGGTGATCGGCTACCCGGTGAATCACATGCTGGAGCATGCGGCGATCGCCGACATCAGGCCGATCATCGTGCGCCAGGAGCGCACCGGCATTCACATGGCCGATGCCATCTCGCGCCTCTCCTCGGGCCGCAGGATCGGCGTGTTCGTGATGCAGGTGGGGCCGGGCACCGAGAATTCCTACGGCGCCATCGCCCAGGCCTACTCGGAGTCGGTGCCGATCCTGGTCATGCCGGGCGGCTATCCGCGCCGACTCGCGCACGTCGATCCCAACTACAACGCCACCATCTCGATGCGGAACGTCTCGAAGTCGGTGGAGCCGCTCAATGTGCCGGCCGACATTCCCAATGTCATGCGGCGCGCGTTCTCGCGGCTACGCAACGGCCGCGGCGGCCCCGTGATCGTCGAGATCCCCCACGACATCTGGAACGAGGAGGTGCCGGAGCCGTTGAGCTACCGCCCGGTACTCTCAACGCGCTCAGGCCCGGATCCCAAGGCCGTCAAGGAGGCCATCGCGCTGCTGCTCGCCGCCAGACGGCCGGTGATCTACGCCGGCCAGGGGGTCCACTACGCACGAGCCTGGCCGCAACTCAAAGTGCTGGCGGAGCGGCTGGCCATTCCCGTGTGCACCAGCCTCGAAGGCAAGAGCGCGTTCCCCGAGGACCACGCGCTGGCGCTCGGCTCGGGCGGTGCGGCGATCCCCTATGCCGTGCGTCACTTCCTCGACGAGGCCGACCTGATCTTCGGCATCGGCTGCTCCTTCACCGAGACCGCGTTCGGCGTGCAGATGCCCAAGGCCAAGCGTGTGGTCCACGCCACCCTCGATGCCGACCACGTGAACAAGGACTACGAGGCCGAGGTGGCGTTGATCGGCGACGCCGGCCTGATGCTCGATGCGGTGCTGGCGGAGCTCGACAGACGCGACGTGCCGCGGCGGCCATGGACCGCTGTGGCCGACGAGATCGCGACCGTGCGGGACGCCTGGCTGAAACAGTGGATGCCCAAGCTCACGTCGAATGAGGCGCCGCTCTCACCCTACCGCGTGCTGTGGGACCTGCAGCATACGGTGGATGTGGCAAACACCATCATCACTCACGATGCCGGCAGTCCTCGCGACCAGCTCTCGCCGTTCTGGGTGGCGACCGAGCCGCTGAGCTATATCGGCTGGGGCAAGACCACGCAGCTGGGCTACGGCCTCGGCCTCGCCATGGGCGCCAGGCTCGCGTGCCCGGAGAAACTGTGCATCAATGTCTGGGGCGACGCCGCCATCGGCTTCACCGGCATGGATTTCGAGACGGCGGTGCGCGAGCGGATCCCGATCCTGTCGGTCCTGCTCAACAATTTCTCCATGGCCATGGAGCTGCCGATCATGGGTGTCTCCACCGAGAAATACCGGGCGACCGACATCTCCGGCAACTACGCGGATCTCGCCAAGGCGCTGGGCGGCTATGGCGAGCGCATCACAGCGCCCGATCAGATCATCCCTTCCATCCGGCGCGGCATCGAGAAGACCGAGCAGGGCGTGCCGGTGCTGCTGGAGTTCATCACCGCCAAGGAGCTTGCCTCCTCCCGCCACCCGACGCGGACGGCGCAGGAGGTGAAGAGGGGCGGGATGGTTGCGCACAAGGTCTGAGGCTGCAGTTGCCGGAGACTGCGGGCGCCGGTCGGATCAGCCGCCTGGATAAGGAACCAAACGGCGGAAACGCCATTCTTTATTACCGTCGACGGGCTCTCCCCCGCTCGTCAAGAGACCGGAGCCTGCCCCTCAGCTTCGGCACGGGCCGGAGCGGTGCGTCCTCCCCTGGCGCACCGCTCCTTCGCATCAGCTTGCCGCGAGGTCGGAACGAATTTCGCGATCTGAAGGACGCCAGCAACATTATGATCGCCAGTGCGATTCAGATCGAGAAGTCCGCTTCGCCACATAGCCAAACCGATGAAGCGGACTTCTCGATCATCGCACTAGCGAAGCTCAGCGAGGTAGTAGCTGCCCGGCAGGTTGCAATACGCGAGGCGCCATTCCACCGGGCGGCGGCTGTCGTAGGTGAAGACCACGCGATCCAGGAGGACCACCGGCACGTTTGACGCCGCACCCAGGGCCTTGGCGACGGGCGAGGGCGGCATCGTCAGGGATATGCGCTCTTGGGCGCTGCCAAGCAGGATGCCGAATTCCTGCGCCAGGCTGGTGAACTGGTCGGAGATGCGGCCGTTATCGCCCAGGCCCGGAAACAGGTCCGCCGGCAATGCCCTCTCCTCGACCAGGAACGCGGTGTCCTTCTGGTATCGGACGCACCGTACCCGATATACCTCGGCCCCGATCGCGAGGCGCAGCCGCTCGCGCTCCAGATCGCTGGGCGTGATGCGCGTAATCTCCGTCGACTTGACTTGCCCACGGATGCGTGCCCCATTGGCGTTGTGGAGCCGGGCGAAGCGTGCCGCCATCTCATCGGAGGCGGGGTCGTTCACGAACGTGCCGCGACCCTGCTGGCGTACGACCAAGTGGTCGCTCTCCATGAGCTGCAACGCTTTGCGCACGGTGCCGGCGCTGACGCCGATCTCGCGTGCCAGCTCACCTTCACTCGGGAACGCCGAGCCCGGCAAGAAGCCGCCACTGGCGATTCGTTCTGCAAGCGCGTCACGGACCTGCAGATACAGGGGTCGATTCGACAACACTGGATTTCCCCACTCACACGCTGGCTTCCAGAGAAGCTCTCAATAAGGTTGATCAGCAAACCCATGTGTTGCGCCAAAGTTCCGTGATCCGGCGAAAATTCTCCAGGCTCTCGCCATCGACCGGCGGCACGCCGCTCGGCTAGTCTCGTCGATTGTGCCTGGACGACGATTGATCAGGTGTCGATGGCGAGTCTGATGGGGCGGTGCCGAGCCAGCGCTCAAGATAGGCGAGCGCAGTGAGTATCAACAACGCGAGGAGCGTCGCCATCAGCGCGATGCTGTAGTAGCCGGCCCCGCAGGCAACGCCCACGGAGCCGGCAAGCCACATGGCTGCTCCGGTCGTCAATCCTCGCACCTGGCCCCGCGCTTGAATGATGGCGCCAGCGCCCAGAAACGCAACGCCGGCTGTCACCGCCTCGATGACGCGGATCGGGTCGGCCGGCCCCGGCTGGGGCCGGTCCCGCACCTCATGCAGCAGCTCGAACGTGAGCACTGTGAACACTGCCGCGGCAAGCGCCGTCAGCATGTTTGTCCTGAGGCCGGCCGGGCGAGCCTTGTATTCCCGCTCGAGGCCGATCACCGCACCAAGCGCGGCGGCAAGGAGCAGCCGCAGCGCGATTGCCGCCTCTGGCGTGAAGGTCCGCATGGAATCGAGCCAGTGCATCCGATTACCGACTTGGGTACACAAGAGAAACGCGCAAGCGGGCACACCGGTTGCCCGCGGTGCATGTGACGGGCGTTTGCTGGGGCAGCCTGCGTAATGGCCGGCGCTCGCCGGACGCTCAGAACGGCGATTAGCTCACGGCGCCCAGCGTACCTGGCCAGCCTCGCGCACGTCGAGGCCACCAAGCTCGCCGGCCCGCAGTGCAAGGCGCGGGTCACGGAGCAGAGCGAGAAGCGTCTGCATCGCTGGCCGGAAATAATCGCGCTGGCGCATCAGCAGATCGAAGCGCTCGATGCAGACCGGCACGAAATCCAATCCCGCCGCGGTCGCAACCGCGCGGGTGGCGATGCCGTAGTCGGCGTGCCCCGCCCGGATCGCCTCGGCGATGTCGGAGCCGGTCGGCGCGGTGGAGGTGCTGCGCAGGTCATTGAGCGCAAGACCCTCCTCGCCCAGCATCGCGAGCAGCAGCTGCTGGGCGCCGGCACCCTGCGGACGCAAGACAATGCGCAACGCCCGCTCGTGCGCATCGCGCAGCGAGACCACATTGAGCGGGTTCCCAGCCGCAACGATGAACCCCTGCTCTCGGGCCGCAAAGCCGATCAGGACCGCATCATGCAGCGTCGGATCATCGGCCATCCGGACCGGATTGGCGTCCGCCTCCGGCTTTCCCGGATCATGGAAGTGTATGGCGGCGGCCAGCACCTCGCCCTTGCGGAAGCGCTGGTAGCCGGCCTCGCTGCCCTCCGGCAGGAGGGCCAGTCCGGCGTGACTCTCGGCCAGCGCCCATTGCAGCAGCGGGTCGTGGCTGCCGCCGACGATGGGTGGTGGATCGGGCGGCAGGACTCCCGGCGGCCGCACCATGCCGGCCAGCAGCCAGCGGTCAAGGTCGGCGCGCGAGAACAGCCACTTCCCTGTCACCTTGGTGCAGGGGATCTGCCGGTCTGCGATCAGCTCGTAGAGCTTGCGCTCCTTGAGGCGCAGGTATTCGGCGGCTTCGGCAGTGGTCAGGAGCTTGAGGCCTGCATCAGGCTGCATTTTTATGCACTGAATCTAGATGTTGACTCCCCGCAGGAATGCACGACGTATTCTCGCCAGTCAATGCCGCAGGGTTGGAGGGCATGAGCGCGCTGGAGCTGATTCTGTCGGGTGACGCGAGCCTTTATGGCATCGTCGCGCTGTCCCTCTACGTGACCTTGTCGGCCACCATGATCGCCTGCGCGGTGGGGCTGCCTCTGGGGGCGCTGGTGGCGTTGACGCGATTTCCCGGGCGGTCGGCGCTGGTCGTGCTCCTCAATGGCTGCATGGGGCTGCCGCCGGTGGTTGTCGGCCTGCTCGTCTATCTTATGCTGTCGCGTTCCGGGCCTCTGGGATCGCTTGGCCTGCTGTTCACGCCGCGGGCGATGATTGTCGCCCAGGCGGTGCTGATCGCGCCGATTGTCGCTGCCCTGGCGCGTCAGCTGATCGAGGACCTGTGGGTCGAGTACCGCGATGAGCTCACCGCGATGGCAGTTGGCCCCGCCGGGCGGGTGGCGACACTGCTGTGGGATGCCCGCTTTTCGCTGGTGACGATCGCACTGGCTGGCTTCGGCAGGGCCGCGGCCGAGGTCGGCGCGGTGATGATCGTCGGTGGCAATATTGACGGCTTCACCCGCGTCATGACGACGACGATTGCGCTGGAAACGTCCAAGGGTGATCTGCCGCTGGCGATCGGTCTCGGATTGTTCCTGATGGCTGTGATCCTTCTCGTCAATGCCCTGGCGTGGGCCGTACGCGCCTGGTCCGAGTGCCATGCCGGGTAGCGCTTGTTACGGAGAGCTGGAGATTGCCGCGGGCGATCGCGCGCGCACGCTGCCGATCGCCTTCGACCGGGTAGCTTATGCGGCCCGGAATGTCTGCATCCTGCGCGATGTGGCGCTGACGATCGAAGCCGGCCCGCCCACGCTGCTGATCGGGCCGAACGGCTCCGGCAAGACGACTCTGCTGAAGCTCGCCATGGGGCTGCTCGCGCCGGTTGCGGGCAGTATCCGCTCGGCGGTTGTGCAGCCGGCGGCCAGGCGCCAGGCCATTGTCCTGCAGCGGCCGGTGATGCTGCGGCGTTCCGCCGGCGCCAATGTCGCATACGGATTGAAGACGGCTGGCCGGCCGGCGAATGCGGCGAGCGTCGAAAGGCTGCTCGCTCGCGTCGGCCTTGCACACGTTGCCGACCGGCCGGCCCGGCGTCTGTCCGGCGGAGAGCAGCAGCGCCTGGCGCTGGCGCGCGCCCTCGCCCGCGAACCCGAGGTGCTGTTTCTCGACGAGCCCACGGCCAGCCTCGATCCGGCTGCGACCAGGGCGGTGGAGGAGATTATCGCCGACGCAGCCGCAAGCAGCGTCAAGATCGTCATGGCCACGCACGATCTGGGCCAGGCGCGCCGGCTCGCCGGCGACATCATCTTTCTCGCCAAGGGGCGGCTGATCGAGCACGCGCCGGCGGAGCAGTTCTTTGCAGGACCGGCCACGCCGGAGGCCAGGACGTTCCTGGCCGGCGATCTCGTGATCTGAGCTTCATCGTCAACAAGGGAGGAGAAGCATGTCGCTAACTCGCATCGCACTGGGGTTCCTGGTGGGCTTGCTGGCCTCGGCGCCAGCCATCACGCCGGCCATGGCCCAAGACAAGTCGATCGTGGTGGCCTCCACGACCTCGACCCAGGATTCCGGGCTGTTCGGACACCTCCTGCCCCTGTTCAAGGCCAAGACCGGCATCGACGTGAAAGTGGTGGCCCAGGGAACGGGGCAGGCGCTCGACACCGGCCGCCGCGGCGATGCTGACGTGCTGTTCGTGCACGCCAAGGCGCAGGAGGAGAAGTTCATCGCCGAGGGCTACGGCGTGAAGCGCTTCGACGTGATGTATAATGACTTCGTGGTCATCGGGCCGAAGTCCGACCCCGCCGGGATCAAGGGGGGCAAGGACGTGATCGCCGCCTTCAAGGCGATTGCCGCGAAGGGCAGCCCGTTCGTCTCGCGTGGCGATAAATCCGGCACGCACTCGGCCGAGCTGCGGCTGTGGAAGGCCGCCGGTCTCGATCCGGCCGGTACGAAGCCCACCTGGTACCGTCCGATCGGGCAGGGAATGGGCGCCGCGCTCAACACGGCCGGCGGCATGGGCGCCTATGTGCTGTCAGACCGCGGGACCTGGATCTCGTTCAAGAACAAGGGTGACCTGGAGATCGTGGTGGAAGGCGACAAGCGTCTCTTCAACCAGTACGGCATCATGCTGGTCAATCCGGCCAAGCACCCGCACGTCAAGAAGGAGCTGGGCCAGAAGTTCATCGACTGGGTGCTCTCGCCGGAGGGCCAGGGCGCCATCCGCGACTACAAGATCCAGGGCAAGCAGCTGTTCTTCCCCAACGCCACGCCGGCCGGCTGAGGGCTGGGCCCCGCGGAAGCGGGGTCAAACCGCTCGTCGTAGGCGCGTTGGCACATCGAAGGTTGAGATGACGGGTGTGCCCCGTCTCAACCCGGTGATGCCGCCTCCTTCGCCGCCGGTCGGTTGCCGTCAGCCACCGCGCGCACTCTTGTTGCGGGCGCGCGTGCGTGCCGCCTTGCGCGCGGCAGCGGACCTTGCAGCGGCGCCTTTGGTGTGCGCCGCTTTCTTGGCCGCCTTGGACCGCTGCTCGGCAGTCCGCCGCGATGCGGCGCGCGAGGCATGCTGTGACAATGACCGGGGTGACGCCGTGCTCGTAGGCTCCCGCTTCAGCGCCGACTTGACAGCCCGCGACGCGCCCGGCCGGGACCGTGTCTTGCGTGTCCCCTGGCCGGCGGAATAAGCGTACTCGGCGCTGCGCCGGGTGCGCGCTTTGGTCTTGCCGCGCTTTGGCGGCGGCAGATCGACGCCGGCGCGCCTGGCCTCCGAGAGGCCGATGGCAATAGCCTGCTCCGGCGACTTGGCGCCGTGCTTGCCCCGGCGGATCTTGTGGATCTCCTCGCGCACGAACTCGCCGGCCTGTGTGGAAGGCGACTTTCCCGCCCGCTTGTCCTTGCGTGCCTTCGCGATGGTCCGTTTCTCAGGCATGCGACCTACTCCCGCAATTGATTGTGCCCCCGGTTGTCTCTCAGGATCGTTGACGCTTTCTCTCCCGCGCGCTCGACTGATCTGGCCCGGAGGGGCCGGTTCCCGAGCCGCCGCTTCCGCCGTAACCCTCGCTCAGGCCCTCACCGCCCTGGCCTTTACGTCCAGGGTGCCAGCTTCGGTTCGGTGCCGGTTCCGGCAGGTCCACGAGGGGCGCGCCCGCCCTGGGTCGCCCGCCCTGGAGCAGCGGTCGATGCGGCTGCCCTTTCAGCTTTCGCGCTCTGCGCGCCATAACGATCTCTGCCTTCATAGTGTCCGGGCAAAGACACAACGGGTGCCGCGGGTAAACGGTTCCTCGACGATGGCTTCCGGCATCGGATCGGCACCGCTTTCCTGGGTGGCAGCGGAGCCCTGCCGAGATTCGACGCGCTCCCGGACCTTCCGTTGTCTCTCCGCCACATTGGCATGCTGTTGATTGGCGTAGCGGTGGCCGGCGCCGGGCGCACCGACTAATGTCCTGATCGCGAAATTCGTCGCAGCGTGCCGCAAGGTTGGAACGAATTTCGCGATCTGAAGGACACTAGCCAACATTATGATTGCTACTGCGATCGAGATCGAGAAGTCCGCTTCGCCACCTAGCCAAACCGATGAAGCGGACTTCTCGATCATCGCACTGGACTCGAGACCCACCGGAACCGGTCGGGAATTCGGCAACGACGTATCGACACCATGACCGAGGCGCTCACGAAGGACAGGATCGAGCGGCTGGCACCGGACCAGGCGTCGCTTGGGGCGGCGTTGAAGCTCATGAAGCCGGCGACCTGGACGATGCTGGCGCGTGCGGGGGACGCCGCGCTGCTGTGGGGCGAGTGCCAGGGCTCGGGCGCGACGCCGTACCGGGTGATCGTGTCGCCGGGTGACGTAGGCTACAAGTGCACCTGCCCGAGCCGCAAGTTTCCTTGCAAGCATGTGCTCGCCATCATGTGGATGCATTGCGACAAGCCGGAGCGGTTCGGGCCGGGGGCGGCGCCCGACTGGGTGGAGGACTGGATGGCGCGGCGCCGGCCGAGGGCGGCCGGCCCTTCGCCTTCGGCGGATAAGGGCGGCGCAGTCGGCGGCGCGAGGCCCGGCGCATCGATGGCGGCGGCGCTGCATGAGGCCGAGTCGGCCAAGCCTGCCGATCCCAAGGCCGCCGCGCGTGCCGAAGCCCAGCGCCAGCGCCTGGAGGAGGAGCGCGAGGCCACGGTGCTGGCCGGTCTCGACGATCTCGACCGCTGGGTACTGGACCAGCTCAACCTGGGCCTCGCTGGGTTCGCGCAGCGCGCGGCGCAGAGCACCAGGACGCTGTCGACACGATTGGTCGATGCCAAGGCGCCAGGCCTTGCTCATCGCCTCGATATGCTGAGTGCGGATATATTCCGTGTGCCGGAGCAGATGCGCGGCGAGCTGGTGCTGGAGCGCCTCGGCGCACTCACGCTCATTGCCGCCGCCTACCGCAACCAGGAGCGGCTGCCGCCGGCCCTTAAGGCCGACGTGCGCCGCGCGGTCGGCTGGACGGTGAAGCGCGAGGAGCTGCTGGCGGATGCGGAGGCGCCGCGCCTGCAGGCGGACTGGATCGTGGCCGCCACCGCGAGCGAGGTGCAGCCCGATAGGCTGCGTCGGCTGGAGACGTGGCTCATCAGCGCGGCGCCTGCTCAGGTCGCCCCCAACGTCGCCCTGCTGATTGATTTCGTACCGGTGTCCGCTGGGCCGTCGGCATCCCCGTTCACGGCCGGAGAGATCCTCAAGGGCGAGGTGGTGCTCTACCCGTCGGCGGCGCCGCTGCGCGGTCAGCTGGCGACGCGCGAGGGCTCCGGGCCCGGCTTGTCCTGGCCGCAGCTGCCGGAGGGGCTTGACGCCGCGCTTCGCGCCTACGAGACGGCGCTCGCGCGCCTGCCCTGGCTGGAGCGTTGGCCGCTCGCGGCCTCGCAGCTTACCGTGGAGCGCAGTGCGGCCCGGCAGCTGGTGCTGGCGTCAGCGGATGGGGTCGCCCTGCCCATCGAGCGTGCGCAGACTGACGAGCTCCTGCCGCTGGTGGGCGCGGGCGCGGTCTCCGTTCTCTGCACCTGGGATGGACGCTTCGCGCGGCTGCTCGCCGCCGACACCGCCATCGGGCGCTGGCACGCGGCATGATGACGGCGAGGTGGTGATGAGCGAGCTGATGTCGTCGCAAGAGCTCGGCCGGCTGCGGCAGGCGCTCTTCCTGGGCCTGGCGCGGCAACCGTTGCTGGTGCCGGAGGGGCTCCAGGCGCTCCTTGCCTCGTCTGCGCCCGACCGCGACCAGAGGCTCGTCGCCCTGGCGCTTGCAGCCCAGCGCCAGCGCTTCGAGCGCCCCGGCGTGGCACGTGCCGGCGATGGCACCCCCGAGGCCGCGCGACGGCTGCACCAGGACGAGCGGCCCATCATGTCTGCCCCGGTGCGGCGCCTGCTGCTGCGCCTCGCCAACGGCGTGGAGAAGCAGATGGCCGACACCGCGGTGCTTATCGCGGTGCGCCGCGTGCGGCGCGCCGGCTTCCGGCTGCACCCCTTTGATCTGCCCAGGCTGATCGGGCACATCAGGGGCGATGCGCACTGTCTCGGCCTCGCCGAGCGTGCCTATCTCGCGCTCGCCGCAACGCCGGGAGCTGCCGATGCACCGAGCCTGCTGCACGCCGAAATCACGGCGGAGAATTGGACCGAGCTCCCCAAGGGGCACCGGGTGGCGTTTCTGCGCGAGCAGCGCCGCGAGGATCCGGCTGCCGCCCGTGCGCTTCTCCAAAGCGCCATGGAATCCGAGACGGCGGCCGTGCGTGCCGACCTGCTCGCGGCACTCGACGTCGGTCTCGGCGCGGATGACCTGCCCTTCCTGGAGAGCATCACATCCGACCGGTCGGAGGCGGTGCGCAAGCTTGCCGCGCGGTTGATCGCCAATATTCCGGGCACGTCGGCGTACGTTGCCCGCCTCGCCGAGGCCGCGCGGTGTTTCGCCCGTCCGACCTCCGGTATAGGTGGCATCCTGAGCCGGGTGGGGCTCGCCAGCGCGCGCGTCGTATTCACGCCGCCAAAGCCGCCGGGCCAGCAGCAGCGGGCCACGCTCGCACAGCTGTTCGACGGCTTCTCGGTGGCCGAGGTTGCCGGTGCGGCAGGGCTGACGCCGGACGAGATCGTGGCGGCGTTGCCGGCGGGCGATGGCACGGTGACGACTGCTCTTTTCAATCGGGCCGCACGTGACGGCGACGAGGCGACGATGGTGCAGCTGCAGTTGCCGCACCTCGATGCCGACAGGGGCTCCCCGGCCTACGCACTGCACTGGCTCGCGCTGCATCTGACCGGCCCGGTCCCGGAGGAGGCGGGCAGGCGAGTGCTGGATGCGGCGGCCTGGCGTGCCGTGCTGGAGGAGCGCAGGCAGGCGACGACGCCGGCGGCCATGAAGGACGACGGCACGCTGATCTGGAGCGCGGCCATCCTGCCGTGCGGGTTGCTGCCGGCATTTCAGAACGCAATCGCCGACCTGCCGCCGGCTGCCACCCGATCCGCGCGCGATCTCTCCGATCTCATGCTGGCGCTCGGTGCGCTGCAAGCTCCGCAAAGGTGAGGCTCATGGCAAAGAAGACCGAAGCGAACGACGCCAATGGCGCCGGCACCCAGCTGCGCCGGGCGGCGGAGGACATCTATGCCGCCGAATTGGAGGCGCTTGCGCGCGAGGACGACCGGGCACGTCCGACCGGCTGGCGGCTCTCGCCGCGCGCCGTGGTCACGTACCTGATGGGCGGGAAGACCAGGGCAGGCGTCGAGATTACGCCCAAATACATCGGCAACCGGCGTCTGATCGAGACGGCGGTTGCAACGCTCGCCACCGACCGCGCGCTTCTGCTGCTCGGCGTGCCGGGCACGGCCAAGTCGTGGGTGTCCGAGCATCTGGCTGCCGCCATCACCGGCTCGTCCAGTCTCATCATCCAGTGCACGGCCGGCACCGACGAGAACCAGATTCGCTACGGCTGGAACTACGCCCAGCTGCTCGCCAAGGGGCCGTCGCGCGATGCGCTGGTGGCAACGCCCCTGATGCGCGCCATGGAGGAAGGCCGCATCGTGCGCTTCGAGGAGCTGACCCGCATGGGCTCCGAAGTGCAGGACACGCTGATCACGGTGCTGTCGGAGAAAACGCTTCCGATCCCGGAGCTGAACGGCGCGGTGAACGCCAGGCGCGGCTTCAACCTGATCGCCACCGCCAATAACCGCGACAAGGGGGTGAACGAGCTGTCCTCGGCGCTGAAGCGGCGCTTCAACGTGGTGGTGCTGCCGCTGCCGTCCGACCTGGAGGAGGAGGCGCGCATCGTGGTGAAGCGCGTCGCCGAGATCGGCAGCAGCCTGGAGCTGCCGAAGATCGAGCCGGCCGACAAGGAGATCGCCCGCATCGTCGCCATCTTCCGCGAGCTGCGCGATGGCCAGACGCTCGACGGCAGGCTGAAGCTGAAAACGCCGTCGGGCTCGCTGTCGACGGCGGAAGCGATCGCGGTAACCATCGGTGCATGGGCAGAGGCCGGCCATTTCGGCTCGGGCATCATCGACGCTTCCAGTCTTGCGGCCAATCTGGTCGGGGCCATCGTCAAGGACCCGGTGCAGGACAAGGTGGTGCTGGCCGAGTACCTGGAGACGGTGGTGCGCGAGCGAAGGGAGTGGGGCGACCTCTACGGCGCCATCCGCGAGGTGCTGTGAGATGGCAGCCGCGGCGGCCGCCAGGGGTGGACGGGGACGGCTGCACCTGCTCGGCATCCGTCACCACGGGCCCGGCTCGGCCCGAAGCCTGCTGGCGGCACTCGATGCGGTCGATCCGGCTGTCGTGCTGATCGAGGGGCCGCCGGACGGGGACAGCCTCATCCCCTTCACCGCCTCGCCCGCCATGACGCCCCCGGTCGCCATTCTGGTGCACGGTCAGGATGATCCAGCCAACGCCAGCTTCTTTCCGTTCACGGTCTACTCACCCGAGTGGCAGGCGATGCGCTGGACGCTGGCCAAGGGCCGCCCGGTGCGCTTCATCGATTTGCCGGCGGCGCATCAACTGGCCGTGCGGGCCGAAGCCGGGGCACAACAGCCCGGTGCCCTGGAGGCCGGGGAGTCCGAGACAGCGGCGAACGCCTCCGAGGAGGAAACGCAAGAGACGTCAGCCGCGGCTGCGGACGAGGAGGCGGCTGCCGCGCCGCCGAAGGAGCCCGAGCGCGATGCCGTCCGCCGCGATCCCCTGGCCTACCTGGCGCAGATCGCCGGCTATGAGGACAGCGAGGCGTGGTGGAACGCGTTGATCGAGCAGAGCGCCAATGCGCCCTCGATCTTCGCCGCCATCGAGACGGCCATGACCGAGCTGCGCGCGCATGTCGATACGCTGCCGGCCGCGTCGAAGGCCGAGCGCCGGCTGGAGGCCCAGCGCGAGGCGCACATGCGGCTCGCCGTCGCCGCCGCGCTCAAGGAGACCGACGGCCCCGTCGCGGTCGTCACCGGCGCCTGGCACGTGCCGGCGCTGCGCCGCAAGACTGCCGCGGGCGACGACCGGGCCCTGCTGAAGGGGCTGCCGAAAATCAAGGTCACAGCGACCTGGGTGCCATGGACCAATACGCGCCTCGCCACCGCCAGCGGCTACGGCGCCGGTGTCGCCTCGCCCGGCTGGTACGCGCATCTATGGCAGGAGCTGGAGCGCGCCAGTGCGGACGCGGGTGCAGGCAGCGATCTTTCGCCGCGCACCTTCACGGCGCGCTGGCAGACGCGCGTTGCCGGGCTGCTGCGGGAGAACGGCCGCGCATCCTCCACCGCCTCGGTCATCGAGGCCACGCGACTTGCGGAGTCGCTCGCGGCGCTGCGCGACCTGGCGCTGCCCGGCCTCGACGAGATGCGCGAGGCCGCGCTCGCCACGCTGTGCCAGGGTGAGGTGGCGCCCTGGCGCCTCATCGAGACCAACCTCGTGATCGGCGGCGAGGTCGGGGCCATCGACGACGGCGTGCCGCAGATGCCGCTGCAGGGGGACCTGGCGCGCTGGCAGAAGCGGCTGAAGCTCAAGCCGGAGGCGCTCGACCGCGACCTGTCGCTCGACCTGCGCTCCGAGTCCGGGCTGGCGCGGTCGCTCTTGCTGCACCGCCTCGCCCTGATCAGCGTCCCCTGGGGCCGCCTCACAGATGCCGGCTCCAGTCGCGGCACGTTTCGCGAGAACTGGAAGCTGCGCTGGCAACCGGAGTTCGCCGTCAACCTTGCCGAGGCGCTGGTGTACGGCACCACCATCGAGCAGGCCGCCGGCAACGCCGCCATTGCCGCGGCGCGCAAGGCGCCATCGCTGGGGCAGGTCTCCGAGGCGGTGAAGGGGTGCCTGCTTGCAGGTCTCACCGAGCCGGCGCGCATCACCATCTCGCTGCTGCAAGGCGCCGCCGCGGCAACCAGCGATATCGGCACGCTGGCAGAGGCGATCCCGCCGCTGGCCACGATCCTGCGCTATGGCACGGCGCGCGAGATGCCGGCAGACGCGCTGCGCCTGCTGATGGTGAGCCTGGCCGAGGCCGTATGCTCGGGCCTCGTCTACGCCTGCCGCAACCTTCAGGCGGAGGAGGCCGCGACGCTGTGCGGCCGGCTCGCCGAGCTCGATCGCGCGCTGCTGCTGGTCGAGAGCGAGCCGGTCTCGGCCGACTGGCGCCGGGCGCTCGGGCGCCTCGCCGACGACGGCGACAGCCACGCCATCCTGCGAGGATTCGCCGCCCGCCGCCTTTACGACCAGGGCGAATTGGCCGGCCCGGAGGCCGGGCGGCACCTCTCACGCGCCTTATCGCGCGCAGTGCCGCCGGTCGAGGCAGGACATTGGCTCGACGGCTTCCTCGGCGGCGGCGGCCAGGTCCTGCTCTACGACAGGATGCTGGTGGATCTCATCGATGGCTGGATCTGCGGGTTGGGCGAGGACGATTTCATCGCCCTGCTGCCCATGCTGCGGCGCGCCTTCGCCAGCTTCGACCGGTCAGAGCGGCGCCGCCTGCTGGACAGCCTGAAGCAGCCCGTGCGTATCTCCGCGCCAGGTGGCGACGGACAGCCATTGCTTCCCGGGGCGCCTCCGCAAGCGCCCGGCTTCGAGGCGGCCCTGCCGCTGCTGCTGATGATCCTCGGTCTCGATTCCTCCCGCAAAGAGGCGACATGAGCGACATTAAGGTGAGCCCTGAGGAACGGCAGCGCCGGTGGCGGCTCGCGCTCGGTGGCGAAGAGGCTGGAGGCCTCGGTGAGCGGGACCAGCGCCTCGACCGGGCGTTGGCCGGCCTCTACGACGCCGGCGGCGCCGGAAGCGCGCACGGCACGGGCGGGAGCGGCGGCAGGCGCGGCGGCCTCGGCTCCTCGGCACCGGCGGTGGCGCGCTGGCTCGGCGACATCCGCGAGTTCTTTCCCTCGCCGGTCGTGCAGGTGATCCAGAAGGACGCCTTCGAGCGGCTGGGCCTGAAGCAGATGCTGCTGGAACCGGAGTTCCTGGCGGCCGTGGAAGCCGACGTGCATCTCATTGCCGACCTGATCGCGCTCAGGGCGGCGATGCCCGACAAGACCAAGGACACCGCGCGCCAGGTGGTCGCCAAGGTGGTGAAGGAGATGATGGAGAAGCTGGAGAGCCGCACGAGAGAGGCCGTACGCGGCGCGCTCAACAAGCAGCGGCGCACCAGCCGTCCGCGCTTCTCCGACATCGACTGGCCGCGCACCATCGCCAGGAACCTGCGACACTGGCAGGCGGAGCACAAGACGATCGTGCCTGAGCGCCTGGTCGGCTACGGCCGCCATGCCCGCTCGTCGAATCTGGAGAACGTGATCCTGTGCGTCGACCAGTCGGGCTCGATGGCAACCTCGGTGGTCTATTCCTCGATCTTCGCCGCGGTGTTGGCTTCGATTCCGGCGATCGCCACCAGGCTCGTCGTGTTCGACACGGCGATCGTCGACCTCACTGAGGACCTGAAGGATCCGGTGGAGGTGCTGTTCGGGGTGCAGCTCGGCGGCGGCACCGACATCAACCAGGCGCTGGCCTACTGCGAGCGGCTGGTGACAGAGCCCGCCCGCACGCACCTGGTGCTGATCTCCGACCTCTACGAAGGCGGCAATGCGGCCGAGATGCTGGCGCGCGCCGAGGCGCTGGTGGGAAGCGGCGTCAATGTCATCGTTCTGCTGGCGCTCAGCGACGACGGCCGCGCCGCCTACGACACCCGCCATGCCGCAGCGCTCGCGGGCATGGGCTGCCCGGTCTTCGCCTGCACGCCCGACCAGTTTCCGGAGCTGATGGCAACCGCCCTCAGGCGCGGCGACATCTGGGAGTGGGCCGCCGCACGCGACATCGCCCTGGTGCGCGGAGCCGATCGCGTCTGATCGATTGCGGCCGATCGTCTACCCCGCCAGCCTCCTGACAAGCTCCCGGCTGGTGGCGCAGAGCCCCCTTCCCAGGGCGTCTTCGAGGCGGCGGCCTCTTGCGGATCGCGGGAGACGTCGTGCGCCAGCACAGGGCTGCGAAATAAGGCACCTCCGGCGTCTCAGCAGCTCCTATCGGCGCGTGCGGATCGCTTCTCTGCGCTTCCGCGGAGAGGGAGGCATTTGCTTCGTCAGAGGTGCCACTCCGGAGGGCGAAACAATGGTGTCAGACCCGGAGGGCCTGACACCACCTCAATTCTCATCCATCTTCAGCGCCGCGATGAAGGCCTCCTGCGGGATGTCCACGGAGCCGAACTGGCGCATCTTCTTCTTGCCCTTCTTCTGCTTCTCCAGGAGCTTGCGCTTTCGCGTGATGTCGCCGCCGTAGCACTTGGCGAGCACGTCCTTGCGGAGCGCCTTGATGGTCTCGCGGGCGATGATCCTGCCGCCCAGCGCCGCCTGCACGGGGATCTGGAACATGTGCTGGGGGATCAGCTCCTTCAGCTTCTCCACCATCGCCCTGCCCCGGCTTTCCGCCCGCGTCCGGTGCACGATCATGCTGAGCGCATCGACCGGCTCGGCGTTGACCAGGATCGACATCTTGACGAGGTCGCCCACCTCGTAGCCCTTGATGTGATAGTCGAAGCTGGCATAGCCGCGGCTGATCGACTTCAGCCGGTCGTAGAAGTCGAACACCACCTCGTTCAACGGCAGGTCATACACCAGCATGGCGCGGGTGCCGACGTAGGTGAGGTTGGTCTGCCGGCCGCGCCGGTCCTGGCACAATTTCAGCACGCCGCCCAGGTGCTCGTCCGGCACCAGGATGGTGGCCTCGATCCACGGCTCCTCGATGCGCTCGATGCGGTCGGGCTCCGGCATGTCGGCCGGGTTGTGCAGCTCCAGCTTGTCGCCATTGGTCAGGTAGATGTGATAGACGACGCTGGGCGCGGTGGTGATGAGGTCGAGGTTGAACTCGCGCTCCAGCCGCTCGGTGATGATCTCCAGGTGGAGGAGCCCGAGGAAGCCGCAGCGGAAGCCGAAGCCGAGCGCGGCAGAGCTTTCCGTCTCGAAGGAGAAGCTGGCGTCGTTGAGGCGCAGCCGCCCCATCGCCTCGCGCAGGTCCTCGAACTGGGCCGCGTCCGCCGGGAACAGGCCGCAGAACACGACCGGCTGCGCCGGCTTGAAGCCGGGGAGCGGCTCGGCGGTAGGGTTCTTCTCGTCCGTGATGGTGTCGCCAACACGGGTGTCGGCCACCTGCTTGATGGCCGCGGTGAAGAAGCCGACCTCGCCGGGGCCCAGTTCCTCCAGCATCTGCTGCTTGGGCCGGAAAATGCCGACTCGCTCCAGCTGGTAGGTGGCGCCGGAGGACATCAGCTTGACCTTCTGGCCCTTCTTCATCACGCCGTCGATCACGCGCACCAGCACGATGACGCCGAGGTAGGCGTCGTACCAGCTGTCGATCAGCATCGCCTTGAGCGGCTTTTTGCGGTCGCCCTTGGGCGGCGGCAGGCGCTCGACGATGGCCGCCAGCACCGCTTCGACGTTCTTGCCGGTCTTGGCCGAGACAGGGACCGCCTCGGAAGCGTCGATGCCGATCACGTCCTCGATCTGCTGCTTCACCCGGTCGGTGTCGGCCGACGGCAGGTCCACCTTGTTGAGGACGGGCAGGATCTCCAGGCCGTTGTCCACCGCCTGGTAGACGTTGGCGAGCGTCTGCGCCTCCACGCCCTGGCTCGCATCCACCACCAGCACCGCGCCCTCGCAGGCGGCGAGCGAGCGCGACACCTCGTAGGCGAAGTCGACGTGCCCGGGCGTGTCCATCAGGTTGAGCTGGTAGGTCTTGCCGTCCGAGTGGCGGTAGTCGAGGCGCACCGTCTGCGCCTTGATGGTGATGCCGCGCTCGCGCTCGATTTCCATGGAATCGAGGATCTGCTCCTTCATCTCCCGGTCGGCGACGTTGCCGCACAGCTGGATCAACCGGTCCGACAAGGTGGACTTGCCGTGATCGATGTGGGCGATGATCGAGAAGTTGCGAATATGGCTGGTGTCGGTCATGTGGGTCATGGGCCGGCTGATTAGCACCCCCGGCGCAACGTTCAAATGGCAATCGGTGGTGGACGCTGGCGTGCGACTGGTAACGGCTTCGGTGCAGCGCCTGCCGTGACGTCGGGCCACTTGGCAAGTCGCATGATTTAGAAATAGTCTAATTTAATAAATCAGGATGGGAGCCTCATCGTGCGCGCCTTCTCTGACCTTTCCGAACGCGAGATCCTCGCCCTCGCCATCGCGCTGGAGGAGGAGGACAGCCGCATCTATGCCGATTACGCCGACGGCCTGAAGGAGAGCTACCCGGCCTCGGCGAAGGTGTTCACCGAGATGGCGGCGCAGGAGAACGAGCACCGCCGCCTCCTGATCGAGCTGTTCCAGACCAAGTTCGGCGAGCACATCCCATTGATTCGCCGGCAGGATGTGCGCGGCTTCATCAGGCACGATCCGATCTGGATGGTGCGGCCCCTGGGGCTCGACAAGGTGCGTGCCCAGGCCGAGACCATGGAGGCGGAGACGCGCCGCTTCTATGAGAAGGCGCAGGTGCAGACCTCCGATGCCAGCATCCGCAAGCTGCTGGGCGATCTTGCCGCCGCCGAGCGCGAGCACGCCGAGATCGCGCAGAGCCTGAGCGAGACCTACCTCAACCGCGATGCCAGGCAGGTCGAGGAGGAGACGCGCCGGCGCATGTTCGTGCTGCAGGTGGTGCAGCCGGGCCTCGCCGGGCTGATGGACGGCTCGGTCTCCACGCTGGCGCCCCTGTTCGCCGCCGCCTTCGCCACCCACAGCACCTGGGAGACCTTCCTGGTGGGCATGGCGGCGTCGGTGGGCGCCGGCATCTCCATGGGATTCGCCGAGGCACTCTCCGACGACGGCTCGCTCACCGGACGCGGCCGGCCCTGGCTGCGCGGTGCCATAACCGGGGCCATGACGACGCTCGGCGGCGTCGGCCACACGCTACCCTACCTCATCGGCGATTTCCGGACGGCGACGGCGACGGCCATTGCCATCGTGGTGGCGGAGCTGTGGGCGATCGCCTGGATCCGGTCACGCTACATGGACACCAGGTTCCTGCGCGCGGTGTTCGAGGTGGTGGTGGGCGGGCTCATCGTCTTTGCAGCCGGCATATTGATCGGTAGCGCTTAGGCTTGCGGTTGACCACAAATATGCCAATAATTATGTTTAATATGCAGCATACGACGATTACATTTTGTTCCGGATATGCGAAAGTGCAAGCACCATGACCAAGACACTTGCACCCGAAGTCCGCACGCAATTCGCAAAGCGCCTCAAGGAGATGAGGGTGCAGGCGGGATTTCCGCGTGCGCGCTACTTCGCTAAATCCCTGGGAATCGAAGAGAATCGCTACACCCGTTACGAGCGGGCCGAGGTCGAGCCCAGCCTCACGCTAATTCACAAGATCTGCGAGGTGCTGCGGGTGTCGCCCAACGAGCTATTGGGGTTCGCTGACCGCGTGGTCGCGGCCATTCCGGGCTTCGGCGAGGAGCCGCAGGCGGAGTACGGCGCGCGCGACAATCCGCCGGAACGGCATGGCGAGCAGCTGGCGTGGCGGCTGGCGGCCGAGGTGGCAGCGGTGCGCAATGCGCATGCGGCCAGCACAAAAGGGGCTGCGGCTGATCCTTTCGCGGGCACGCGCGAGACCGGACGCGTGTTTCAGCTGTTGCTCAAGGATCCGTTCAAGACTGTCTCGGAGGTTGTCGCTGACCCGGCCGTGCAAGCGGCTGACGCGGAGCGCAAGATCGGCCTCGCGCGCCTGATCGACGCCTACACCGAAGCCGTCAGTCGCGGCGTCGGCTCTGGCGAGGCGCGGCGCTGACGAGCGGGCGACGGGTCAACGGACCGTCAAAGATCTTGCTGCCGCCGTGGTCGTGGTGCGGATTAGGGCGAAGCCCGTAATCCGCCATCTCGCCAGTGGATCGGCGGACTACGCTTCGCTAATCCGCCCTACGCCCAATTACCCCCGGATCTCCCCGCCCGTTGCCTTCTTCACCTCGGCGACGATGCGCTGGCCCACCGCGTCGATCTCGGCGTCAGTGAGGGTCTTCTCTCGCGGCTGCAGTGTCACCTCCAGGGCGAGCGACTTCTTGCCCTCGCCCAGCGCCTTGCCCTCGAACACGTCGAACACGCTGACGCCGGCGATCAGCTTCCTGTCGGCCCCGATCGCCGCGCGAACGACGTCGCCGGCCGGCACCTTGGCGTCGAGCAGGAAGGCGAAGTCGCGCTTCACGGGCAGCAGGTCAGCGGCCTCCAGGGGAGGCTTCGCTAGCGCCTTGCGCTTCTGCGCGGGGATAGCATCAACAAACACCTCGAACGCCGCCACCGCGCCCTCGACGTCCATTGCCGCGAGCGTGGCCGGATGCATCTCGCCGAAGTAGGCGAGCGTGACCTTGGGGCCGAGCTTGAGGGCAGCCGAGCGGCCGGGGTGAAACCAGCCTGGCGCCTCGCGTACCACCTGCGCCTTGCCGGCATCAAAGCCCAGGGCGATGAGCAGGGCCACCACATCGGCTTTGGCGGCGAACAGGCCGGCCTCAGCGGGCGTGCCGCTCCAGTGCCGGCCGCTGCCGGCAAGCGCGCTGGCGCCGGCGCGCACGCCCGAGGCGGAGACGAACTGGTCCTCGGGGCCATCGCCGCGATAGGCTTGGCCGACCTCGAACAGGCCAAGATCAGCCGCGCCGCGGTTGCGGTTCTTCTGCAGGGCGGCGATGAGACCGGGCAGAAGGCTCGGGCGCATGGTGGTCATGTCGGTGGAGATCGGGTTGGCGAGCTCCAGCCCCTCATGGCCACCTCCGAACGCCTCGGCCTGCGGGCGCGGGATGAACGACCAGGTGATGGCCTCGATGAGGCCGCGTCCGGCCAGCACGCGGCGGGCGTGGCGCACGCGCTTTTGCGTCTCCGTCAGCACCGGCTTGGCGACGCCGGTGAGGCGCGGCATGGGCGCGGAGGGCACCTTGTCGAGGCCCTTGATGCGGACGATCTCCTCGACCAGGTCGGCGCTCCCATGCACGTCCGGGCGCCAGCTCGGCACCTTCACCTTCACGGCCTTGCCGTTCTTGCCGCCGCCCTTGCCCCCGTTCTTGCCATTGCCGTCGATGGAAAAGCCCAGCGCCTCCAGGGTGCCGCGCATCTCCTTCTCCGGGATCCTGATGCCGGCGAGCTTCTCCACCATGCCGAACGGGAACGAGACGACGGTCCGCTCCGCCGGCGGCTTGCCGGCCACCCTGGCCTTGGACGGCTTGCCGCCCGCCACCTCCAGCATCAGGGCGGTGGCGAGGTCGAGCCCCGGCAAGACATAGGCGGGGTCGACGCCACGCTCGAAGCGATAGCGGGCATCGCTGACGATACCGGTCTTGCGGCCGGTGGCGGCGGTACGCAGCGGGTCGAAGTAGGCGCACTCGATCAGGATGTTCTTCGTCGTCTCGGTGGTGCCGGTGTCCTCGCCGCCCATGATGCCGCCGAGGCCAAGCACGGCGCGCTCGTCGGCAATCACGCACATGGTGTCGTCGATCTCGTAGGTCTTGCCATCAAGGGCTGCGAGCGTCTCGCCGGCCTTGCCGAGGCGGGCGCCGATGGCGCCTTGCAGCTTGTCGGCGTCGTAGACGTGCAAGGGACGGCCGCGGTCGAGGCTGATGTAGTTGGTCACGTCCACCAGCGCGTTGATGGGGCGCAGCCCGACGGCCTTCAGGCGCTGCTGCATCCACACCGGTGCCGGGCCGTTACTGACGCCCTTGATGTAGCGGCCGGCGAACACCGGGCAGGCGTCGGCCGCCTCGGCGGGGAAGTCGAGCCGGATGTCGACTGGGCAATCGAAGTCGCCCTCGACGCCGGTGAGCTTCTTTTCGGGTTTCAGCTTGCCCATCCCGGCGGCGGCGAGGTCGCGGGCGATGCCGCGCACGCCGGTGCAGTCCGGCCGGTTGGGGGTGAGCTTCACCTCGATCACGGGGTCGGAAAGACCGAGCACGTCGGCGTATTTCTGGCCGATCTTGTCGGCGAAGGCTTGGCCGAGGTCGATGATGCCTTCGTGGTCGTCCGAGACCTCCAGCTCGGCCTCGGAGCAGAGCATGCCGGCGGAGACGACGCCGCGCACCGGCTTCGGCTCCAGTGTGATGCCCTTGCCGGGGATGTAGCTGCCGACCGGGGCGAACACGGTGATCAGGCCGGCGGCCGCGTTGGGCGCCCCGCACACCACCTCCATCACGCCCTTGCCGGTATCGACCTGGCACACGCGCAGGCGGTCCGCGTTCGGGTGCTGCCTGGCGTCGAGCACCTTGGCGATGGTGAAGGGCGCGAGCTTCTTGCCCGGGTCCTCGACGCTCTCCACCTCCAGGCCCATGGCCGACAGCTTGTCCGCCAGGTGCTCGACCGGGACGTCGGTATCGAGATGATCCTTCAGCCAGGAGAGAGTGAATTTCATGGCATCGTCTCGTCAAGCGTAGGGTGCAATAAGGCGATAGCCGCAATGCACCGAGCCAACCTCTTCACAACCGCCGCGGCCGTCGACAGCGTTCATCGGTGCAATGCGCTTCGCTTATTGCACCCTACGATCCTCACCCTGAAAGCCCACCCGCCAAGCTCGGCAGGTCGAGCGCCGTGAAGCCGTAGTGCCGGAGCCAGCGCAGGTCCGCCGCGAACATGTCGCGCAGGTCGGGGATGCCGTATTTCAGCATGGCGATGCGGTCGAGGCCCATGCCGAAGGCGAAGCCCTGATACTTGTCCGGGTCAAGCCCGCAGTTGCGGATCACGTTGGGGTGGACCATGCCGCTGCCCAGGATCTCCAGCCACTTGCCGGGCTTGCCGATTGCGGCGGCGTCGATGTCGACCTCCATGGAAGGCTCGGTGAACGGAAAGTGCGAGGCGCGGAAGCGCATGCGGACCTCGTCCACCTCGAAGAACGCCTTGCAGAACTCCTCCAGCGTCCACTTGAGGTGGCCGAGGTGGGTGGTCTCGTCGATCACCAGCCCCTCGACCTGATGGAACATCGGCGTATGCGTGGCATCCGAGTCCATGCGGTAGACGCGGCCGGGAGCGATGATCCGGATCGGCGGCTTTTGCGCCATCATGGTGCGGATCTGCACGGGGCTGGTATGGGTGCGCAGCACCATCACGGGGGCGTTGTCGCCCTCGCGGGCGGTGCCCTTGCCCTTCATGTAGAAGGTGTCGTGCTCCTGCCGGGCCGGGTGCTCGGGCGGGATGTTGAGCTTGGTGAAGTTGAGGTCGTCGGTCTCGATGTCCGGCCCCTCGGCGATGGCGAAGCCCATGTCGGCGAAGATCTCGGCCACCTCGTCGAACACCTGGCTCACCGGATGGATGCGGCCCTCGCTGAGCGGCCCCGCCCGTACGGGGAGCGTCACGTCCGCCGTCTCGGCCGCCAGCCGCGCCGTGAGCGCAGCCCGCTCCAGCTCCGCCTTGCGGGCCTCCAGCGCCTGGCTGACACGGGCCTTGACGCCGTTGACGGCGGCCCCGAATGCCTTGCGCTGCTCGGCCGGCAGCGAGCCGAGGCGCGCCATCTGCTCGGACACGCGGCCCTTCTTGCCGAGTGCGGCGATGCGCACGCGCTCGATGGCGTCAAGGTCGCCCGCACCGGTGATCTCGGCGAGGAGGGTCTTTTCAAGGGTGCCTAGTTCGGCAGAGTCGGTCATGCGAGCGGTTCTTCATCGCTTGCCACAAGCCGCAACCGGATCCCCCCTCCCCACGTCATGTCGAAGACATGCCTTCGACATGATGGGAGGGGGGGTTAGGGGTGGGGGGACTCCCAACCTTCGGTGTTCTGCAATCCCCCCCGCCCTGTCCCTCCCCCACAAGGGGGGAGGGGACGGTGTGGCGAGCGCCTAATCTCTATTCCAGCCTTCAAGCTGCTTTGAGCTTCGCCGTGACCTGGTCGCACAGCGCCTTGAAGCCCGCTGCGTCCTTGATCGCCAGCTCGGAGAGGACCTTGCGGTCGATCTCGATCCCGGCCTTGCCGAGACCGTCGATAAACCGGCCGTAGGTGAGGCCGTGCTCGCGCACGGCGGCGTTGATGCGCTGGATCCAGAGCGCGCGGAACGTACGCTTCTTCCGCTTGCGGTCGCGATAGGCGTACTGCATCGCCTTCTCGACCGCCTGCTTGGCGACCCGGATGGTGTTCTTGCGGCGGCCGTAGTAGCCCTTGGCGGCCTTGAGGACTTTCTTATGCTTGGCGTGGGCGGTGACGCCGCGCTTGACGCGTGCCATGGTTTCACTCCGTCAGATGAGGGTAGGGTGGTTGGCTGACTTTGCGGTCAGCGTGCGTAGGGCATGTATTTCTTGACGATCTTGGCGTCGGAATCGTCCAGCACCATGGTGCCGCGCGCCGTGCGCACGAACTTGGCCGTGCGCTTGATCATGCCGTGACGCTTGCCCTGGGCCTGGGCCTTGACCTTGCCCGTGCCCGTCATCTTGAAGCGCTTTTTGGCGCCGCTCTTGGTCTTCAGCTTGGGCATTTGGCTCTCCTTATGGCCAGCCCGCGGCTCTCCTGTGCGGGAGCGGGGCCAGGCGCGTGTTGTTGAAAAGCATAAGAGCCGCCACGGCATGCCCCGCCGGGCGGCTTGGATGGCGTTTCATAATGGCAACGGGCCGGGCACGCAATGCCTTCAATGGACTGTCTTTGGTGGCAGGAAGCTCAGCAGTGCGCCGAGCCGCCTTGCCCGCGCACGTCAGTCCATAGCCGGGCCCCGGCCGGATGAGCGGCTCAAAATCGAGAAGTCCGTTTTCACCACCCGGCCGCGCCGCTGCAGAGGACTTCTCGATTATCGCACTGGGTCTACCGCGGCTGCGCGAGCGCACTTGCGGGCGAGGCGCCGAGGCGACGGAGGCCCTCGATGGCGGCGGGCAGGGCAGGCTTGTCGGCGAGCACACGGCGGTAATCCGCGATCGCCTCGGCACGGCGGCCCAGGGCCTCGTTGATCTGGGCCCGCGTCACCAGGGCGTCAGACCCCACCGGGGAGAGCGCCACGGCGCGCTCGGCATCGCGCAGGGCAGCGTCAGCCTGGCCGGTCTTGATGTGACTGCGGGCGCGGGCCTCGTAGGCGGCGCCGTCGCGCGGATTGATCTCGATCGCCTTGGTGAAGTCGGTGATCGCCCGGTCGTGCTGCTCCTTTTGCGCATAGCCCAGGCCGCGGTTGAAATAGGCCGAGGCCCAGCCCGGATCAATCTGCGTCACCTTGGTTGCATCGGCGATGGCGCGGTCGGCCTCGCCAAGGCTCAGGTAGGCGCTGCTACGGTTGAAATAGGCCGTCGCGTCGCTGGGAAACTTGTGCAGCCGTGTGGTGCATGCGCGCACACGGCGGTCGAGATCCCGTTCCTGCGCACAATCTTCCTGCGGCCCGGCGTAGGCCGGCGCTTCCAGGAGAAGCACGGCGAGGAAAACGCCGATCCACAATGGCTTACGCATGCCCTGCCCTCCCCCGGGTGGACCCTTACTTTCACCATGCTCCGATTCGAACATACTATTGTGGCAGCAATGTCGCGCCGACCCTGATAATCACGGCCGGTCGTAAGTATTTGCACAATTATTGCGTGTTGGACCGCAGGGTGCGCCTGAGACTTGCATGTCGCGACGGGACACCGGGCAAACCGCGCCGCCGGTGGGACATGCCAATGGCCGCGACGAGCGCGTCGCGGCCACCTCGCAGTCAACGACAATCGCGTGCGCGTGAAGGAGACCAGGGCTCAGCGCGGCGCCAGCACCATCACCATCTGCCGGCCTTCCATCTTCGGCTCGGCCTCCACCTTGGCGACCTCCTCGATGTCGGTCTTGACGCGCTGGAGCACCTGCCAGCCAAGCTCCTGGTGGGACAGCTCGCGGCCGCGGAAGCGCAGCGTCACCTTGACCTTGTCGCCCTCGTCGAAGAAGCGCTTCATGGACCGCATCTTCACGTCGTAGTCGTGATCGTCGATGCTCGGACGCATCTTGATCTCTTTGATCTCCACGACCTTCTGACGCTTGCGGGCCTCGGCGGCCTTCTTCTGCTCTTGATATTTGAACTTGCCGTAATCGAGGATCTTGGCGACCGGCGGCTTGGAGTCAGGCGAAATCTCCACCAGGTCGAGCCCTGCCTCCGCGGCACGCGCAATCGCAACCGACGTAGCAACGACACCGACATTCTGGCCGGTCTCATCAATCAAACGGACCTCGGCGACGCGGATGTCTTCGTTCATCCGCGGACCGGCTGGCGCGCGCTCAGGCGCGGCCCTCATTGGACGGCGTATGTTACAGTCTCCTTCTATTGTTGATCCAACGCCGCACTCCGCCATGCCACAATGGATGGCTGGCGGCGCTCACCATTGACGAAGCGTAAAAATCGGAGGGATGCCGGCACAAGTCAAGGTCGTTCGAGAGACACACTCACAGATCTGTCAAGGGGGAGATTGGGGGAGGCGGCGTTGAAGCGCGCCCTGAGGCTTGTTCCCATCAGCTGATCATAAACCCCGAGCGTGCTCGTCTGCATGGCATCGACCGAGAAATGGTCAACGGCCCGCGTCCGCGCACGCGCCCCCAGCTCGGCGCGAGCGGCCGGCGACAGAGCGAGGGCGTCGGCCAGGTGCCGGGCCAGGGCCTCGGCCTCGCCGGGCGGCACCAGCCATCCGGTCCGCTGTTCCGGCTGCGCGGCATCGGCGAGCACCGTCTCGGGCGGAGCGCCGATGGCGGTGGCGATCACCGGGCAGCCCAGCGCCGCCGCCTCGATGGCCGTGCGGCCGAACGCCTCCGGCTCGATCGAGGCGACCAGCGTGACGGCGGCGGCGAGGTAGGCTGCCGCCATATCGGCGACGTGACCCACCAGGCGTACGTTGTTGCCAAGCTCCAGCTGCTCGATCTGGCTGTTCAACTCGGCCACGTAGCCGTCGCGCCCCTGTGGGTCGCCGGCCAGCACCACGACCGCATCGCCAAGGTGGCCGTCCGCCTTCAGGCGGGCCGCGGCATCGATAACGACGGCCTGGCCCTTCCAGCGCGTCAGCCGCGCCGCCTGCAGGATCAGCGGCTGTCCCGGCGAGACGCCCCAGGCCCGGCGCAGGGCGACGATCCGCTCGGGGGGTACGCGCGCCGGGTCGAAGCGGCCGGTATCGACGCCGCGGTGGATCACGGTCAGGCGCCCGGCTGGCGTGCCGTAGCGGGCCCTGATCAGGCCGGCCGTGTAGTGTGAGTTGGCGATCACCTTATCGCCACGCGCCATCACGCTGTTGTAGAGCCGCTTGGCGGCGCTCTTTTCGCTATAGGCGCCGTGATAGGTGGTGACGAACGGCAGGCCGGCGAGGCGGGCGGCGCGCAGCGCGCTCCAGGCCGGCGCGCGGCTGCGGGCGTGGATCAGGTCGACGCCCTCGCGGGCGGCAATTTGCGCGATGCGGCGGGCGTTGGCGAGGATGCGCAGCGGGTTCTTGGTGGCGGCCGGGAACGGCATCACCTCGCCACCGGCCGCGGTGATGTCGGCAGCCAGCCGGCCGGGCTCGGCCAGCACCAGCGAGCGCCCGCCTGCCCGCACCACGGCGCCGGCGATCTCGACAACGCTCAGCTCGGCGCCGCCGGCATCGAGCTGCGGGATGATTTGCAGTATGGTCGGCCGGTCTTTGGACACGCTTGCTCCGGTGTGGACCCCTCCCAGAGGGGGTAGCCCCCTCGCTTTCGAACGGCCTCAATGAGGGGGCCAGACCCCTCGCTCATGCGGCGAGCAGGGCATCCAAGTGGCGGCGAGGGGTCTGACCCCCTTTTTGGCGAGGGGCTGCCCCCTCCGGAGGCTTGATAGAATGGCCGCAACCGAACCGCAATTCCTCGATGTCGGCTCCGCACAGGCGCGGCGGCGCATCGCCTATCTGCAACAGCCGGCTGCGGTGGCGGGCAGGCCCGGCGTGGTCTGGCTGTGCGGTCTCAAGTCGGAGATGACCTCGACCAAGGCGACGGCGGTCGCCGACTGGGCGCGGGCGCAGGGCCTCGCCTGCCTGCGCTTCGACTACTCAGGCCATGGCCAGTCCGACGGCCGCTTCGAGGATGGCACCATCAGCCGCTGGCTCCAGGATACCGAGGCGGCGGTCCTCACGCTGACAGAGGGACCGCAGATCCTGATCGGCTCCAGCATGGGCGGGTATCTGGCGTTGCTGCTGTTGCGGCGGCTGCTGGAAGAGCGGACCTCGAGTGTTGGGCATTGGGCATCGGAAGCGGCCGCGACACCCGACACGCGACACCCCACGCCCGAGCGCATCAAAGCCCTCGTCCTGATCGCCCCCGCCTGGGATATGACCGAGCTGATGTGGCAGCGCCTGCCGCCGAGCGCGCGCAAGGAGATCGAGGACGCCGGCGTCTTCCTGCGTCCCTCGCGCTATGGCGACGATCCCTATCCGATCACCCGCGCCCTGATCGAGGACGGCAAGGGCCACCTGATCGGCAGCGCGCCGCTCAACCCCGGCCGTCCCGTGCACATCATCCACGGCCTGCAGGACCCCGACGTGCCGTGGGAGCACACCCTTGATCTGGTCGCCCACCTCTCCGGCGACTGGGTCCGCGTCGAGGCCGTCCCCGACGGCGAGCACCGCCTGTCGCGGCCGGAGGATATTGCGCTGCTGCTCCGGATGGTTGCTGAGCTGCTTCAGGATTGAATCCGGCCGTGTGCTCAGTGCCGCTGATGATCGGAGGCGCAGGTCCGGTGACGCGAGGACATGCCAGATCCTGGCACCCCTCCCGCGAGCGCCCGTTGCGCAATTCGCTGCGACGTGAGACGAACAGAGATTATTCGTGTTGAGCGTTGGAAGGGGGAGAGATGCTTGGCCGGTTGTTTGGCTGGTGGCCGAAAGGGAAATCCAGGCGACGCAAGCACAAGAAGCGGGGATCGCTGGCGCTCAATCCTTCGCAAGTCTCGGTGATCGATGCGGATACAATCAAGATTGGTGCAGAGAGCATTCGACTGGTTGGCTTCGATGCGCCGGAGCTCGGTCGGGCCAAGTCGGAGCACGAGTATAATATGGGCGTTGCCGCGACGAAGCGGCTGCAGGAGTTGCTGGGAGAGTCAGACGAGGTGAGGATGCAGCGCCTGCGCGACGCCGACATCCACGGGCGGTCGCTGGCGCACCTCTATATAGACGGCCGTGACGTGGCAGACATCGCGGTGGAGGAGGGCTGGGGCGTGCGTTTTGACGGCGACCGGCGTCGTTCGGATGAGATGCCCGATTGGGACTCCATGCGGTATCCGCAGCGCCGCTGACGCCTGAGGCGGCCACGGGAAGCGGAATTATCGATCGGAGTGGTCAAGGGGCCGCTTGACGGGGGAGTCGCCGTCACGTAAACGAGCCACCGTGACGGACGCGCTGGCGGCCAGCCGGTGCGTCCATGGTATGCGGGAGTAGCTCAGCTGGTTAGAGCGCCGGCCTGTCACGCCGGAGGCCGCGGGTTCAAGTCCCGTCTCTCGCGCCATCAAATCAAGCACTTAGTCGTTCCCCTTAGAGCCCGCGGGACACTTTTGGTCCGGCGGCGGGACACTGCGGGTGCCTTGGCGACGAAGCGCCGCGGGCACGACCATCTGGCCGTCGTTCATTGAGAACGCGCTGCGGGCGAGCCCCCACCCGGCCGAGGCGGTCGTCACCGGCCACGCCCGCAAGTACCTCGTGGCGCTGATCGAGATCGACTTCGACACGGTCGCCGCTCAGGACACCTACAACATCGGCCTGACGGGCGTGCTCACCGGCCCTCCGGCCAGCACCTACGCGCTCGTCATCGCCATGCTGAGAGTCCGCGTGCTCGTCGGAGATGGCGGGTCGGATCCGATCCAACGTCGCACGTCCCCTGCAAACGCAAGAAAGCCGGCCCGGTTAGTGCCGGACCAGCTTTCTCTGGAGCGGAACCCGTCCCTGGATTGCCAGGCTCCGCTCTCTCCCCCGTAGCCATCGTGGCGTCAATGATCGCCAGGCTTCCCCCAATTGAACCTCTGGCGCGCGCACGCGGGCTATGCCCGCTCAGTAATTCCAAACTTCCCCGGCGTGGGCAACATCGCCAAACATGATCGTCACGCCTGCGTGTCTCACTCGCCACAGCGCTCCTTGGCGAGGCTGATCGACACGCGTTTCACATCAAGGCCTTGCGGTGTGATGTTGAGCGACTGCTTGCAGTTGGCGAGCTTCACGTTCATCGCTGCCGAGAAGGCGGCACCCTTGATCGACAGCGCGAAGCTGTCGCCACCGTAGCGTCCAGTGACATCGCCCTTGGCAGCGTAGGTTTTCTCCTCCCACGTGCCGCTCACCTGGCTGCCCTTCACACGCAGCTCAGCCAGGGCGTTGATAGCGTAGTCGGCGCTCGCGCAACGCATGGACTGCTTGACTTGGCTGCTGCCGTCGGAGCGGTAGACCACGTTGCACTTCACGCGCTCGGTCTTGCCGTTGGAGAGTGCGATGGAGCCCTGGCCGCTCCAAAAGCCTGCCAGGTCGGCGATCGGGTCGGCTGCCAGGGCGGTTCCAAGGGCGGCCCACGAGCAAAGAATCAGCGGCAGCCCGGCCGTGGTCAGCCGCACTAGTATTGTCATTGCAACTCCTTTCCGGCTCTTCAGCAGAGAGAGGGATGTTCGCAGTGGCGTACACGATCGGCCCCACCCTCGCCAGGAGAACGACGGCAGGCTGGGTGCGCAACAGTTCTTAACGGGGGTGACTGGTCAAAGCCGTCCCGCCAGCGCCCGGTGCGCTATCATGTGCAGATCGAGCGATATCGTTTCCAGTGTCGGCGCCGCAATAGCACCCGCACTGTGGCCGGAAATCCTCTACGCGCCGGGCTCACACCGGAGGCGCGCTGCGGCGGATGGCGAAGAGGTGGTCTAGGGGCCCCCGGCCGTGGCCGACGCTGAGCGCGCGAGCGCTCTGCAGCCCCTGCCAGACGAAATCCTTGGCACGGCGCACCGCATCAGCGAGCGGGTTGCCGAGCGCCATCAGCGCCGCGATGGCAGCGGACAGGGTGCATCCCGTGCCGTGCGTGTGAGGAGTGTCGAGGCGCGGACTGGCGAAGCGCTGCACGGCGGCGCCGTCAGCCAGCACGTCCACTGCCTCGGCACCGGCACTGTGGCCGCCTTTCAACAGTACTGCGCGACACCCGAGGCCGAGCAGCGCCACCGCCTGCTCGCGCATCTCGGCCTCGCTGCGGGCCGGTGGTCGACCCAGCAGAACGGCGGCCTCCGCCAGATTGGGCGTGATGACGGTTGCGAGCGGCGCCAGCAGGCTGCGGACTGCTGCGACGGCGTCGGGCGTCAGCAAGGGGTCACCGCTGGTTGCCACCATTACCGGGTCGACGATCAGTGGCGCCCGGCGCGATGCCGCCCGCAAGGCCGTTGCCACCGTCTCTACGATGCCGGCATCGGCCAGCATTCCGGTCTTAATGGCGCCGATATCGAGATCAGATTGCACCGATTGCATCTGGGCGGCGACAAATCCCGCAGGCACGGCATGCACGGCCTGCACGCCGCGCGTATTCTGGGCCGTCAACGCGGTGATGACGCTGGCGCCGTAGACGCCCAGCGCCGAGAAGGTCTTGATGTCTGCCTGGATGCCCGCCCCCCCAGAGCTGTCCGAGCCGGCAATGGTGAGGGCGACCGCTGTCGTCTGCGTCGTCGCCTCGGTGGCGGCGGTCGAGCCGCCAACGTGAGCGGTCATCGGTTGCCTTCCTTCAGGATCTCGGTCTGCAACCCCTTGGGCGTGAACATCTCCTCGATCCGGCCGAGCCCCGGCAGGGTCTCCAGCATCCAGGTGCCGAAGGTGTTGAGCCAGCCGGTCAGCATCAGCACGCCGGCCAGCACCAGCAGCACGCCCATCACCTTCTCCACTCGCCCCAGGTAGCGCCGGAAGCGCTTCAGGAAGCCGAGGAACGGGCCGATCGCCACCGCGGCCAGCACGAATGGGATGCCGAGGCCCAGAGAGTAGACCAGCAGCAGCCGCACGCCGGCGCCGAGGCTGGCCTCGTTGGCGGCCAGCGTCAGCACGGTCGCCAGTACCGGGCCGATGCACGGCGTCCAGCCAAAGGCGAAGGCGAGCCCCATGACATAGGCGCCGGCCAGGCTGGCGCCGCGGTTGTCCGCGTGCAGGCGGGCCTCGCGATACAGCAGGGGGATGCGCAGCACACCGAGGAAGTGCAGCCCGAACAGGATGATGACGCCGCCCGCCAGCATCGCGAGCTCGCTCTTGTGCGCCTGGATCCACTGCCCCAGCACCGAGGCGCCGGCGCCGAAGCCGACGAACACGGTGGTGAACCCCAGGACAAAGAGCAGCGAGGCCAGCACCACCCGGCCCCACAGCCGCTTGTCGACCTGCTCCTTGCCGGAGAGCTGCTCCAGCGTCGTGCCGCCGAGATAGGTGAGGTAGGGCGGTACCAGCGGCAGCACGCAGGGCGACAGGAAGCTCACCAGCCCGGCGAGAGCGACAAAGAAGTAGATGTAGAGCGTCTGCATGCGGTTCCTGGGCGTAGAGGCTCGGCGCGGGGCGGATGTGCGAAGCGCAATCCGCCGAACCGACGCCGCCAAATGGCGGTTACGGCTTCGCCCTAATCCGCCCGACGGGTCGCCGCAAGCCATCTTACGCCAGGACGATGGACGGGATCAGCTAACGATTGTTTGACACGGCCGCCCGAACCACTGACCGACCATCACGGCGCCGCCCCTGGACGCACCAGCGCCCAGGCGACTGCGTCAATTGGCGTCGCCAGCAGCAGCCAGGACGCCGTATCCCAGGCGCCATCGCCGACGAGCGCCAGAACGAGCCCGCAGCCGCTCAGAACGCCCAGCAGCAGCGGCCAGGCGGATGATCCGCCCCAGCCGCGCGGGCCCTTCGCCTCGCTGGTCCCCTGGCCCATCCTTCCCCCGTGGCTCATTCGCCGGGTTGCGCCTGCGGCAGCTGTCCCTCGGGGGGTGCGGCCTCGATGCGT
>DASURA010000229.1:0-16688 GCA_036280295.1 Hyphomicrobiaceae bacterium
CGGGGCGCTTACAGCTGCTGTTAAGACACTGCGCAAGCGAGGCTAGCCGCCGCTTCCCCGCGGGGCTAGGTTCAGCCAACCAGCGTGGAGATGGGGGATGCGTGTACCTGCCTTTGTGGTTGGTCTGACGGCGCTTCTGGCGGTGCCGGCCCTGCTTGTTGCACAGGATGCAACCGACCCAGCTGCCAGCGACGCCACGCCGAATGTCGCCGGGCAGGCGGCCCCAGTGCAGGTGGCGAGAGCCGAGACCAAGCCGAAAAAGGCAGCCAAGGCGAAGCCAAACAAAGCCGCCAAGCCGCCGCCTGTGCCCGCCAAGGAGCTGTTTGGCGCCGTTACGACTCCGGCGCCCCTTGCTGCGCGCTCGATCGGGTTCTACGCCAAGGGGTGTGTCGCCGGTGCCCAGGCATTGCCAGTCGACGGCTCGGCCTGGCAGGCGATGCGCCTATCGCGCAACCGCAACTGGGGCCATCCCAATCTCATCAAGCTGATCGAGCGGTTCGCCGTCGATGCCAAGCAGAAGGACGGCTGGCCCGGCCTCCTGGTGGGTGACATGTCGCAGCCGCGCGGCGGGCCGATGCTCACCGGGCATGCCAGCCACCAGGTCGGCCTCGATGCCGACGTGTGGTTCACGCCGATGCCGGACCACCGCCTCACGGGGAAGGAGCGCGAGGAACTCTCTGCCGCCTCGATGCTGGCCGAGGACGGTGTATCGGTCGATCCGAAGGTGTGGTCCGATACACGCGTCAAGCTCCTGAAGCGCGCCGCGTCGTACCCCCAGGTCGAGCGCATCTTCGTGCATCCGGCCATCAAGAAGGCCGTGTGCGAGGCGACCAAGGACGAGAAGGACCGCGGTTGGCTCAGCAAGGTCCGCCCCTATTGGGGCCACTACTACCATTTCCACATTCGCATCGCCTGCCCCAAGGGCAGCACCGGCTGCGAGGCCCAGCCGCATGTGAACGCCAAGGATGACGGGTGCGGCAAGGAGCTGACCACCTGGCTGAAGCGCGTCAAGCCGCCCACCGCACCGCCGCCCAAGATCGCCAAGCCGCGCCGACCCAAGCCGCCGCTCACCCTCGCGCAGCTCCCCGCCGCGTGCCAGGCGGTGCTGGCGAGCGGTGCGCCACCCACGGCGGACACCCCCTCCACGCCTGCCGCAGAGCCAGCGAGCAAGGCGGCAGCGCCGGCGTCCAAACCCGCACCGGCCGTAGGGGTGGCGAAAACTTCCCTGCCGAAATAGAGAAGTACATATCATCGGTGAGAGACTGATATCCCGGGGCCGTCACGGGCCTCGTGCATATTATTCAGGCCAGCCAGCGCTTGCGCCGCTTGTAGGACTTGACCTCGCGGAAGCTCTTGCGGTCGGCGCCGCCGATGCCGAGGTAGAACTCGCGCACGTCCTCGTTCTGGCGCAACGCCTCGGCGTCGCCGTCCATGACGATGCGGCCGTTCTCCAGGATATAGCCGTAGGTGGCGTACTTCAGCGCCATATTGGTGTTCTGCTCGGCGACCAGCACCGAGAGTCCCTGCTCGCCGTTGAGCCGCTTGACGATCTCGAAGATCTCCTCGACCAGCTGCGGCGCCAAGCCCATGGAGGGCTCATCGAGCAGGATCATTTTGGGGGCCGACATCAGCGCTCGGCCGATGGCACACATCTGCTGCTCGCCGCCCGAGAGATAGCCCGCCTGGTTGTTGCGCCGCTGCTTGAGGCGCGGGAAGTAGCCGTACACCATCTCCAGATCGGCAGCGACGGCGCTGCGGCCGTCCTTGCGCGTGAAGGCGCCGGTCAGCAGGTTCTCCTCCACGCTCAGGTGGCCGAAGCAGTGACGGCCCTCCATCACCTGCACGCAACCGCGCCGCACCAGGTCGTTGGGGGTGAGCCCGTCGGCGCGCTGGCCGGCGAACTCGATGACGCCCTTGGTGACCTCGCCGCGCTCGGAGCGGATCAGGTTGGAGATTGATTTGAGCGTTGTGGACTTGCCGGCGCCGTTGGCACCGAGTAGCGCGACGATGCCGCCCGGCTTGACCTCGAGCGATACGCCCTTCAGCACCAGGATGACATGGTCATAGATCACCTCGACGCTCTTGACGGCGAGGATGGGAGAGGCCGTTGCGGTGCTTGGTGCAGGTTGCGCTGACATGAGCTTCTCTGGAAGTTGGGAATGGTGAATGGCGAATGGTCGGTCGGCGATGGTCACTGCCCATTCGCCACTCCCCATTCGCCATTCGCTCTATCTCACTCCTTAGAGCAGTCGCGCGGGGTGATGCCCTTATCCTTGGCGTACTTGGCCGCTGAGGCCTTCACCAGGGGCGCGAGGATGCTGTCGTCTGCCTTGTAGTAATCGGAGATGATGCTCCACTTCTTGCCGTCCCACTGGTGCAGACGGGCCTCGTCGGCGCCCTGGTGGTCCTGGCAGCTGAACTTGATCGGCTTCAGCATGCCCTCGAAGCCCAGCTCCTTGATGCGCGCCGCGGAGAGGCTCAGGTTCTCCATGCCCCAGCGGATCTGCTCGCCCGTCAGCGGCTTCTTGCCGTACTTGGTCTGTGCCGTGCGGATCGCCTCGACGCCGAGCATCGAGTTGATGAGCCCGCGATTGTAGAGCACCTGGGCAAAGTCGTCCTTGGCCACGGACTTGCCCTTTGAGACCACGTACTTCTTCAGATCGGCATGCACGGCGAACTCGCCGCCGGGGTGCTGCAGCAGCAGCGCCTTGTAGCCCGCTGCCTTGGCGCCGGCAGGGATCACGTCGGGCTCGGCCCCCGACCACCACACGCCGATCATCTTCTCGCGCGGATAGCCGACCGCTGCCGCCTCGATCACCGCCGTGGAGTTCATGACGCCCCAGCCCCAGAGCAGCACGTAGTCGGGACGGTCGCGGCGGATGCCGAGCCACTGCGACTTCTGCTCAACGCCGGGATGCGTCACCGGCACGCCCTTGAAGGTGAAGCCGTTGAGCTTGGCGCGGGCCTCAAGCGCCGGGATCGGCTCCTTGCCGTAGGGGCTGTCGTGGTAGACAAGCGTGATCTTCTTGCCCTTCAGCTTGTCGAAGCCGCCAAGCTCCTTGGCGATGTGCTGGATGGCCACGTCCGCCGCGGTCCAGTAACTGCCGACGGCGATGAAGTTCCAGGGGAACACGGTGCCGTCGCGGCTGTCGGAACGGCCGTAGCCGAGCGTGAGCAGCGGGATCTTGTCGCCAGGCACTTTCTCGGTCAGCGCGAAGGTGATGCCGGTCGACAGCGGCGAGAAGTAGCCGGCGCCGGTCGGACCTTTGCTCTTGAGACGCTCGTAGCACTCCACGCCCTTGTCCGTGGCGTAGCCGGTCTCGCATTCCTCGTAGACGATCTTGACGCCGTTGATGCCGCCGTCGCGCTCGTTGATCAGGGTCCAGTAGTCGGCGACGCCATCCGCAAAGGGAATGCCGTTGGGGGCGTAGGGACCGGTGCGGTACACGAGGGCCGGCAGGAACTGCTCGCCGTCGGCAAGCACCGGGGCAGCAAGGGCGGTAAGCCCTGCGGCAGCCAACGCCGCAGCCACTAGTTTTCGAAGCATGATGTTTCCTCCTTTTTTCTTCCCTCGCGTGGGTGTCAGACCGTCCGGGTCCGACACCGCAGCACCAGCGTTGAGACATTGTGTCAGACCCAGAAGGTCTGACACCTCCCTTAGTACGGGAACGGCCACAGTCTCAGCTTCTCCTTGGCCGTAGACCACAACCGCGCGAACCCGTTCGGCTCGACGATCAGCAGGTAGCAGATGAGTGCACCGGTGACGATGAACACCGAGAGCGACACGGTCTCCACCGAGACCGGAACGCCCAGTGCATGCGGTACCTGGTCGAGCACGATCGGCAGGATCAGGATGAAGGCCGCCCCGAGAAACGAGCCGAGGATAGAGCCGAGCCCGCCGATGATGACCATGAACAGCAGCTGGAACGAGCGGTCGATGTTGAAGGCGAGCGGCTCCCAGGCGGTGAGGTAGACGAAGGCCCACAGCGCGCCCGCCACGCCTACCACGAACGAGGAGACCGCGAAGGCCGTCAGCTTGGCGTACAGCGGGCGGATGCCCATCAGCTCGGCAGCGATATCCATGTCGCGGATCGCCATCCACTGCCGGCCGATATTGCCGCGCACGAGATTCTTCACCAGCAAGGCGAACACGACGGCGAAGGCGAGGCACAGCAGGTAGCGGTCGATCGAGGAGTCGACCACGTAGCCGAGGAAGTTGAGCTCGGGAGCGGAGACTGAGCCGGACGAGACGTAGTTGGTGAACCAGGGCACGCGGATGAACAGCCAGTCGAAGAAGAACTGCGCCGCCAGCGTCGCCACCGCCAGGTAGAGGCCCTTGATGCGCAGGCTGGGGATGCCGAACAGGACGCCGACGAGCGCCGACATCAGGCCGCCGAGCAGGATCGAGGACAGTACCGGCAACGGCGGAATCGCGATCGCAAAGCCCAGCCAATCCAGGGGAATGTGCACGCCGGTCGAAAACTTGTATGCACCATATGCGCCGATGGCCATGAAGGCGCCGGCGCCGAGCGAGATCTGGCCGCAGTATCCGACCAGCACGTTGAGGCCGATGGCACCCAGCGCCAGAATCAGGAACGGGATCAGGATGGCGCGCAGCATGTAGTCGGTGGTGAACGGCCACACTTGGAAGCTCGCGAGCAGCGGCACGCCGATGAAGGCGAATGCCAGCAGCAGCCACAGCGCGATCCGGTCCTGGCGAATCGGGAAGATCGCCATGTCGGCGGAGTAGGAGGTCTTGAACTGGCCGGCTTCGCGGTAGAGCATTGTTTCCTCAAGAAATCAGAAATCGGAAATCGGACATCGGAAGCCGGGCGGAGGCGATAATGCGGTTTCACCGACGCCTCTTCTGAGTTCTGATTTCTGACTTCCGACTTCCACGGCCTACCCCTAAATCCGCTCGATGATCCGCTCGCCAAACAGCCCCTGCGGCCGTCCGAGCAGCACCACCAGAGCCAGCACATAGGCGAACCAATACTCGATGCCGCCGCCGATGTAGGGGCCGAGGTAGGCTTCCGCGAGCTTCTCTCCGGCACCGACCAGCAGGCCGCCGACGATGGCGCCGGGCACCGACGTGAAGCCGCCGATGATGAGAACCGGCAGCGCCTTCAGCGCCAGGAACGTGATGGAGAACTGCACGCTGAGCTTCGTGCCCCACACGGCCGCCGCCACCAGCGCCACCAGCCCCGCCACCAGCCACACCACGAACCAGATCCAGGCGATCGGAATGCCGACCGACTGCGCCGCGGCGTGATCGTCGGCGACGGCGCGCAGCGCACGGCCGGTCTTGGTCCACTGGAAGAAGGCAGCGAGCGCCGCCACCAGCACGCCGGCGATCAGGCCGCCCAGCACGTCGAGCTGGTCGACGAGGACGCCGCCGGGGAAGGTGCCCTCGAACAGGAACCAGGCATTCGACGGCAGCAGGTGCAGCGGATAGACATCCGAGCCGAAGATCATCTGCCCCGCGCCTTCCAGGATGAAGGTGACGCCGATGGTGGCCATGAACAGCGTCAGTGCATCCTGGTTGACCAGCGGCCCGAGCGCGAAGCGCTGGATCAGCCAGGCGGCGATGGCCATGACCGCGGCGGCGAACAGGAGGCCGAGAATGGTCGCCCCCCACATGGGAACGCCTTGCGCGGCGAGGTAATCGAGCGAGCGCACCAGCGCCAGGCCGGCCACCAGCACCATCGCGCCTTGCGCGAAGTTGAACACGCCGGACGCCTTGAAGATGAGCACAAAGCCGAGGGCAACCAGCGAGTAGAGGACGCCAGCGAGGAGCCCGCCGATCAGGATCTCTAAAAATGGGCCGAGCGCTTCCACCGCGGTCTCCGAGAAATCAGAAGTCAGAAATCAGAAATCAGAACACCGCGTTTCTGTCTCCAATTTTTGACTTAGATTTTCTAGTTCCAGTTCCTGATGAGCCCGTGCAGCATCCGTGAAATGTCGGTGTATTCCGATTGCCACGCTTTGACTTGGGCTGCATCGACGTACCCAAGGTCTCGACTATAGTCCAGCCAGACCTTCATCTCATCGCTTGAGCCAACCGCCATCATGACGAACCTGCGAAAAAATCGGCCGATGACGCCCGCTGCTTGGCGAAACCTTCAGCTATATTGGCACATATGGATTTGCTCGCACGACGCATCTGATCGGCGAGGGCGTATTGCTCCATCTTCGGAAAACCCAAGGTCATCTTGTGTATTGCCAAGGAAACACTGTAAGCGTCCTGGTACACCTTAAGGTCCCGGAACGAACGCACGTCAGGTGCCCGCTGCTCCGTTTCTGGCCGGGAGCTGATTTCTGATTTCTGACTTCTGATTTCTGTTTTCATCAGTGCGCCACCCCGAGATACGCATCGATCACATCCGGATTGGCCTGTACCTCGGAGGGGGTGCCGTCGGCGATGCGGACACCGTGGTCGAGCACCACGACGCGGTCGGAGAGGTCCATCACCACGCCCATGTCGTGCTCGATCAGCGCGATGGTGGTGTTGAAGGCCTCCTTGGTGGTGAGGATGAAGCGGCACATGTCCTGCTTCTCCTCCAGGTTCATGCCGGCCATCGGCTCGTCGAGCAGCAGCAGCTCCGGCTCCATGGCCAGCGCGCGGCCAAGCTCCACGCGCTTCTGCAGCCCGTAGGGCAGCTTGCCGACCGGCATCTTGCGGATGTGGGCGATCTCCAGGAAGTCGATGATCCCCTCCACCACCTCGCGGTGGCGGATCTCCTCCCACTTGGCCGGACCAAAATGCAGGGCGTGCGCCAGAAGACCACGCCGCATCTTGAGCACGCGCCCAGTCATGATGTTGTCGAGCGTCGACATGCCCTTGAACAGGGCAACGTTCTGGAAGGTGCGCGCGATGCCGTGCTTGGCGGCCAGATACGGACGCATGTCGTGGCGCTTGCGGCCCTTGTAGGTGATGGTCCCTTCCTGCGGGTGATAGAAGCCGTTGATGACATTGAGCATCGACGTCTTGCCGGCGCCGTTAGGGCCGATGATGGCGCGGACCTCTCCCTTGCGGATGTCGAACGAAACCCCGCGGATGGCTTTGACGCCGCCGAACGACAGAGACACGTTGTCCACCGCGAGCAGAACATCGCCCGTCTCGACCGTCGGTCCGGAGCCCGGCGACAGCGGCCTTGGCTTCACGTCCGCCTTCACTCGGCAGCCTCCCGCACCGGCTCCGCGCCCCTTGTTGGATAGGCCGGCATGTCGACGATCCTGAGATCGCCCTCAACCACACCCTTGCGGCCGTCCTCGAAGGTTACCTGGGTAGCCGCGTGGCATTGGGTGGAGCCGTCATAGAGCGCCTCGATCAACGGGGCGTAGCGCTCGGCGATGGCGGGGCGGCGCACCTTCTGGGTGCGCGTCATCTCGCCGTCGTCGGCGTCAAGCTCCTTGTGCAGGATGAGGAAGCGCCTGATCTGGGATGCCGCCATCTGCGGCTCCTCGGCGAGTTGCCGGTTCACCTCGTCGACGCGCTTCTGCACCATCTCGTAGACGCGCGGATGGGCGGCCAGCTCCTGGTAGCTGGCGTAGACGACGTTGTTGCGCTCCGCCCAGCTGCCGACCGAGGTCAGATCGATGTTGACGAACATAGTGACGCAGTCGCGCTCCTGGCCGAATGCCACCGCCTCGCGGATCTCCGGGTAGAACTTCAGCTTGTTCTCAAGGTACTTCGGCGCGAACAGCTCGCCGCTGTTCAAGCGGCCTACATCCTTGGCGCGGTCGATGATCTTCAAATGTCCGTGCTGGTCTATGAAGCCGGCGTCGCCGGTATGCACCCAGCCGTCGGCGGTCTTGGTCTCGCGCGTTGCCACATCGTTTTTGTAGTACTTCAGGAACACGCCGGGGCTGCGGTAGAGCACCTCGCCGGACTCGGCGATCTTGATATCCACGTCGGGGCCTGGCTTGCCGACGCTATCGGCATAGACCTCACCGTCGGGCTGCAGCGTGATGTAAACGCTGGCCTCGGTCTGCCCGTAGAGCTGCTTCAGGTTGATGCCGAGGGCGCGATAGAAGCGGAACAGCTCCGGCCCGATCGCCTCGCCCGCGGTGTAGGCCACGCGGATGTGCGAGAAGCCCATGCGGTTGCGCAAGGGCGCGTAGATGAGGAGGTCGCCCAGCCCGTAGAGCAGCCGCTCCTTGAGGCCGACGGGCTTGCGGTCGAGGATCTTCTCGCCCGAGCGACGGGCCACCTTCAGGAAATAGTCGAACATCCGCTTCTTGCTGCGGCCAGCGTCCTCCATGCGCACCATGATCTGGGTGAGCAGGTTCTCGTAGACTCTGGGCGGGGCGAAGAAATAGGTGGGGGCGATCTCGCGCCGGTCCTCGATGATCGTCTCGGGGCTCTCCGGGCAGTGCACACACATGCCGGCGGCGAAGGCCTGGCCGTAGGAGAAGATGTGGTCGCCCACCCAGGCCATGGGCAGGTAGGCCAGCATTGTGTCGGCGGGCGTGAAATTGTCGAAGGCGTTGCCGTTCTGGGCCGAGATGACGATGTTGTCGTGCGTCAGCACCACGCCCTTCGGCCGGCCCGTGGTGCCGGACGTGTAGAGCATCACGCTGACATCGGCGCCCTGCCCCTTGCCGATCTCATCGAGCCACCAGCCGGCGGCGCCAGCGTTCACGTTGAGCTCATGCCGGCCCAGCTCCTCAACCTGCGCGAACGACAGCAGGTTGGTGTGGTCATAGGCGGCGAGTCCCCGCTCCTCCTCGTAGAGGATGGTATGCAGCCGCGGCACGCGCTCGGAGATCGAGATGAGCTTGTCGACCTGCTCCTGGTCCTGTGCGATTGCGAACTTCACCTCGGCGTGGTCGAGCACATAGGCCATCTCGTCGGCCACCGAGTCCTGGTAGATCGGCACGGCAATGCCGCCGATGCTCTGCACTGCAGCGAAGCTGGCATAGAGACGCGGGCGGTTGTCGCCGATCACCGCCACCGCATCGCCGCGGTTGAGCCCGAGCTTGCGCAAGCCGAGCGCAAAGGTGCGCACCTCGTCGCTAAGGCGCGCCCAGGTCCAGGTCTGCCAGATGCCAAGATCCTTGTGCCGCATAGCCGGACGCGCCGCGAATTGCGCTGCGTTGCGCAGGAGCAGCTTCGGCACAGTATCAAGACGCGTGGAGCCGTCGAAGCTCACGGGTCAGCTCTCCTCCCTTTCGACGTGGCGCCGGCCCACGCCCGGCCTGAGACTCGACCGAAGCGGGGCGCGTTGACGCGCCTTATTGGTGGACTGGACATATCCGAGCCACGCCGAACACACCTATCTGTAAAGACAGATGCGCTCAATCTGCACCTTGACAGACATGTGTTCAGATGTCAGCTATACTTTTGATCAGCCGCCGTAGCTGCCCAGCGACGCGAGATCGACCACACGGATCCCGCCGCGCTCCAGCCGCACCAGCCCCGCTCCCTCCAAGGTCTGCAATGCCTTGTTGGCAACCTGCCGCGACACACCGGCAAGCAGGGCAAGCTCCTCCTGCGTGATCTCGATGTACTCCCCCGTGTTCGGATAGAGCACCGGGTTGAACAGCCAGGCAAGATTGCGGGCCACCCGCGCCAGCGGGTCGTGAATGCGATCGTGCTCGATGGTGGCGATGAACTGGCCCATGCGCTCATTCAGCTGGTGCACCAGAAAGCGATTGAAGCCGACGCTGTTCTCGAACAGCCACATGAAGGTGGCCCGCTTCATGAGGGCCAAGCGGGCATCACGCAGCGCGACCAGATCGTATTTGCGCGCCTCGTTCTTGATGACGCTGCCCTCGCCGAACCAACCGCCTGGTCCGATGCCGGCAAAGGTCATGGCCTTGCCGCTGCGGGAGATGGCGCTGATCTTGACGAGGCCGGTAATTACGCCGGTCCAGGAATCGAGCCGGTCGCCGCGATGGCAGATGTAGGCGCCGGCTACATAGCGACGCTCCGAGAGTCCGGCCATGGCGCGCGCCGCCTCGGCCTCGGTCAGCCCCCCGGCCCAGAAGGCCATCGCTCTCAGCTCAACATGTCTCGCGACCACGTGCGCGCACCGTTCGTGGACATCCAGGGCCTGTCGCCCGCATGCTGCGATTTTGCTAGATGGCGCGTGTATCATCAAGACCAGGAGAGCCCCTCCCGGCTGCGGCCCGGACGACGGCGCCAACTGGTGCTTCCCGTGCAACGCTCGCCCCCGCGATGGCATTCACCAACAAAGATGGGCCATTCTTGCTCGCTGGCAACCGGGAAGGGTGCTATGGCCTCGGCCAAGAGGCGCGGCCCGCAGGCCGCCATGCCGGCGATACTGGTTTGCGCGCACGGCCTCTTGCATTATAGGAACGCCCAGCATGCCTCCCGTCACCCGCCGCACGCTGCTGAGGAGCGCAGGCACGGCAGCCGCCGTCGGCCTGTCAGCCGCCGTGCCGGCACCGGCCATTGCCCAGCCGACGCCGTCGCTGCGATGGCGCATGGCGACGAGCTGGCCCAGGTCGCTCGACACCCTGTTTGGCGGCGCCCAGCGCTTTGCCGATTTCGTGGCGGACGCGACCGACAACAAGTTCAGGATCGAGTGCTTCCCGGCAGGCGCGATCCAGGGAGTCCCCAGCCTGGAGGTGACTGAAGCGGTCTCCGCGGGCAGCGTCGAGCTGTGTCACACGGCGCCCTACTACATGGCCGCCAAGGACCCGACGTTCGCGTTGGCGTGCGCCGTCCCGTTCGGCCTCAACGGACGCATGCAAAGCGCCTGGTGGCGCGAGGGCGGCGGCGAGGACCTGATCAACGGCTTCTACGCCAAGCACAATATCTTCGGCCTGCTGGCCGGCAACACGATGGCCCAGATGGGTGGCTGGTTCCGCAAGGAGATTGCCTCGGCCGACGACCTCAAGGGCATCAAGATGCGCATCGGCGGCTTTGCCGGCACAGTGATGGCCAAGCTCGGCGTGGTTCCCCAGCAACTGCCCAGCAGCGAGATCCTGCCGGCTCTGGAAAAGGGCGTCATCGACGCAGCCGAATGGGTTGGCCCTCACGACGACGAGAAGCTCGGGCTGCATAAGGTCGCCAAGTATTACTACTATCCGGGCTGGTGGGAGGGCGGTGCCATGCTGCACGTCCAGATCAACAAGGCCAAGTGGGACGATCTGCCGCCGAGCTATCAGACCATCCTGGGCGCCGCCGCGTGCGAGGCGACCGCCTTCATCAGCGCACGCTACGACGCGCAAAATCCGCCTGCCCTGAAACGCCTGGTGGCCGCCGGCGCCCAGCTGCGCCCGTTCTCCGAGGCGACCATGGACGTGTGCTTCCGCGCTGCCAATGAGGTCTATGCCGAGATCTCCGGCAAGAACGAGGACTTCAAGCAGATCTGGGACTCCATCAAGGTGTTCCGTGCCGATCAATACCTGTGGTTGCAGGTCGCCGACAGCACTTACGACAACTACATGATTGTGCAGCAGCGCAAGCACACGCTGTAGGTAGGGGGTCGAGGCAAGCGCGGACCCAATGCAGTCCGGGGCGCCATGTGTCGGGTCTGCGCTTGCGCTTGACCCAACCTGCGCCGCTCGGCAAGAAGCAGGGTGGGTTGGGGCCAGCGTCCCCTATCGTTCCTTCCGGAGAAAGGCCGATGGCGGACTCGCCGCATTTCGATCAGCTTGAGACGCGCGACCCCGAGCAGCGGGAGCTTGCCCAGTTCAACCTGCTTCCCGACCTGATCCGCCAGGCGATGGCCGGCGCTCCGGGGTGGGCGGATCATCTCCGGGGGATCGATCCTCGCGCTATCACCTCGCGCGAGGGCTTGGCTGCTCTGCCGGTCTTGCGCAAGTCCGGCTTGCACCTGCTGCAGGCCCGCCGGCTGCCGTTCGGCGGCTTCAATACGACGCCGCCGGCAGAGGTGGCGCGGGTGTTCATGTCACCCGGGCCGATCTTCGAGCCGGAAGGCCGCGGCGCCGACTGGTGGCGGACGGCGCGCGCTCTTTATGCGGCCGGCGTACGCAAGGGCGATATCGTGCACAACACCTTCGCGTATCACCTCACGCCGGGCGGCTGGATCCTGGATTCGGGCGCCCGTGCACTCGGCTGCGCCGTGATCGCCGCCGGCCCCGGCAACACCGAGCAGCAGATCGAGGCGGTCCAGGTGCTCAAGCCCTCCGTCTATGTCGGCGTACCCGACTATCTCAAGATCCTGCTCGACAAGGCGCGTGACACCGGCAAGGACGCCACCTCGTTCAAGAAGGCGGTGGTGAGCGGCGGCGCGCTATTTCCCTCGCTCAGAGCCGAGTACAAGCAGCGCGGCGTCGCCACTTTCCAGACCTACGCCACGGCCGACCTCGGCATCATCGCCTATGAGAGCCCGGCGCTCGACGGCATGATCGTCGACGAGGGCGTGATCGTCGAGATTGTGCGGCCGGGAACCGGCGATCCGGTCCCGGAGGGCGAGGTGGGCGAGGTGGTCGTCACCTCCTTCAATCGCGACTATCCCATGATCCGCTTCGCCACCGGCGACCTGTCGGCGGTGCTGCCGGGGATCTCCCCGTGCGGGCGCACCAACATGCGCATCAAGGGCTGGCTCGGTCGCGCCGACCAGACCACGAAGGTCAAGGGCATGTTCGTGCACCCCGAGCAGGTGGCCGACGTGGCCAAGCGACACGCTGGCGTCGGTCGGGTGCGGCTGGTGGTCGGCCGCTCCGGCGAGCAGGATACCATGACCCTGCGCGCCGAGGCGCCGAGCGACGCAGGCCTCAGGGCCAGCCTTGCAGATACCCTGCTGGCGGTCACCAAGCTCAAGGGCGAGGTGGAGCTGGTGCCACCGGGCTCCCTGCCCAACGACGGCAAGGTGATTGCCGACGAGCGGACGTATGGGTGAGGAGGCTAGTTCCTTCAGATCGCGAAATTCGTTCCAACCTTGCGGCATGCTGAGACGAATTTCGCGATCAGGACACGCGGCGGCGCTCGCCTCACCCTCTCAGCAGTGCCGCAATCCGCCCGATCGCCTCACGGATGTTCTCCACCGAGTTGGCATAGGAGAAGCGGATGTAGCCCTCGCCGTGGATGCCGAAGCTGGTGCCGGAGACGGTGGCGACGCCGGCCTCCTCCAGCATGCGGTTCTGCAGCGTGCGCGAATCCATGCCGGTGCCGGTGATGTTTGGAAACACGTAGAAGGCACCGCCCGGATCGAGGCAGGTGAAGCCCGGCAGCTGATTGAGCAGCGGCACGATCGTGCGGCGACGCTCGTCGAAGGCCGCGACCATTTTGTGCACCTCGTCCTGCGGGCCGTCGAGGGCGGCGATGCCGGCGTATTGCGTCGGGGCGTTGACGCAGGAGTGGCAGTTGACGGCGAGGCGGACCACCCGCTCCACCAGTTTCTCGGGCCACACCGAGAAGCCAAGCCGCCAGCCGGTCATGGCGTAGGTCTTCGACCAGCCGTCGAGCACGATCAGGCGATCCCTGATTGAAGGGTAGCGCAGGAAGCTCGTGTGTTCGCGACCGCCGTAGAGCATCTGGCTGTAGATCTCGTCCGACATGATCGCGACGTTGGGGAAGCGCTCCAGGCCCGTCACCAGCTTCTCGATCTCTTCCTTCCTTGCAGCGCCGCCGCACGGGTTGCCGGGGCTGTTGAGGATGATCAGGCTGGTCTTCGGCGTGAGGAGCGAAAGCACCTGGTCGGCGGTGAAGCTGAACTCGTTGGATTCGTCCTGCTTGATCGGCACCGGCGTGGCGCCGGTGAACTCGATCATCGAGCGGTAGATGGGAAAGCCGGGGTCCGGGTAGAGAATCTCGGCACCGGGCTGACCGAAGATCAGGATGGAAAAGAACATGGTGGGCTTGCCGCCCGGCCAGACGACAACGGTATCGGGATGCACTTCGACGCCATGGCGCCGCTTCAGGTCGCGCGAGACAGCCTCGCGCAGCGGGACGAGCCCCTGCGCCGGCGTGTAGCCGTGATGGCCATCGCGCAGCGCCTTGACGGCCGCCTCAACGATGTGGGGCGGCGTTTTGAAATCGGGCTGACCGATACCAAGGTTAATGACCGACTTGCCCTGCCGCTGCAGAGCGTCCGCGCGCGCCAGAATCTCAAACGCGCTCTCGGTTCCCAAGCGGTCGAGGGCGGAGACGAGTTGCAGCATGGGAGTTCCCCGAGGTTTCTTGGCGCCGGCAGCCCTGGCCCGCCCGAACAGGCCTAAAGTGGCAGAGCTATCGGGCTGCGCTGTTGCCCCATGTGTGCGGCACGCCGCCGAGGTTCGTCAAACTGTTCCTCTGTCGCGGCGCAGCGGCTGGCCTGACGGCGTGGCCCTGGACCCACCATCCGATGTCGCGTGTGATTTCCGCGGATGGCTTGACTGCCTCCGTCGACGCAACCACCGAAAGTCTAGCTTGCATCGGCACGCCTCTGCTCGTCATTCATCGTGATATCCGATTGCCATCATCTGCGCCCTCCAACAGCGTCGGTGAGGGGGGGCGGGTTCGTGCTCGATCGGTCGCGCTGCGTCGCAAGCTTCGCGACTTGTGATCGACGACGGTACATGGCACGTTTCCCTGCCAGCGCAGGCCGTGGTATGGCACAAGCAAATCGATGTCCGAGTCAACGGATGTCTGCGGGCGTCGCGCATGCGCTTTGAGGAAGCAGTCCCAAGGGAGAAGATAGAATGAGCAGCAAGTCCAGTCAGGTTTCGCGCCGCAAATTCTTGAAGGCCGGCGCTGTTGCCGCCGGCACCGCGGCCGTAGGCACCGTCGCGATGCCGCAAGTCAGCCGCGCGCAGACGGTCACATGGAAATACCAGTCGACTTGGCCGACCAAGGACATCTTCCACGAGATGGCCGTCGACTACGCCAAGAAGGTCAACGACATGTCGGGCGGCCGCCTGAAGCTCGACGTGCTCGCCGCCGGCGCCGTCGTGCCGGCCTTCCAGCTGCAGGATGCCATCCATTCAGGCGTGCTCGATGCCGGTCACGGCGTCTGCGCCTATTGGTACGGCAAGAACAAGGCCGCCTCGCTGTTCGGCACGCCGCCGTCGTATGGCTGGGACGCGCACAGCCAGCTCGCGTGGTTCTATTACGGTGGTGGCGAGGCGCTCTACAACGAGCTCGTCGGCGACATCCTGAAGCTCAACGTTGTCGGCTTCCTCTATTTCCCGATGCCTAACCAGCCGCTCGGCTGGTTTAAGAAGGAGATCAAGAGCGCCGATGACTTCAAGGGCTTGAAGTTCCGCACCGTCGGTCTCTCAGCCGACGTCTTCAAGCAGATGGGCGCTGCCGTGACGATCATGTCCGGCGGCGAAATCGTTCCGGCCATCGACCGTGGTTTGATCGACGGCGCCGAGTTCAACAACCCGTCGTCGGACCTGCTCCTCGGCTTCCCGGACGTGGCCAAGTACTTCCACCTGCGCAGCCATCATCAGTTTGGTGAGTGCTTCGAGGTGAGCTTCAACAAGGCCAAGTTCAACGCCCTGCCTGCCGAACTCAAGGCAATCGTCCGTAATGCCGCCTACGCCGCGACCGCGGACCAGTACGCCATGGCACACGATCGCTACTCGAAGGATCTGGAGGCCATCAAGGCGCGGGGCGTCAACATCGTCACGACGCCGGATTCGGTGCTGGAGTCGCAGCTCAAGGCCTGGGACACAGTGGTGGGCGGCATCAAGGATCCGTTCTTTAACAAGGTGCTGACGTCGCAGAAGGCGTGGGTCAAGCGGGTGACGCCGTACTTCCTGACCAACAACCTCACGACTGCCCAGAACGAGGCATCCTACAAGCACTACTTCGGCTGATAGCAACGCCATCCGCGGCCGCCGCAGGAGAATACTCTTGCGGCGGCCGGCTCCGCAGCCAGTCTCTCAGCCCGAGTTTCAGAGCACATGCCGTATCCGCAATACCTGTTTGACCTGATCGGCGGGCCCAAACAGCTTCCCTTGTATGCCTTCCTGGCTACAGTACCGATCATCCTCGTCAGCTTCGGATACGAGTTGCGCTCTTCTCTGCGCAGATCGACCGGCGCGGCGACGTCCGACCGCCTGCTTTATGCGGTCGACGCCTTCAGCGCAGCCGTCGGTAAGACCTTCGGCTGGTCCATCGTCTTCCTGACTTTCGCGACCAGCTATGAGGTGTTCGCGCGTTACATGTTCGGCGCCCCCACCGACTGGGCGTTCGACGCCGCCTACATCCTCTATGGCACGCTATTCATGATGGCCGGCGCCTACACGCTCTCGCGCAACGGCCACGTGCGCGGCGACTTTCTCTATCGCGCCTGGTCCGAACGGCGGCAGGCGCTGATGGACCTCGTGCTCTACATCTTCTTCTTCTTCCCCGGCATGCTCGCATTCATCTACGCCGGCTTCAACTTCGCCGAGCTGTCGCGACGGATGAACGAGCACTCCGCGGCGAGCCCGAACGGGCCGATCGTATGGCCGTTCAAGTGGATCATCCCGATCGTCGGCGTGTTCATGGTGATGCAGGGGATCGTCGAGGTGATCCGCTGCATCCGGTGCGCCAGAACCGGCCAGTGGCCGGCCCGCCTCCACGATGTGGAAGAGCTGGAGAAAGTCATGCTGGAGAAGGCCGAGCAGAAGAAGGCCGCCGAAATGGCCGCGGCGGAAGAAGCCGGTTTGCGGAAGGGAGACATTTGATGCTCGGCCTCGGCAATCCCGAGCTCGGCGTGCTGATGCTCGCCCTGTTCGTCGTCTTCATCATGTTCGGTTTTCCGATCGCCTTCACGCTG
>DASURA010000230.1:0-15811 GCA_036280295.1 Hyphomicrobiaceae bacterium
TGATCTCCCAGATCTCCGCGGTTCCGAGCTTCGCCGTCACGTCGACCCGATCCATGGCGAAGGAGCGGCCGTTGATGCCCATCACGTGCGCCGACCGCGCACCCCGGCCCGGGCCGTGCATCATGCCCATCCCCATCATGCCGCCCATCCCCATCATCGGGTTGAGCTCGAAGGTGCGCCAGGCAACGGCCGAGTTGACGTCCGGCGGTGCAAGCGTCGCAAGCCACCGAGGCAGGCGAGTGACGGCTGCCTTCAGTGCTGGGTCGGTTTCGAACCGCATGAATGTCTCGACTGTCCCCGCCGTTTGGCGCCGGGCGCCCATCATCGGCATCATCATCCCGGGTCCATGACCTGCATCGGGCGCAGTCAGGAGGTCGACAGCACGTCCGTCGGTAAAGTCGACCAGCACCTCGTAGCGCTCGGCCGGCGCAATCACCAGCCTCCGCACCTCGACTGGCTCGGCGAGAAGCCCGCCGTCGCCGGCCACCACGAAGAACGGCCGGCGATCGGAGAAGCGCAGATCGAAGACGCGGGCGTTGGCCGCGTTCAGCAGGCGCAAGCGCACGTATCCCGCGGGTACACGCGCGACCGGGCCGATGGCGCCGTTCACGACCAGCGTGTCGCCCTGGAAGCCGTGCATCAGGTCCATCATGTCCGGGTCGTAGACGAGCGCGCCACCGCGCCCGAACCGCTTGTCCTGCAGGACAAGCGGCAGATCGTCGACGCCGTACGCTATCGGCAAGCCACGGTCGCCATCCGCGCCGTCGCTGATGATCATCAGGCCGGCAAGCCCCGAATAGACCTGCCGCGCGGTGTTGCCATGCGGGTGCGGGTGGAACCAGGCCGTGCTCGCGGGCTGCCGGATCGTGAGCTCCGGAGACCAGACGGCGCCGGGCCTGATGGTATTGTGAGGGCCACCATCGGCGTGCGACGGCACCCAAAGCCCGTGCCAGTGGAGGGTCGTCTCCTCATCGAGGTGGTTCTCCACCCGGAACGGAATGGTGTCGCGACTGCTGACGCGCACCACCGGCCCCAGATAGCTTGCCGAGATGCCACGCGCGAACACCGCCGGCCCCGTTCCAAAGCGGTGCTGCGTACTCTGCAGCGTGAGGGTGACAGGCTCGCCGTTACGGGCCTCGATCAAACGCGGGACCGGCAATGCGGCCTGGGGGGCGGGGGCCGCCTGGGCCCATCGTGGCAACGTAGACTCGGCAAGGCCGGCTGCGGCCGCGCCGGACAGGAGGAGCGCCCGGCGCCGCGTCAGAGATGCATGGATCGACATTGCTGGTGGCCTCGTTCAGCTTTCGCAAGAGAGGGGGGCGGTCCGGCGATCAGCCTCGGAGCGACGAGCCGCACTGAGGGTGGAAGCGCCGGGGTTGCCGCGACCGATCTCCTTAGTGCTTGTGGGACTGGTCGGATGCGAACGGACCCCACCGGCCCGGCCCGAAAGCGAGGCCAGGGAGGGTGTCGCGGGCCTTGGCCTTCTGCGCGTCGTCGAGCACACCGAGAAGCTCGTTGGCGGCCGTGCCGACGGCCTCGAACCGCTTCTGCGCCTGCTCGCGCATCCCGCTCACGAACGCAAACCGCTCGGAGGGCGTCATCTTGCTCACCGTGCCCGGATCGACGCTCTCCCGCGCCGTGCTCATCGCCGACGTCGCGTCCTGAAGGGCCTTGGCGTACGTGTTCCAGGCCGTTTCCTGCGTGGCCGTGATGCCAAGCTCGGCTTTGAGCGGCTCAAGTTGGGTCGGATCGGCAAACGCCGCTCCCTGCCCGCCGTGCATTATACCGGGGTCCTTCATCATCCCAGGCCCGTGGCCACTCATCCCCTTCATCATGCCGGGGCCATGGCCCGTGCCGTGATCCATGCCCCTCATCATTCCGGGCCTGTGACCGCCCATTCCCTTCATTTTTCCATGACCCATCCCGCCGGGGGCCTGGCCGTGCATGGAAAACGCACCAAAGCCACTCGGGGGGCCGACCGACTGGGCCAGGGCCCATCCGCCGGCAAGAGTGGCTGCGAGCGTCACGCCGCCAATCACCAGGGTCTTCTTCTTCATGTTTCTCTCCAATCCGCTGCAACGCGACCGGGTGGTCCGTTTCGGCCATTGGAAGCGGGGAGGTTTCACTGAAGTTTTTCCGACCGGCGCTGATTTGTGACAAAGTGTGTCAAGGGCGGGCCCTGGTAACACTTCGACACACATTTCGCGAAAACGCGTTCGCGCCGTCGCCTATATCTTCTCCATGCCAAGCGCACCCCACATCCTGATTGTCGACGACCACCGCGAGATCCGCGAGCTCGTCTCCCGAGCCCTAACCAGGGAGGGCTTCCGCGTCAGCGTTGCAGCCGACGGCCGCGCCATGCGCCAGGTGCTGGCCGACAACCGGATCGGTCTGATCCTGCTTGACCTGATGCTGCCGGGCGAAGACGGGCTGTCGCTGTGCCGCACCCTTCGCGCCCAAGCCAATGTCCCGATCATCATGCTGACGGCCAAAGGCGATGAGCTGGACCGCGTCATCGGCCTGGAGATGGGCGCGGACGACTATCTGCCGAAGCCCTTCGGCAGCCGCGAGCTCATCGCCCGCATCAGGGCCGTGCTGCGCCGCAGCCCTGGGAACACAGCGGCACCTGGTCAGGCCCAGCAGCCCAGGCACTACTGCTTCGATCGCTGGCGTCTGGACACCGGCCGGCGCGAGCTCGTCCGTGACGACGGTACTGTCGTGCCACTCAGCACCGGCGAGTACGATCTGTTGATCGTCTTGGTGGAGCGTCCACAGCGGGTGCTCAACCGCGATCAGCTGCTCGATCTTTCACGCGGCCGAGCCGCGACGACACTCGATCGCAGCATCGACACCCAGGTCAGCCGGCTGCGCCGCAAGCTCGAGGATGATCCAGCCAATCCCAGCATCATCAAGACCGTGTGGGGCGGCGGCTACATGTTCACGCCCGCAGTGAGCCATGCATGACCCGCTTCTTCCCCCGCAGCCTCTTTGGACAAACCCTGTTGATTCTGCTCTTGGGCCTGGTTGTGTCCCATGCCGTGGGCTCATGGATCTACACTGCCGATCGCGAGCAGGCCGTGCGTGCGGTCGGCGGCTTTGCCACCGCCCAGCGTATCGCCAACCTGACGCGCCTCATCCAGGAGGCCCCGCGCGAGGCCCGGCCCCGCATTGTCGCCGCACTCAGCGACCAGAGCTTCCGCGTCTCCCTCTCCACCCAGGCTCCGCCGGTCCCTGCCGCCGATGGCGACGCGTCGGCCGCGGAGGCGATCAAGGGCTACCTTGCCGATCGGCTGTCGCTCGGCTCCGCCAGCCGGCCGCGGGTATGGGCGTCGGCGGTGGAAGGTCCGCCTTTCGGGCCGTGGCACATGATGATGCCGCACGGCCCCCGAATGATGCACGGCCTCAACGGATTCGCCGTCAGGGACCTGCAGGTCGCGATTCCCTTGACCGACGGGCCGTGGCTCACCTTCGCCACCGGGCTGCCCGGCGCCGGCCCCGCCTACTCCGCGCAGTTCCTGCTTTCGATGGCGATCATGGGCGTCATCATCCTTGCCGTGTCGGTATGGGCCGTGCGCCGCGTGACCCGGCCCCTTGCCGCGCTTGCAACGGCCGCCGAGCGGCTCGGGCAGGACGTCAGCGCACCGCCGCTTCCGGAAGCTGGAACCGTCGAAACGCGACAGGCGGCCCGCGCCTTCAACGACATGCAGGTGCGCCTGCGCACGCTCATCGACAGCCGCACGCGCCTGCTCGCGGCCATCTCGCATGACCTGCGCACGCCGCTCACCCTGCTGCGGTTGCGCGCCGAGACCGTCGAGAACGCCAACGAGCGCGACAAGATGCTGGCCACCATCGCCGAGATGGATGCCATGATCGGGGCCACGCTGCAGCTCGCGCGTGACCAGAGCACGGGCGAGCCCCGCCGGCTCACGGACGTCACCTCTCTCCTGCAGAGCGTCGTCGACGACATGTCGGACACAGGATTTTCGGCTCGCCTGCAGCCCGCAGAGCCGATCATCTACGCCTGTCAGCCCGCCGCCTTGAAGCGCGCAGTCCGCAATCTCCTGGAGAACGCCGTCAAGTACGGCAAGAGCGGCACCGTCACCATCCGCCGAACATCGCAGGCGATCGAGATCGATATCGACGACGAAGGGCCGGGGATCCCCCAGGAGGAGCTGACACGCGTCATCGAGCCGTTCTATCGCCTTGACGAATCTCGCAGCCGCGACACTGGCGGTGTCGGCCTCGGCCTGGCGATCGCCCAGTCGATCGTGGAGGCGCACGGCGGCAGACTCACGCTGAGCAATCGGGTCAAGGGCGGCCTGCGCGCCACAATCGCCCTCCCGCTTTCTGGAGGGCTGCGTGCGCTTTGACGCTGGCCGTTGTCCGCGCCGCCCTCGCGGCCATGCTGTTGGGGCTCTGTCGACCACCAGCGGCTGAGCCCTCGAGCCTTCGGCCCCGACGTGCCGCGGAGCGGCTAGGTCCGCCATCAGTTTCCCGCGGGTCCCCCCAGCTTCGTTCACACCGCTATTGGTCGAAGCACGTCGGGGTCTGGACACAATTGCGGCTCCTTAGGATCGCAGCGCTTTGACGCGGATCAACGATCGCGGGCCAGCCTTTATTTTTTTCCCCGAACAGATCGCGTGATCGATCGCAAGATTCGGCGCCCTGCAGCTCCGTGGCTCCGGCAACGACCGTACGCGACGACCGAACCGACAACGACAAACACTTCGCAACCGTCGTTCACGACCCAGCCGAAGGTGCCCCAAGGAGTGTGGGGCGCCCGACTTGTGCCGCCTCGCCCGGGTCGACAAACGCGGCAAGCCCATCGCGACCCCCGCGACATTCACCGCACGGCTACCGCGGCGCACGTACCATCCGGCTTGACAGCCCTGTAAGGCGCTCGATGCCAACAGGCTCTTCCGTCTGGAAGGGTATCAGGGCCACGCGCTTCGCCAGTTGCTCCTTGACCTTCCTTATCGGAGCGATTTCCGCGACGGCCCGGGCGCGCAGAACCGGGTCTCTTGTTTGCGCGGCAGCGAGACTGCCGTTGATCACCCATGCGAAAGGTTCGATCTGTGCTCGGCGAAGATCGTCCTGAAGGGCACTGGCCTCGAGAACGGGCGTCGTCTCGGGCAGTGTGACGATCAGGATCTTCGTCAAATCCGCGTCCTGCAGAAGCATGAGGGGGTGTGGATTCTCGTGTCAGGCCCCGCTTTTTGCGTCAATTCCCGATGGTATCTCCCGGCCGTATCGAGGAGGAGCAGGACGTGACCCGGCAGTTCGGACGCCAGCATTTCGCGAATATGCTGCGCAGGATCAGTGGTGGTCAGGTGAATTGGCAAGCCTCGCTTGGCCAGCGCGACCGCTATGGCTGCAGCCACCGTCGTCTTGCCTACGCCTCCCTTGCCCATCACCATCACGAGACCATGGTCGACATGAGCAAGCTCGTCGATCAAATCGGCCAAGCTGGACACGCCTGCGGGCGGGATCGCACCCCCTTGACCTTCCCTCCGCAAGAACCTTTATCTGCAGCTCGCGCTCGGCATCCGAGCGGGTTCTGTGGTAGACACGCAGTATGGCTTACCTGACACACCTGTCGCGGCTCTTCATCGCAGCCAGCTTTCTGGCTGCCGCGATGTTGCTTGCGCCCTCGGGTGCCCAGGCCCATGCCGGCCATCACCACGGACCGGTCAATGTCGAGCATCCCGTTTCCAAACCGAACGTCCAAGGCGAAGTCCGAACAGGGGACGAGCTGAGGAGCGCGGCCCTCGATACCGAGGACACCTTTTGGACCGCGAAATCGGACTTTCCGAACCGAGAGGGAGCGACGATTTGTGTGGGTGGATGCTGCCATCCGGCTGGTCAGGGCTGTTGCGCCGCAGCGCTGCCCGCCTTGATCGCCGTTGTGCCCCCGCCTGCGGCCTCTGAAAGTTATTTGATGTCACTCCTATGGGGACCCGGCACAACGCCCGGCGTGCCACCCGAGCCTCCCCGGCACCTGGTCTGATCTAGGCGCGGAAGCCGTTTCCGCGCCGGTTCCGCGCTGTGCGCGCGGGCGATGGAACGCGGCTGCTCCGCTAACCCCAGATCGAGGCCGTTATGATCTCATTGATTCCCCGCCTTTGCACGGGCGCGCTCACCTTCCTTCTCCTAGTGGCGCCGCAAAGCGCATTTGCGCACGAAGGCCACGACCATGCCGAAGAGAAGAAAGCCGCTTCACCGGCAACCCTCGCGCCGCGGTTGGAGGCGCGATCAGGCCCCTTCGAGCTCCTGGCCATGCGAAAGTCGGGCGAGCTGCTGATCTATCTCGACCGCTTCCAGACCAACGAGCCGATCACCAGCGCCGAGGTAACCGTCGAGACGCCGGACGGCTCCAAAGCGGCTACTCTCAAGGATGGAGTGTATCGTCTTCCTGCGCCCTGGGAGCGTGGCTCGATCGACCTGATCTTCACGGTTGTCGACGGCAATGATACCGAGGTGCTCTCAGGTACCCTCCAGCTGGATGCGCCCTCGTCCGCACCGGCCAAGGCCTCCACTGCCGGGGGACCGTGGTCCACCGCCGCGGCTCATGATCTGGCCAAGGACCTGGCACTCGGCCTCAAGGAGCGCGCAAGTACAGGCGCCACTTGGCCGCTGCTCGTTCTCGCATTTGCCGCCGGAGCTCTCGTGTCGCGACTGCTCGTCCGCCGACCGAAGTTGACGATGGCACTTATCGTGTTGATGGCCCTCCTCGCTTTCGCCTCACCTCTTGCATTCGCGCACGAAGGCCAGGAACACGAGGCGCCCAAGGCGGCAGCTCCCGTCACCGGCGAGCTGGCACAACGTCTGTCCGATGGTACGCTTCTCGTGCCCAAGCCTGTGCAGCGGCTGCTGGCCATCCGCACGCTGGTGACGGCCGCCGCGACCCATCGCAGGACGCTGGAGCTGCCCGGGCAGATCATTCCCGATCCGAATGCGAGCGGATTTGTCCAGGCATCCGTGAGCGGCAGGCTGTCTGCGCCAAAAGGAGGCTTCCCGCGCCTCGGCACGGTGGTTCAGGCCGGGGATGTGCTCGCATTCGTTACGCCGCCTTTCCAGGCCATCGACGTCTCGGACATGCGTCAGAAGCAGGGCGAGCTGGATCAGCAGATCGGCATCGTCGCGAAGCGGATCCACCGCTATGAAGGTCTCGCCAAGATCAACGCAGTGCCAAAGGTCACCCTCGACGAAGCCATTCTCGAGCTCAAGGGACTGAAGGAGCGCCGCGCCCAGCTCGACAACGTCCGTGCCGAGTCGGAACAGCTCACCGCGCCCGTGTCGGGCGTTGTCGCATCAGCCAACGCCGTAGCCGGTCAGATCGCCGAGACAAATGCGGTCGTCTTCCAGATCATCGATCCGGCGCGGCTGTGGATTGAGGCGCTCACCTTTAACGTTATGCCAGATGCCCAACGTGCTACGGCGCGCACCGCCGAGGGGGCCACTCTGGTCTTGTCGTTTCAGGGAGCAGGCCTGACCGACCGCAGCCAGGCAATTCCCGTGCATTTTGCCATCCAGGGAGCACCCAAGGGGCTCCGCGTGGGGCAACTCGTGACGGTGCTGGCGGCCACCGGCGAAGAGATACGCGGGCTGGCCATTCCGCGCAAAAGCGTCCTGCGCAGCACGAGTGGCCAAACGATTGTGATCGAACACACGGGGGCCGAACGTTTCGAACCGCGCATGGTCCGCGTCGAGCCTCTCGATGCTGATCGGGTGATTGTTCTCGACGGTGTGCGCATCGGTGCACGCGTGGTGACGCAAGGGGCCGAGCTTCTCAACCAGATCCGGTAGCCGAGGCGCGCATGTTCACCTTCCTCGTCACACAGTCCCTAAAGAACCGGGTCTTGGTTCTGGTGGCTGCCGCCGTGCTCGTCCTGCTTGGCACGCTCACGGCCAGGCAGCTTCCGGTCGACGTGTTTCCCGACCTCAACCGGCCGACGGTCACCATCATGACCGAGGCCGAAGGCCTTGCCCCGCAGGAGGTCGAGCAGCGCGTTACGTACCTTATCGAGACTCAGATGAACGGCCTGCCGGGAGTGATGCGCGTGCGCTCGGTCTCCGGCGTGGGTCTCTCTATTGTTTATGTCGAATTTGCCTGGGGCACAGACATCTTTCGCAACCGTCAGCAGGTTGCCGAGCGCCTGAGCCTCGTGCAAGCACAGCTGCCCCCCAACACGCTGCCACAGATGGGCCCCATCAATTCCATCATGGGGCAGATTCTCCTGGTCGCTCTGTCCGCGCCTGAGAGTGTTTCTCCCATGGAGGTGCGAGAAGCGGCAGACTTCGTTGTGCGGCCGCGCCTGCTCGCCATCCCGGGCGTGGCGCAGGTCATCCCCATGGGCGGTGAGGTGCGCCAGTACCGCGTGGCGCCCAATCCGGCGGCGCTGCGCGCGTTTGGAATCACCTACGAGCAGCTCGAGAAGTCGCTTTCGCAATTTGGGGCCAATACCGGCGGCGGCTTCACCGAGCAGTACGCGCAGGAGTACCTGATCCGCAACGTCGGGCTCACGCTCAAGCTCGATGACCTGGCAAATCTCGTTGTGGCCAAATCGGGCAATCGGCCCGTCCATCTGCGCCAAGTGGCCGAAGTGAGCTACGGCGCGCGCATGAAGCGCGGCGATGCCGGCTACATGGGCAAGCCCGCTGTGGTCGTATCGATCGAGAAGCAGCCCGACGTCGACACGGTGCGCCTCACGCGCGAGATCGAGGCAGCTCTCAAGGAGCTGAGCGCATCCCTGCCCCAGGGCATCAAGGCGGATCACATCCTCTTCCGCCAGGCCAACTTCATCGAGACCTCCATCCGGAACGTTACCCGCGTGCTGTTTGAGGCCGTCGCCGTGGTGGCAGTCGTCCTGTTCCTCTTCCTTTTGAACTGGCGCACCACGGCCATCTCGCTCACCGCCATTCCCGTCTCGATTCTCGCCACGGCCATCATCTTCAATCTGATTGGACTTTCCATCAACACCATGACTCTCGGCGGCCTGGCGATTGCCATCGGCGAGCTGGTCGACGACGCCGTGGTCGATGTCGAGAACATCTTCCGCCGCCTGCGGGAGAACCGCGAGTACGGAAGCCCCCGCTCCACGTTCGACGTGGTCGTCTCGGCCTCGAATGAAGTGCGATCGGGCATCGTCTACGCGACGTTCATCATCGTGCTGGTGTTCGTGCCGCTGTTCGCCCTGTCAGGCATTGAGGGTCGCCTCTTTGCCCCGCTCGGGCAGGCCTACATCATCTCCATCCTGGCAAGCCTGATCGTGTCGATCACCCTCACCCCCGTGATGGCCTACTACATGCTGCCCTCGCTGAAGCGCCTGGAGGAGCGGGAGAGCTGGCTCGTCCGCACACTCAAGTGGCTCTATCGGCAACTGCTGGAGCGCAGCTTCGCTCACCAAAAGCTTCTCCTCGGTACCGCCCTGGTTGGGATCGTCGCGGCCACCGCCGCGGCATGGCAGTTGCCGCGCGCATTCCTCCCGCCGTTCAACGAGGGCACCTTCACGATCAACATGCTCTTCAATCCCGGCATCTCCCTCGCCGAATCCAACCGGGTGGGGTTGATCGCGGAGCAGCTCGTCCTCGAGGTTCCGGAGGTGAAGTCCGTTGGCCGCCGAACCGGCAGGGCGGAGCTGGATGAGCATGCCGAGGGCGTGCACTCCTCCGAGCTTGAGGTGGACCTGAAGCCGGGCGGTCGCAACAAGGACGAGGTCGTCGACGACCTCCGCGCCCGGCTCTCCGTGCTGCCAGTTTCCCTCAACATCGGCCAGCCGATCTCGCACCGGCTCGATCACATGCTCTCCGGGGTGAGGGCGCAGATTGTCCTCAAGGTCTTTGGCGAGGACCTCGACATCATTCGGGCCGTGGCCGAGCAGGCGAGGTTCCGCATGGCCAAAATCGAAGGCATCGCCGACCTGCAGGTGGAGAAGCAGGTGCGGGTGCCGCAGCTCGAGATTGTCGTCGACTATTCGCGCGCTGCCCTCTATGGCCTGCAGCCCCAAGCCATCACCGAGCAGCTGGAGCGGCTCTCCAACGGCCGGGTGGTGTCGCGCCTGTTTGATGGCGTCCGCCGCTTCGATGTCGTGCTGCGCCTTAACGACAACCAGCGCACGACAACAGGCTTGAGCGACCTCCTCATCGAGACGCCCTACGGCTGGGTCCCCGTGCGCCAGATCGCTGAGGTGCGCGAGGCCGACGGGCCCAACCAGATCCTGCGCGAGAACAGCAAGCGGCGCGTGGCGGTGCTAGCCAACGTGCAGGGCTCCGCCGACATGGCCAGAATCATCGCTCAGATCCGAGGAGAGCTGGCCTCCATGCAGCTCCCGAGCGGTGTATTCACCGAGCTTGCCGGCACATTCCAGGCGCAGGAGGAGGCCAGCCGCACCATCGGCGCACTGTCAGTGGTATCTCTGGCGATCATCTTCGCCATTCTCTACAGCCGCTACCGCTCTGCTGCCCTGGCGCTGATCGTCATGGGGAGTGTTCCGCTGGCGCTGATCGGCAGCGTTGCTGCGTTGTGGCTGGCGGACCAGCCGCTCTCGGTGGCCTCTATGATCGGCTTCATCACGCTGACCGGCATCGCCTCGCGCAACGGTATCCTCAAGATCAGCCATTACATCAATCTGGCGCTCAATGAGGGCATGCCCTTCGGCCGGGAGCTGGTGGTGCGCGGCAGCCTGGAGCGCATGACGCCCGTGCTGATGACGGCGCTCTCGGCGGGCCTCGCGCTCTCGCCGCTCATGATAGATGCTGGCGCTCCCGGCAAGGAGGTGCTGCACCCGGTCGCCATCACCATCTTCGGCGGTCTCGTCAGCGCCACGCTGCTTGATGCGTTCCTGACGCCGATCCTGTTCCTGCGGCTCGGCGCCAAACCGCTCGCGCGCCTACTTGAAAGTGCGCGGGCGTCCGCTGCTGACGGAATGGCCCGTCCCACTCACGCCTACTGATGAAAGGAGAAGACGATGAAGAAAATCCTCGTGCTTGTCGGCGCCCTGGCGTTCGCCGCTACGGCCTACGCTCATGGTCCCGAGAAGGGAAAGAATGGCGGGCGGCAGGTCGATGCAGGAGACTACCACGTCGAGCTGGTGGCGAAGGACAAGACCCTCGCCGTCTATATCAGCGATGAGAACGACAAGCCGATTGATGCCAAAGGGTTCAAGGCCACCGGCATCTTCGTAGTCGGCGGCAAGCCGCAGCGCATCGAGCTGGCGCCGGAAGCCGCCAACAAGCTGAGCGGAACTGCTGGCGCGGCACTGCCCGCCGATCTCAAGGGCGCCGTGCAGATCAGGCTGCCCACCGGCGGGACCGTGCAGGCCAAGTTCGACTGATCGACCGTCATGCAACAGAGGGATATTTCATCATGAAGCGTATCATTGGTGCATCCGTGGCGACGCTGCTGGCTCTCGCGGCCGCGGCATTCGGCCCCGAGATGATGACGCGGGCCTCGGCTCATGGCGACGCTCACGGGGGTCACAGGGGCGGTCACGCGGCCCGCAGCTTCGAGGCGGGTGAGCCGGGCGATGCCGCGAAACCCTTCCGCACCATTGAGATCGTCATGAAGGAGGGGGACGGCTCCATGTCGTTTGCGCCTGATCGGGTCGAAGCGAGGAAGGGCGAACAGATCAAGTTCGTGATCCGGAACGAGGGCCAGCTCGAACACGAGCTCCTGATCGACTCCTTCGCCAAAAACCAAGAGCACAAGGCCGAAATGGAGAAGCACCCCGACATGGACCACGACGAGCCCAACGGTACACGCCTCAAACCCGCCGCCCGCAAAGAGCTCATCTGGCGCTTTGCAAGAGCGGGAACGTTCGAATTCGCCTGCTTGATCCCTGGTCACTACGAGGCGGGCATGAAGGGCGTGATCGTGGTCCAGTGAGAAGCCGCTCCGGTTGCACATTGGCCGCGGGCGGCCACGATCATCGCCGTAATCCTGCGGCCCTTCCTCAGCCGCACGCCGCCGAGCTCGAGATCCTTCCGGACGAAACGCGGTTTTGAGAACTGCACCGGCGGAACGAAGCGCAGGCACTCCTCGACCGCCAGATTGGCGCGAGCCGGCCGATGTCATCGATCGGCAGCAGATCGAGGCTGGGAGCCGCCGGTTCCCAGCTCTTCGATCACCTGGCGCAGCATCGAGCCCACGTCGCCTGCCGTGCGGGCAAGCTCCTTGTTGTCGATTGCCTGCATGGAGGCGGCCGGGTCCACCGCGGAAATCTCGGTCCTGCCGTCCTGGCGCTGCTGAAGGATCACGTTGCAGGGCAGCATGGTGCCAATCTTTTCCTCGGCCTGCAGGGCCTTGTACGCCATGCCTGGATTGCACGCGCCCAGGATTACGTAGGGCCTGAAATCGACGCCCAGCTTCTTCTTGAGCGTGGCCTTCACGTCGATCTCGGTAAGCACGCCGAATCCGCGGTACTCCAAAGCGGCTATGGTCGCGGCCTTAGCCTGCTCGATCGGCATCTGCACTGTGGTCGTGAAATGATAGCTGGCCATGATCCGGGAACCTGTGTTCGGTTTTCGATGCAGTTGCTCGGCGCATCGGCGCAGGGCGCCGACCTTGCAACGTCGACGGCCGATCCCGTCAGTGAACGCTCTTTACGGCGTCCTCGCAGGCCTGCTCGCACGCCCGGCATGCGTCAGCGCAGATGCGGCAGTAATCGTGCCTGCTCGCATGCCGCTCGCACTCCCCGGCGCAGACCTCGCATGCCGCAGCGCAGGTCTGCAGCATGTCCCGCATGATCTGCTCGTTCGAGCCCGTGCGGCGCGTGGCAATGGCTCCGCTCGCGGCACAGATGTCGGCGCAGTCGAGGTTGAGCCGGATGCATTGCTGGAGGTCCTTCACGGAGTCCTCGCCAAGGCAGGCGTCCGCGCAGGCGGTGCAGCTCTGGGCGCAGGCGTAGCACTCCTCGATGCAACGGATGAGGATTTCGTCGGTGCTGCCTTTCACGTGGGGATGCGTGGCGATCATCTGCTGGGCGTGCATGGCGGGACTCCACGTTTCGCTATCCGGGCCGAACGTGGCTTGGGGCACAAAGGTTCCGGTTGCGCGGGACACTCGGAGCAAGCCGAAGTTGTTGCGCGCGTATGAAGCTGTTGCGCTTATATTGAGGGGCTGATGACGATGGTGCGCCACGGTTGCGGCGCGCTGACGCGACCAACCGGCATGGCTCGCCGCGCCCGCTCACCGTGCTCTCCGCGACGTGGAGCCAGGCGCATATTGATCCTTATCAATATCGTTCCGCCCAACATGTGGTTGGATGGCTGTCTCAACGCACGAGGAGTTGCCGCAGGGGGGACTGATATGAAAAAGGCATCGCTCTATCTGTCGGTCGCCGTCTTTCTCGGCGCACTCGGAGTATCCTGGCTGACCCATGGGACCGGGGTCATCCAAAATGACACTGCGCGCAACATCTACATCCCCAAAGAGCTGACCATGCCGTTGCAGGTGAAGGCGGCCTACAACGGGCACGACATGGTTTTCCGCTACCGGTGGCCGGCAAAGCAGCCCTCGATCTATCACGACATGCTGAAATTCGACGGCGGCAAATGGGTGCGCTACGGCGCCAGTGTGGCCGGTCCCCAGCCGCAAGGCATCTACGAGGACCGCGTCACCATGCTCGTGGACGATGGCAGCGTTCCGGAGTTCGCAAGATATGGCGGCTACGTCGCGGTGGGCGATCGCATGCGCTTTTTCACCAACGAGGCGAAACCCGACGAGGTCAAAGCCCATCCCTACCTGGGCCAGAAGCGCAAACAGATCGAGGTTGGCAAGTACCTGCCGGCAACGCGCAGTAACATCAACGACTGGGCCTCTGTGGTGCCTGAGGAGCAGCTGGCCGCCCTGCGCAAGGCCGGCTACTTCCTCGATCTTTGGCACTGGCGGGCACACCGGTCGAACCCTATCGACGCCTCGGACGATCAGTACGTGTTCGAGCTGCGCGCAGGCGATGCCGGACGCGGCCCTTTCGCCGATAACTGGGATCCGGAGAAGCGCCAGCCGCGTTTCATGCTCGACCCTGACAAGACCGGTCGCCGCGCCCTGTCCTGGGATGACCTGAAGGACCGCAAGCTGGGCTTCGACGACGTCTACTTCATCACCGAAACCACTGCGGTGCCCTTCGACGTCAGCTACGCATGGAAGGACGGCGACACCATTCCGCGCCGCCTGCTGCGTCCGGGGGACGGGTCGCACGGCAACATCAAGGTGGCAGGCAAGGCGCGCTGGCAGGACGGCTATTGGGAGGTCACGCTCACCCGGGCAATGGATACAGGCAGCCCGACCGACGACAAGATCTTCGTCGACCGGGGGGGCTATAACCTCGCCTTTGCCGTCCACCGCGATACGCTCGGCAGCCGCTGGCACTACGTGTCTCTGCCGGTGACGCTCGGGCTGGGCCGCGATGCCGACTTGATGGCCGCCCGCTTCGAGGGTGACGCGCCGCAATGGCAGCAGCCCTGGTACAATATGGTGCTGTTCTACCCCGGGCAGGTGAGCTGGCCGCACCTCAACAGCGCCAGGCACGCCGGCGCCGAGAAGATCAGGGAGGGCGTGCCGGTTAAATCGCGCCATAGCGAAATCCAGCTCGCCCATTACGGTGTCGAGGCAGAGTTCGCCGAAGCGATCAGATGGCAGTGGCTCCTGACGGTGGGCGCCGGCGTGCTGCTCATTGCCGGCTTCGGCATCGCCCTCAACGGTTTGCTCGCTCGCAAGGGAGGCTGACATGGCCGGCTATCACGGAGTATTGGTTCACTTTCCGATCGCCCTCCTGATGACGGCGACGCTGGCGATCCTGGTGCGCGCCGTCTCTGCCGGCCCGCTCGCTCAAGCCGTCGACCGGACGCTCGTGCCGCTGATGGCGGTTGGTCTATTCTTGGGCGTTGTTGCCTATGTCTTCGGCCTTCTGGTGTGGCCGTGGGAAGCAATTTCGTCGACGCCACTTGGCCGCAACCATATGTTGGTCGCCACGTGGACTTTGGCATACTGGGCGCTGCTGTTGGCGACCCGCTGGATCCAGGGCGAGGCTGTCTGGGAGGGTCCGATGCGCTGGGTCATGGCCGGGCTGGCACTGCTCGGCAGCGCCCTCCTGGGCATCACCGGCACACTCGGCGGTCATCTGGTGGGCATCTACACCGACGTGTCCCAGGTCCTGCGCTTGCTTGGCTGGGAGGTCTACACGACCTTCTACGTGCCGAGCTTCACTCTAACGCTGATCCTCGTTGCGGCCATCATTCTGACGGCGATCGGCATCCTCGGCGGATACCGACGGTAGGGTAGGAAGGTCGGAGGCAATGCCGCGCTGGCGTCGGCTCGCGCGCCGGATCTGCCGCAGCTGGTCCCCGGGCTTCCGGTGACACAACGAACGAGGTACCGAACGACACCAGCAAGCGCTCAGTCAAGCTGTGCCGGTAACGCGTCTCGGCCACCTCGATCCGGGACGCGCGGGGCATCGCTGACTACGACAGCTCCTCCGCACACGCCTTCACATCATCGCTCAGCCGCAGCACGATCTCGATTGTCTTGCGGATATCCGAGGTGGCCCCGGCGCTGGGCCAGGGCGCGCGCGGTCGATCTGCCATAGTGAGCGCCGCGCCTCCCGGCAGCGCGGGGCTTGGCCGGTGAGGTAGAATATGCTGGAGCTGCTTCGCCACCAGCCCCGAGAGTCTCAATCCGCATGGCCTCGCGCTTCGATCCCCACCTCGTCAATGATCCCTTCGGGGACCCGGGCGTGTATGTGGACCTGAAGTTCGAGCGCCGGGCGCTTCTCTTCGACCTTGGCGACATCTCGGTGCTGCCGACGCGCAAGCT
>DASURA010000231.1:0-3022 GCA_036280295.1 Hyphomicrobiaceae bacterium
AGGTAGATCTCGCCGCGCACCTCGATGCGGTCGGGCACGTTTGCGCCCTTCAGCCGCTTCGGCACCTGCCTGATGGTCATCACGTTGCCGGTGACGTTCTCGCCCTCCACGCCGTCGCCGCGGGTGGCGGCGAGCGTGAGCCGGCCCGCCTCGTAGGTGAGGGAGATGGAAAGCCCGTCGATCTTCGGCTCCGCCACCACCTCCACCCGCTCGTCGGCGCTGAGCCCCAGGAAGCGCCGCACCCTGGCGGCGAACTCCGCCACCTCCTCGTCGGCAAAGGCGTTGCCGAGCGACAGCATCGGCACGGCATGGCGCACCTTGCCGAACGCCTCGACCGGCGCCGCGCCCACCCGCTGCGAGGGGCTGTCGTCGCGCACCAGGTTGGGGAAGCGCGCCTCGATGGCGTCGTTGCGCTCGCGGAGCGCGTCATACTCCGCGTCCGAGACCTCCGGCGCGTCCTGGCGGTAATACAGCGTGTCGTGGTGGGCGATCTCCTTGGCGAGCCGCTCCAGCTCGGCCGCGGCCTCCGCCTCGGTCAGGTCCGCCACGGGCTTGGTCGACGAATCGTGCCGTTTCATGGCGGCAATCCTGCCTCCACGCGCGCGAAGATGCCAGTGGAGGCGCGGGCCGTGTGTGGATTGGCGCAGCGATCGAGGCATCAGCTGTCAGGTTCTAGGTTTCACGGAAGGCCTCAAGCGAGGTGGCCCCTGAAACCTGAACCCTAGAACCTGAAACCTGACTTAGCCGCCCGCGAAGCCCATTGGGCGAGGGCCGTCCCGGCTGGAGGCGGTGGGTACGCCGCCCTTGGGCGAGGGCATGTCGTCCGCCGGCGGCTGGCCCGGTCCCGGCGCCTGCGGTTGCACCTCGGGCTTCTTCTTGGAGCCCGGCGTCAGGGCCTTGATCGTCTTGGAGAACCAGGAATCGCCCTCCATCGACGGGCTCACGCCGCCCGACTTGAGCAACGCGTAGCCGCGCTTGTACCAGCGCGAGTTGGGGAAGTTGTGACCCAGCACCGCCCCGGCCGCCTGCGCCTCCGGCACGATGCCCAGCGCCATGTTGGCCTCGATGATGCGGTACAGCGCTTCCTCAACCTGCGGCGTGGTCTGGTAGTCGCGCACGACAGTCTTGAAGCGATTGATGGCACCGACAAACTGCTTGCGGTTGAGATAGAAGCGGCCGACCTCCATCTCGTTCGCCGCCAGGATATCCTCGGCAATGCGGATGCGGTTGATGGCCTGCCTGCTGTAGGGGCTGTCGGGATAGCGCTGTACCAGGATGCGCAGCTCGGCCAGCGCCTTGCGCGTGGCGGTCTGGTCGCGGTGCGGGTCCTTGATGTCGTCGAAGTTGGCCGAAGCGATGATGTGGTGCGCCAGCGCCGCATCCTTGGTGCCAGGGTGCATGACGGCGTAGCGCTTGCCCGCGGCAATCGCCTCCGGGTACTTGCCGGCTTTGTAGTAGGCGTAGGCGGCCATCACCATCGCCCGGCGTGCCTCGGGCGCATACGGGTGGTCGCGGTCCAGATCCTCGAACCGCTTCGCCGCCTCGCTGTAGGCGCCCTTGTTGAGGTAGCTGTCCGCCCGCGCGTACATCTTATCCGGCGGATCCGGGTCAACCTGCTTGGGGTTGCTGCCGGTAAGACTGAGCCCGGACGAGCAGGCAACCAGCGAGCTGAGCGCGAGTGCCGCGACGGCCATGGCCAAGCAGCGGCGGGCGCTGCGCCCGGCTATACGGCCGGCTTCACGCCAGCCGACGCGTCCGGCATCGCGCCCCGTCTCGCGGCAAGTGATGCGTTGCGCCATCCCCAACCTGTCCCTGCTGGCCCTGGCTTGCGCTGGGCAAATCTCATCTCGACGCCATGTCCCGATACCAAGGAGCCGACCCCTACGCTCCCGGAATCGACCCGCCCACTATGGCACGACTAAGCGTTCTCTTGCCAGGGCTGGGCCCTCAGCGCACACTCCATTCAATGTGGCGCGAAATTATGGTGCAACCTCAGGTGCGCTCTGCGGCGTAGTTCACCACCGCGCCGCCCATCGACATGTCGACCGGCGCCGACTCGCGCACCTGCGGCGCGGAGACCATGGTCCAGGCCTCGGCATCGGCGAGCAGCTTGCGCACAACGTAGGCATTGAGCCGGTGGCCGCCGCGCGAGGACTGGTAGGCCCCGAGAATCGGCGCGCCGGCCAACGACAGGTCGCCCACCGCGTCGAGCATCTTGTGACGCACGAACTCATGCGGATAGCGCAGCCCCTCGGGGTTCATCACCTGATCATCGGCGATGGCGACGGTGTTGTCGAGCGAGGCGCCCAGCGCCAGCCCGGCCTTCCACAGCCGCTCCACATCGCTCATGAAGCCGAAGGTGCGCGCCCGCGCGATCTCGTTGCGGAACGCCCCGGAGCTCATCTCCATGGCGTAGCGCTGCTTGCCGATCAGCGCCGTCTCGAAGTCGATCTCCACGTCGAGGCGGAAGCCCGAATGCGGCCGCAGCTCGCCCCAGGCGTCGCCTTCCTCGACCCGCACGGGCCTCAGCACCTTGATGAACTTGCGCGGGCGGAGCAACTCGCGGATGCCGACGCCGTCAACCGCGGCGACGAACGCGGCGGCGCTGCCGTCCATGATCGGCACCTCGCGCGAATCGATCTCGATGTAGCAGTTGTCGATGCTCAAGCCGCGCAGGGCAGCGAGCAGGTGCTCGACGGTGCCGATGGTGACGCCGCTGTCGTCTCCCAGCACGGTGCAGAGCGTGAGGTTCTTCACGTAGTCCACGTGGGCGGGGATCTCGGCGACGATCCGGCCCCGCTTGGTCACCAGGAAGCGGTAACCCGTATCCGGCTCGGCCGGGTGGAGCACCATCGAGACCGGTGCACCGCTGTGCACGCCAATGCCCGACAGCTCGATCTCACGGCCAAGCGTTGTCTGTCGCGACCCAACAAATCGCTTCGACATTTTCCGACGTCCCTCGATCCCCGTCGCTGGAATGCCGGCCCGTCACCGCGCACCCCAAGCCCCCAGATCACCCCGT
>DASURA010000232.1:0-4817 GCA_036280295.1 Hyphomicrobiaceae bacterium
GAGCGGCTCCTCGCTGCCGGGGAGCTCGATCTTCTGGGAACGGTAGATGGCATCGACCGGCGTGGCGTGCATGAAGCCGTAGGTGAGGCCGGAGGTATGCGTGAGCAGGTCGCGGAAGGTGATGTCGCGGACGGCCGGCTCCGTCACCACTGCGCCGTAGCCGCCGCCGATGAACACGCGCTGGCCGGCGAACTCGGGCAGGACGCGCGAGATCGGATCGTCGAGCTGGAAATGCCCTTCTTCGTAGAGGATCATCGCCGCGACCGCGGTCAGCGCCTTGGTCATGGAGTAGATGCGGTAGATGGTGTCGGGCGTGGCCTCGACGCCGCGCTCCAGGTCGGCCTTGCCCTCGCAGCGATGAAACGCCGTGCGTCCGCGCCGGTTGATCATCACCTCGATGCCGGCCAGCCGCCCACCCGCCACCTGCTCGCGCATCCATGCCTCGATGCGGCCCATGCGCTCCGGGCTGAAACCCACGTCCTCGGGATTGGCGATGGCGGGCTGGGACATGGGAGATCCTCCGTAGGGTGCAATAAGCCGAGTGCATTGCAGCGAATCCGCGTCGGTGCTCGCCAAATGGCGGACGCGGTGCAATGCACCTTCGGCTTATTGCACCCTACGACATCACGCCCCTTCGCGCAGCTTGAAGCGCTGGATCTTGCCGGTGGCGGTCTTGGGCAGGCCGTCGACCAGCTCGATCCAGCGCGGGTACTTCCACATGCCGGCCTTGGCCTTGACGTGCTCCTTGAGTTCCTCGGCCAGGCCGTTGCCGGCGGCCTGGCCGGGCTTCAGGACGATGAAGGCCTTCGGCTTCAGGAGGCCGTCGGTATCCTCCTTCGGCACCACCGCCGCCTCCAGCACGGCGTCGTGGCCGATGAGCGCGCTTTCCACCTCGAACGGCGAGACCCAGATGCCCGACACCTTGAACATGTCGTCGGTGCGGCCCTGATAGGTGTAGTAACCGTCCACATCGCGCGTATATTTGTCGCCCGAGCGGGTCCAGCCGCCCTCGAAGGTGGCGCGGCTCTTCGCGCGCTGGTTCCAGTAGCCGTCGGCGGCCGTGGGGCCGCGCACCAGCATCTCGCCGACCTCGCCGTCAGCCACCTCGTTGCCCTGCTCGTCGACCAGCCGGATCTCGTAGCCTTCCACGGCCCGCCCCGAGGTGCCGTACTTGATGGCGCCAGGCGGATTGACGACGTACTGGTGCAGCATCTCGGTTGAGCCGACGCCGTCGAGGATGTCGACGCCGAATTTGCCGATGAACGCCTTGCCGACATCGGCCGGCAGCGCCTCGCCGGCGGAGACGCAGCGGCGCAGGCGCGGCGAGCTGTTCTCGCGCGTGCCGTGCGGATGGGCCAGCATCGCCGCGTAGAGCGTTGGGACGCCAAAAAAGAACGTCGGTTGATATTGCCTGAGGGTGGCGAACACCAGCTCCGGTATCGGCCGCTCCGGGCGCAGCACGGCAGTGGCGCCGACCGACAGCGGGAACGTCATGGCGTTGCCGAGGCCGTAGGCGAAGAACAGCTTGGCCGCCGAGTAGACCACGTCGTCCTCGCGCATGCCGAGGCAGCCCTGCCCGGTGAGCAGCGCAGTGTCCATCATGGCGGTGTGCACGTGGCGCGCGCCCTTTGGCATGCCGGTGGAGCCCGACGAGTAGAGCCAGAACGCGGTCTCGTCGCAGCAGGTTTCGGCGAGCTCGGTCTCGGCCTGCTGGAAGCCGAGTTCGCCCCGGAGGGAGAGGGCGAAGGCGGGCGGCTCGCCGCCGGCGACGAAGACGTGGCGCAGGAACGGCAGCTGGCCAAGGATCGGCTGCACCGCAGGAAGAAGCTGCGGCGAGACGAAAAGGGCCTTGGCGCGGCTGTCGGAAAGAATGTAGGCGTACTGCTCGGCGGTGAGCAGGGTGTTGAGGCACACCGGCACCACGCCGGCCTTGATCGCCCCCCAGAACGCCACCGGGTAGTCCACGGTATCCAGGAGCAGCAGGGCCACCCGCGACTCGCGCGGGATGCCGTACGTCGCGAGCAGGTTGGCCATTCGGTTGGAGCGCGTACTCAGCTCGCCGTAGCTCAGCGTCTCGGCAGGGTCGATGAAGGCCGACTTGGCGGCGCGTCCCTCGCCGACATGGCGGTCGACCATGTCCGCCGCGGCATTATAGATGCGCGGATAGCTCATTGCGCTCCCTCCCCACGGATAGCGGCTTTTTGCATCTTTATGCTCGCAGGCTCTATTGCCCACGCACGCCGGTACGCTTGTGTGGCCTATGCCGACCTAAGGCGACAAGGTGCCATACACTCTGGCGCCAGACGGCATGCACACTTGCGGCGAGCAGCGTGCAATATATTGCACTTTGATTAAAATCAAAGTCCAGACCGTTTGCCGGGAGGACCGCGTGATGATGTAGTATGCTGCATTGAATCCACGGAGCGCCCGACCTAACGGACGCCCCTTCAGTCCCGCGGACCCCTGGGTTGCATGCGCAGCGACATCGCCACCCCGACCGCCGACGCACGCCGCGGCGATGCCCCCAACGCCTACCTGAAGCGCGTGGGCGAGCGCGTGCGCGTCGGCCGCGCGCGGCGGGGCATGTCGCGCAAGGTTCTTTCGCAGGCATCGGGGGTCTCGGAACGGTACCTCGCCGAGTTGGAGCGCGGCGCCGGCAATGCCTCGCTCCTGGTGCTGCGCCAGGTTGCGGATGCCCTTGGCCTGGAGGTGGCCGAGCTCGTCAGCGATGCACCAGATCGGCCGATCGACCTTACGCTGGCGCTATATCAGCTGGAGCGGCTGTCACCGACGGAGCTTGCCGAGGCGCGGCGCCTGATCGCCCGGCGCTTCGGCAATGCAAAGGCAGGCAGCGGACGGGTGGCACTGGTGGGCCTGCGCGGTGCCGGCAAGACAACGCTGGGTGAGCGCGCCGCGCAGGCCTTGGGCGTGCCGTTCGTCGAGCTTGATCGCGAGGTGGAGCGGGCGAGCGGCATGGAGCTCAGCGAGATCTTCGCCACGCATGGCCAGGCCATGTACCGGCACCTGGAGCGGCAGTGCCTGGAGACGGTGATCGCCCGGTTCGACCGGGTGGTGATCGCCACCGGCGGCAGCCTGGTGACCGACCCCGCCACCTATGACCTGCTCTTGTCCTCCTGCTTCGTGGTCTGGCTCAGCGCGGCGCCGCACGAGCACATGGGCCGGGTGCTGGCCCAGGGCGATCTGCGCCCCATGGCCGAAGGCCCGCAAGCGATGGAGGACCTCAAGGCGATCCTGGAGAGCCGCACCGCCCTTTACGCCAAGGCCGACGCCGAGGTTGCCACGTCAGGCATGACGGAAGCGGAGGCACTGGCGGCCCTGCTGGGGACGATCGAGAGCCGTAGGGCGGATTAGCGAAGCGTGATCCGTTATCCAACCATCTATCGACGGATTAGGCGTTCCGCACTAAGCCGCGCTACGCCAAGTCGCCCCTCAATAATAGGCCAGCACCTCGATCCCGCTGCCGCCGTCGTACGCCGCCGCGGCGCGCGGCTCGGCCAGATCGATGCGGGTGAGCAGGCCGCTGTCGTGGCTGGCGACGATGACCGACTTGCCGTCGGGCGGGAATGCCATGCCCTGCGGCCCCTTGGCGACTGGAACCCCGGTTTGGCGCCGCAGGTCCGCGGCGTCGATCACCCATGCCAGCCCGCTGGCATACGCCGTTGCCACCAGATAGCGACCATCGGGCGATAGCATCAGCTTGGCGAGGCGCGAGCGTCTCGGGTTGGTCGGCGGTGCAAAACTGAGAGGAATACGGTCGATCTCGGCATCGATGCGGGTGTCGATCACCCGCAGGTCGCTGTTGGAGTTGTCGATGACGATCACCCGGTCGCCGAAGGGCGTCGGCATCACCCCCTCGCTGCCGCTGCCGTTGCCGCTCTCGACCCCGGGCGCACGCATCGGCACGTTTGCCGTCCACACACGCCGTGCACGGTCGAAGACGGCTAGATCTCCCTCCTTGCACGAGACGTACACCTTCGACTCGTCGGGCAGCAGGGCCATCTGGTGTGCCCCCTTGGCCGGGCAGTCGTAGGCCGCCTCGACACAGCGCCGGCCCGGATTGACGACGACGAGCTTGTTGGGAATGTCGGCTACCAGCCACAGCCTGCCATCGGAGGTCGCCGCCATGCCGTGCGGCGCCCACATCTCGCCGAGCGGGATGATATCGATCAGCGACCGGGCGATGAGGTCGATCACCAGCACCTTGTTATTGGGCTTCCTGTTGGCCCCATAGATGCCGTCACCGTAGAGCGGCACGAACGCCATGCGCCGGTCATGGCTGATAGCGAGCTCGTGCGCCTGCGGCTCGGGCACCGCGAAGCTCTTGGTCTCGCGCAGGGTCTCCGGATCGTAGAAGCGGATGACGTTGGCCACCTTGTCGATTGCGATAAGGCCGGTGGTGCCGGTGATGTTGTTGCCGGCGTAGGGAGTGATGGTCACGCGTCTTCTCTCACCGGCGCTTGAGATGGGGGGTCAGACCCTGCGGGTCTGACCCCATTGCCGGGCCGCCTGATCGTCGATCCGGCGAGGAAGGCTGTCATCCATCACGCGCGCAATCGAGGCGGCGACATCGCCGAGCGTATTGCGAGCTCCGGCGAGATTGATCTGACGCCACCCGGCATGAAAGTTCCAGCGGCCGAGCTGCTGCCTGAGATTGGATGGGCCCCTGCCTGAGTTCCAACGACGACAGAGGGTCTGCCATCATCCAAAGGGCCGAAAAAAAGACCGGGCGAATGGCCCGGTCTTGGCAAGTCAGTCCAAACGTACCGCCTTTGCAGGCGCTTGAAGGCGTCGAAGGG
>DASURA010000233.1:0-6101 GCA_036280295.1 Hyphomicrobiaceae bacterium
TTGCCGCCGACTTCAAGGTCGCCCCCGAGGCCCTCGTCCACCATGCGGTCGACGATCGCCTTCGAGGGCGTGAAGCTGTCGTGCGGCTCGCAGATCTCCATACGCAGGGCGAGCCCCAATCCGTCGACGTCGCCCACGATCTTATGGCGGCGTTGCAGCTCCCTGAGCCCTTCGAGCAGGTAGGCGCCCTTCTCGGCCACCATTGCCTCATAGTCGGTCTCGCGCATCATCCGCATGGCCTCCAGCGCCACGCCGGTGCCCATCGGGTTGGCGTTGAAGGTGGAATGTGTCGAGCCCGGGGGGAAGATGGTTGGGTTAATAAGCTCCTCGCGCGCCCACACGCCGGCCAGTGGATTGAGCCCGTTGGTGATCGCCTTGCCGAACACGATGGCGTCTGGCTTCACGCCGAAGTGCTCGATCGCCCACAGCTTGCCGGTGCGGTAGAAGCCCATCTGGATCTCGTCGACCACCAGCAGGATGCCGTACTCGTCGAGGACCTTCTTCAGCTCGACGAAGAAGTTGCGGGGTGGAATCACATAGCCGCCGGTGCCCTGAATCGGCTCGACATAGAAGGCGGCGTACTCGGCCTCGCCCGCCTTCGGATCCCACACGCCGTTGTACTCGCTCTCGAACAGGCGCGCGAACTGCTGCACGCAGTAGTGGCCGTACTCCTCCTTGCTCATGCCCTTCGGCCCACGGAAGTGGTACGGAAACGGCACGAACTGCGCGCGGTCTCCGAAATGGCCGTAGCGGCGGCGGTAACGGTAGGACGAGGTGATGGCCGAGGCGCCAAGGGTGCGGCCGTGATAACCGCCCTCGAAGGCGAACATCAGGCTCTTGCCCTTCTTGTAGTTGCGCACAAGCTTCAGGCTGTCCTCGACCGCCTGGCTGCCGCCAACGTTGAAGTGCACGCGACCCTTGGCGCCGAACTTCCTCTCGGCATCCTGGGCGATGAGAGTGGCGAGCTCGATCTTCTCGCGGTGCAGGTACTGGCTTGCCACCTGCGGCAGCCGGTCGAGCTGGCGGCGCACGGCGGCGTCGAGGCGCGGGTTGCGGTAGCCGAAGTTGACGGCCGAGTACCACATCTGCAGGTCGAGATACTCGCGTCCCTCGGCGTCGTAGAGGAACGAGCCTTCGCAGCTCTCGAAGATCTTCGGCGGGTTGGTGTAGTGCACGGTATCGCCGTGCGAGCAGTAGATGTTCTCCAGCCGCAGCAGCTCCGCCTCCGACAGGCGGCCTCCCCGCTGAGCGGCGCTGTCGTCCGTGCGCTGTGGCTCTTCCCGCACTCTCATCGGCTTGCTCATTTCATCGCTCTTCTTGTGTCAGCGCTCTTCAAGTCAACCTTGCTTGCGGCCGGCGCATGCGGACTCTCCGGCCACAGCTGCCCCATGCATCTCCAGCCAGCGGGCGAGCAGCGCCGTCGCCTCCTCGAACGTCTCGAAGCCGGTGTGCGGCAGATCGTTCTGCCGGCAGTGCCGCAGCAGCGAGCCTTTGGCCAGCACCAGGTCTGCGCGCCCCGCCACGCAGAAATCGGAACGTCCGTCGCCGACCATGACGGTGAGCGTGCGCGGGCCATCCTCCAGCAGGCTGCACTTGCAGTTGCCGGCCAGCGTCGTGCAGGTGCCCTTGGCGTGCGGGAACGTCAGCCGCCAGCGATCACGCCCGATGAGCTGCAGGTGATTGGCGAAGTACGGAATAACGATATCTTCCCGATCGAGCACGTTGCGGATGGTGCGATCGAGGCCGTCCGACACCACCGTCAGCGCGTGCCCGAGCCCGCGGAAGCGATCGACAAAGCCGCGGAACCCCGGATCGATACTCACTGTGCTGATGAAAGCATCCATCTCGGCGGGCGTGGCGCGCACCAGATCGATCTGGCGTACCATGCACTCGCGCGAGCCGATGCGGCCGGTCTTCCACTCTTCCTCGATGCCGTGCCACGCCGGCGCGGCGAACCGCTCCAGCAGCAGGTCCGTCGTATCTACCTCGGAGATGGTTCCGTCGAAATCGAGGAGGACGCGGCATTTCACATGCGCTATCGACACGCTGCTCGAACCTGTTGATTCAATTGCTACACCCCGTGCAGGGGCCAAGACGCGAGCGCCTCTTTAACCCCCACATTGCGCCATGCCAATGGCCCTGCATCACTTTTTCGTCCGCAAGCATACCTGCTGCCACACCCGGTGCTTGCGCATACCGAGGACGCCGCACGCGCCGGTTGACATCGGTTCGCACAACGTTTTCCGGCGCCTCAAATTGGGACGGCGATCGGGAAAATCGATAGTTCGGGACACATGGCCGCAGTCAAGCTCAAGCGTTCACGCCCACGCACCGTGGGCTTCGCATTGAGAAAATTTTGTCGGTAGACCGCGTTCGCCGTTTTCGTCGTTTTCGTAGGGTGCAAAATAAGGCGGAGCCGCATTGCACCTTGTTTGGCCGATCTCGGTGCAATGCGCTTGCCTTAGTGTGCCCTACACTTCCCTGTTCTTCTCGATCAGCGCCACACCCACGTAGCCAACAAGCGCCGCACCGAGGCCAAGCAGATACGGCGTGGCAAGACCCAGTCCGTACCTGGCGCCGACCCACACCAGCATGCCCGCCACAATTGAGGCGTAGGCGCTGAGCGGGCCGCCAAAGGTGGTGAACAGAGCGAACAGCGTCGCCACGAACACGCCGGCGCTGCCGAAGGCCGACGCCGTCTCCACCAGCTCGTGGATCCCCTCCGAGCTGTACGACAGCAGGAACGCGACGATGCTGAGCGCCATCACCGTGAGCCGTACACCCCACAGCCGGCCGCGGTCGCTGAAGCCGGTATCGAGCCGTGCAACGATGTTGTGGAAGACCTGCGCCGCCGGCGCATGCAGCGCCGAGTGCACCACCGACAGGATCGCCGAGACCACAGCCCCGACAAAAACCACGTAGAGCGGGCCCGGCATGTAGGCCTCGGCGAGCTTGCTCACCACCTGCTCGGAATCTTCAAGGCCTGGCAGCAGCCCGGCGCCGACCAGCCCGAGGAATACCGGCACCATGCCGACGGCCAGGTAGATCACCCCGGCCAGCGCGGTGCCTGTCGCCGCCACCTCGGCCGAGCGGGCGCCGAGGAAGCGGGAGATCAGCTCGACCGCAACGATGGTGCCGCAAATCGGGATGGCGATCGCCTCAAGCGTTTCCAGCAGGCTCAAGTTCGCGTGATGAAGGGCGAGTCGCGCCGGCTCCACGTGGGCAATCCCCGCCGTCACCCCGCCGACCTGGGCGGCAACGGTGGTGCCGAGCAGGATCAGCCCGAGCAGCACGACCACGCCCTGGATCACGTCGGTGATGGCATCGGCCAGCAGGCCGCCGACGACGGAGTAGGCGCCGACCAGCACCGACGCCGCCATGATCGCCGTGGGCAGCCCGATCCCGGAGTTGGCATCCAGGATCTGGCCGAACGCCCTGATCTGCGCCGCTGCCCAGATGATCGATCCGGGCACCAGCACGATCACCGCGAGCTTCTCGACGCCGGGCGAATAGCGCTTGCGGAACAGATCCGCGAACGTGGTGAGCCCGCGCGACCACAAGGCGCGCGCAAACATCAGGCCGACGAGGACGATGGCGGCGGCATAGGCCACGGGATCGACCAGGCCGCCGGTCAGTCCCTCTTCGTAGACGGTGCCGCCGGTGGCGACGATCGCCTCGGCGCCGAAATAGGTGGCGAACACGGAGAACACGACGAGCCCGGTGCCCAGCCTGCGGCCGGCGAGGATGTAGTCGGTCTCGCTCGCCATCCGGCGCGAGACCCAGGCGCCGATTACGAATTGCAGAACCACATAGCCGACAATCGCCAGCAGCACCCAGCTCATCGCTTTCCTCCCTCGCCGCAGCCGCCCCGTCCGCTCGCACTTCCCCCGGTTGGCAAGGTCTGCGCCAATTGCATGCAACACCCCCTCGCAATACCATGCCGGCGCCTCGTTCGCGCCGTCGTGCCGCCGCTTTTCAGCCTTCTTGTATGGCGCGCCAGCGACTGGGCGAACAGGCTTGGTCGGCAGGGACTTGGATTTTGGGTGGTCCGACACCGGCTCGCATGGAGGTCGGCGCTGCGGCCCCGACAGGAATCATTGATGAGCAAAGCTCGCCCTTTCCGACGTCTCGTCTCCTGCCTCACCGCGACGGCCTTCCTCACTGCGCAGATACCCATGGTGCGAATTGCGGCCCAGGCCGCCACGCCGTTCACGCGCGCCGACTACGAGGCCTGCCAGACCCAGGACGAGCAGGGCTTCCGCCGCGCCATCGAGGCGCTGACGCTGAAGGGGCTCACGACCGGCCTCGCCACGCTCGACTACGGTCCGCTGGTTGCCGACGAATGGCGGCGCGAGCAATTCGACGAGACCATCGACAAGCAGGTCGACGAGGCGATCGGCCAGGTGCGCGACGAGTCGAGCTGGTTCAAGCTGTGGTCCTCGCTCGCCTCCAAGGACAGCGCCCAGGAGCTGGCCACCTCGGCCGCCGAACGGGTCTACCGCTCCGACGCCATCAAGGCCGGCATCGAGCGCATCGCCACCGGTGTCGGCAAGGAGATCGGCAAGCGCATCGAGCTGGCGGTGATCGATACGTCCGGCCCGGCGACGCAGTGCATGCAGGCGTTCCTGCGCCAGCGCTACGGCACCACGGTCGCCGCCGTGGTGAGCTCCGACACCGGCCGCGAGTACAGCATAGACCCGGCCAAGGCCACGGCCCAGATCGGCACCGGCCAGCTGCTGATCGAGGGCAAGGAGGGCATAGCCGGCGTCATCGTCCTGGTGGTGCGGCGGCAGCTCACCAACATGGCGGCTCGCATGGGCCAGCGCGTCATCGGCTCGATCCTGACGCGCCTCGTCGCTTCCGTGGCCGGCGTCATCGGCGTGGTGCTGATCGCCAAGGACATCTGGGATTTCCGGCACGGCGTGCTGCCGATCGTCGCTGACGAGATGAAGGGCGCCGCTACCAAGGAGAAGGTGCGCCAGGAGCTCGCCACCACCATCAAGGACCACATCGACCAGAGCCTCCAGGAGATCGCCCAGAGCACCGCCGACCGCGTCATGCAGATCTGGGGCGATTTCCGCCGCGCGCACACCAAGGTGCTGGAGCTGGCCGAGCGCAACGCCGACTTCAGGCGCCTGCTCGATTCCCTGCGCCCCGCCGATCTGCCGCGGCTCGACGAGGTGGTGGCGCTGGTACTGGCAAGCGAGGGCGAGGCGGGCGTGATCCGCCGCCTCGGCGACGGCACTCTGCATCAGGCCGTCTCATCGCTCGCGCCCGCAGCCCTGAAGATCGCCCGCGAGGCCCGCTCGCTGGAGGTGGCGCTCAAGTGGTCCGCGATCGCCGGCGACAGCCTCGGCAAGGTGGTGGAGCTGGAGATCCATCGCCGCGCCACGCCGGAAGCATTCTCCAAGGCCACACTCGAGCGCCTCATCGCGCTCGAGGACCGGGTGGCGACGGTCCGGCTGGCAGCGCTGCCGCCGGCCACCCGCGACATCCTGCTGGAGCTCGACGATCCGGGCCTCATAAAGCTCGCCCGCGGCCTCGATGAGAGCCAGCTCACCAGCCTCGCCCGCTATCTCACGGCCCTGGAGAAGCCCGCCGCTCAGCGCATCCTTGCCGCTGTGGCGCAGTATCCGGCACGCATGGCCGAGCTGGCCAGCCCGCGCGTGCGGGAGGCGATCATCGCCAGCCGCGACCAGGCGGCAGCGGTGGGCATGATGCTGCAGTCTGATGCGGCGGTCGATCCCACTGCGCTCATCGCCCACTCCAGGCTGGTGCTGGACGGGCGCGTGAGCCCGGTGCTGCTGTGGGAGAAGCACACCGTCGCGCTGGTGGTGGCGGCGCTGCTGGCGCTGATCCTGCTGGCGCTGCTGAAGCGGCTGCTGTTCCCCACCCGCCCGCGCATTGTCGTGCAGACCGCGCCAGGACCGCGAGGCTAAGCCCATGCAGCTCCTCACCAGCGATACCCTGGAGAGGCCGTTCGAGCGCGGCCACGTCGTCTACGCCGCGGCGGTCAGCGGCGCCAACATCATCCGCGACATGCGCGAGGCGATCGTCAACACCATCGGCGGGCGCATGACCAAGTACGAGGCGCTGCTCGA
>DASURA010000234.1:0-2296 GCA_036280295.1 Hyphomicrobiaceae bacterium
GCCCACCGAGCTGGCGCGCCGTGCCGGCCCCTTCCGCGACCTGCTGACACGCCAGCTCGCACACACCGATCGCGCGGCAGCGTGACGAAGTCCGGGAGTGCTGGAGACTCGCTTCATAGTGAGCCTCTGTCGAACCAAGAAGCTCGCTCAACGCGGCCTTCATGTGATTTGTCGTCGTCCTGAGCGAAGCGAAGGACCTTGCGGCCGTCCTGTCCGTGCACGATGGTGCCGGTGAATCACCGGTGCCGCCATTCTTTGACCACACCATCGCAAGGTCCTTCGCTTCGCTCAGATTCTATGTGGCGACGAGAGGTCAGGAGGTAGGTTTGGAGTTGTGAAGAACCGAACCTACGGAGGAAGAGATGAAGTCTTCGCGTCACACCGACACCCCCGCCGCCGGCGAAGAGTTTGTCACGATGTACGTGGCGTTTGAACTGGGCAAGGCGCAGTGGAAGCTGGGTATCCTGCTGTCGGGCAGCAGCAAGCTGAGCCGTTACGTGGTGGCCGGCGGGGATATCGAGGCGGCTTGGGCGCTGATCAGCAAGGCGCGGGCGAAGGCGCAGAAGCGGTCGGGCAAGCCGGTGCGGATCGTGAGCTGCTACGAGGCGGGCTACGACGGCTTCTGGCTGCACCGCGAGCTTGTGGCGCGCGGGGTCGAGAACCGGGTGATCGATCCGGCCAGCATCGAGGTGAACCGGCGGGCGCGGCGGGCCAAGACCGACCGGCTGGATCTGGAACATCTGATCCGGGTGCTGATCCGCCACGAGGGCGGCGAGCCGCGGGTGTGCAGCGTGGTGCGCCCGCCGTCGGTCGAGCAGGAAGATGCCCGCCGCCCGTGGCGCGAGCGCGAGCGGCTGGTGCGGGAGCGCACGGCGCACGTCAACCGCATCAAGGGCCTGCTGCACGGCCAGGGGGTGCGCGACCTGCAACCACGGGCCAGGGAGTTTCGCGAGCAGCTCAAAGCCGCGCGCAGCGGCGATGGCCATGCCCTGCCGCCGCATCTGCTGGCCGAGATCGGCCGCGAGCATGACCGGCTGCGGCTGGTCGAGACGCAGATCGCCGAGATCGAGGCCCAGGCCAGGGCCGCCCGTGCCGCCGCCGAGCCGGACACCATGATGGCAAGGATCAACCAGTTGATCGACCTGAAGGGCCTGGGGCCGGTCAGCGCCCAGTTGCTGGCCGGCGAGGTGTTCTGGCGCGACTTCCAGAACCGGCGCCAGGTTGGCGCCTACTTCGGCCTCACCGGCACGCCTTATGACAGCGGCCAGAGGGTGCGCGAGCAGGGCATCAGCAAGGCCGGCAATGCCAGGGCCCGCAGCATGGCTGTCGAGCTCGGCTGGCTGTGGCAGCGCAACCAGCCCGACAGCGCGCTCAGCCGCTGGTTCCACGAACGCGTCGGCAACCAGAAGGGCCGCCTCCGGCGCATCGCCATCGTCGCCCTGGCGCGCAAGCTGATGGTGGCGCTGTGGCGCTTCCTGGAGCATGGCATGGTGCCCGAGGGCGCCGTCCTGCGCGCCGCCGCCCGCGGCTGAGCCCGGGGCGGCAGGGCGTGTACGTCGGGGGACGGATGATGACCGTCGTCGTCCATGGACCATCCTGTGCCGATGTCTCAGAAGGGTCTCATCGTCTCCTGGGCCAGGCCTCTCGCGTGCATGAGGAATTGGGGTACCGGGTGCTGCGACACCCGACCGGATATAAGGTGATGCCGTCTGCCCGACGTGCACTCCCGCAATGCCCAGCGTCCCATCGCCACGCGCCCGCAAATGCCGCCGCTTGCTCACACCCAGCTCACGAACTGCAACCAACGCCCATGCCACCGCCTTCCCCCCGACCCCGCCAGCATAGCGCCGTGCTCGCTGCGTCAAGGCCGCTGCGCGCCGCCTCCGGCGGTGGCCTGCGGCCAGCCTTGACCCAGCTTGCGCGCGGCGCTCCGCTTGCCTCGTGGTCGGGACGAAGGGATGGTCCTGCGGTCGAACAAAGGGATGATCCCTGATGATTACCTCTTGACCGCCTGTCGCCCATATAAGGACGACGAGGAAACCCCAAGGTTCGGTGGCCCTCACGTGTGCTCCTGGTGGATGCGCTCGCGCAGCTCGTGGACGATGTCCACGAAGTGCGGCTCGAAGGTTGTCTCGAGCGTACGGGGCCGGGGGATGTCGACTGCTTTCGCCATGACGATGCGTCCGGGCCGGCGGCTCATGACGTAGACCGTGTCGGCCAGGTAGACGGCTTCGCGCAAATCGTGCGTAACCAGCACGGCGGTGAAGCGGCGCTCCAGCCAGAGCTGCTGCATGAT
>DASURA010000235.1:0-12678 GCA_036280295.1 Hyphomicrobiaceae bacterium
CAGCAAGCAGGAGATCCTGGAGGAGATCACCTCGCGCGGCTTCGAGGAGCTGCGGACCAGGGCGATGGCGGTGATCGCCGAGAACGGCACGGGCACCCTGGCGGCGATCGTCGCCATGGGGCAGGCCTATGTCGCCTTCGCAATCAGCGAGACCGCGGTGTTCCGGCTGATGTTCGGCCAGGAGCCCTCCCTCAAGAAGTCGGAGAACGTCGCCGGCACCGGCCACGAGTGCTTCTCGCAGCTCATCGAGCAGATATCCATCTATTGCCAGAAGAACCGCATCGAGGGCGACGCGCTGGAGATCGGGCTCAGGCTGTGGACGTTCGTTCACGGCGCCGCATCGCTGGTGATCGACAAGGACTACCTGCAGATCGCGCCCCAGCTCAACGTCAACTGTCTGATCGCCAATGCCGCGCCCGGCCTGCTCGCCTGCAGCCCGCCGCAGCGCAAGCCCGCAAATCGGAAAGCTTCAAAATAGGCGGCTGCCATTCGGCACTTGGCGTTCCGGCACGATCAGAACCACGTCGCCGGCGGCATCGGGGAACCCCAGGGTGAGCACCTCCGACTTGATCTTGCCGATCTGACGCGGCGGGAAGTTGACCACGGCCGCCACCTGGCGGCCGATCAGGCCCGCCGGCTCGTAGTGCCTGGTAATCTGCGCCGAGCTGGTCTTGACGCCGATCTGCGCGCCGAAGTCGATCTGCAGCCGGATCGCGGGCTTGCGCACGCCGGTGGCGATCTCGGCGGCAACGATGGTACCGACGCGAATGTCGACCTTCAGGAAGTCGTCGAAGGCAACAGGTGGTGCCGGAACGGCGGTTTCGGTCATCCGGGTTGTCTCTCGCGAAGGAGTGCGTCAGGAATTGGCACCGTGCAGCGCCGCGAACAGCCGATCCAGCGTGACGATGGTGGACCGATCGATGCGGCCGTCGACCCGGGCGGGCCGGAAATGGCGCTGGAAGGCGGTGACGACGAGCTCGGTCCTGGCGTCGATGATGCCGGTGGCCTCGATGCCGTAGCCATAGAGGCGCAGCGCCTTCTGGACGTTGGTGATCCATGGCTCGGCGGCACCGAGGCTCCACCCCGTATCGGCATCAGTGGCCGGCTCCGGCACAACCCAGTGGCCGATGCCGGCCGCAGCCAGCCGGGCCCAGGGGAATTTCTCGCCGGGGTCCATCTTGCGCGCCGGCGCCACGTCGGAATGGGCGAGCACGCGCTGCGGCTGGATGCCGTGACGCGCGATGATGTCCCGGCTCAGATGCTCGACCGCCCGCATCTGCACGTCGGAAAATTCCGTGTAGCCATGATCATGGCCGGGGTTGTGGATCTCAATGCCGATCGAGGCTGAGTTGATGTCGGCCTCGCCCATCCACACCGATTCGCCTGCGTGCCAGGCACGCAGGTCCTCGGCGACCATCTGCGTGATGCGGCCGTCCGCGTCGATGCCATAGTGGCACGACACGCCGCTGCCCTCCCGCGTCAGCCAGTCGACCGCCTTCTCCATGCTCGGAAGGCCGGTGTAGTGCAGCAGAAGGATGCTGGGCCTGAGACCGCCGCGACGCGCCTCGACGTTGGGCGAGGGGCGCACCTCGGCGACAAGATCAGTGTCCGGCTTGTCAATTGCGACGATCACAGACCGCGCTCCTTGGCAATGGTGTCATAGGCGGCGTTGATGGCCGCAAGCTTGCGCGTGGCGATGTCAACGAACTCGGCCGGCACGCCGCGCCCCATCAGCTTGTCGGGGTGGTTGTCTGCCACCAGCTTGCGATACTGCTGCTTGATCTCCGCGTTGCCGGCCAGCGGGCTCAGCTTCAGCACGTCGTAGGGACTGCAGTGGTCGACCACGAAGCGGGCGCGAAAGAAGCGGAACTCGCTGGGCGAGAAGCCGAAGCGCTGCGCCACATCGGCCAGGAATGCGTCCTCCTTGGGGTGGAGCGCGCCGTCGACGACCGCTACGTAGATCAACCCCTCGAGCACGTCCTGCAGAAGCTTCCTGTGGTCTTTCAGCAGCTTGGCAAGCTCGTCGGCGTACGACTGGTAGCCGGCGACATCCTGCTTGGCGAGATTGAACACCCGCCTGACGTTCGCCTCCTCCTCCGGCCGGGTCTGGAACACCTGCTTGAACGCCTGGACCTCAAGCGGGATGACCACCCCGTCGGCCCGCGCCATCTTGGCGCTCAGGGCAATCACGCCGATGGTGAAGGCGATGTCATGCTGCGGCTCGACCGAGCGGTCGAGGCCCAATACACGCGCCAGCTCGCCCAGAAAGCCGCTGCCGGCATCGCCGACAGCGCTCGCCACCCCGGAAACTCTCTGCCAGACCGTCATCCTCGCTCCATCGTCGCCGCGCACCGACGCACCTGGTATCCTGATCCTGATCGCGACATTCGCTACAGCGTACTGCAAGGTTGGAACGAATGTCGCGATCTGAAGGACACCTGCCAACATCATGATTGCTCGTGCGATCGAGATCGAGACGTCCGCTTCTCCACCTGACCCGCCCGCAACGATGCGGACTTTCTCGATCATCGCACCAGCCATTTGCCGCATGCTTCGCCAATGCGATTGCGGCTGCCTCAAGGCACGGGTAATCCCGAGCAGAGTGCCAGGGAATGTCAAGGAAGGATCATGCAGTTGGCGGCAAGTGACGATGTCTTGATCCGGCGCGAGGGCCGCGCCGGCCGCATCACCCTGAACCGGCCGAAGGCGCTCAACGCCCTGACCTATGGCATGGTGGGCCCGATCCGGGACGCGCTGACCGCTTGGACCTCAGACCCTGCCGTCGAGCTGGTGCTCATCGATGGCGCCGGCGAGCGCGGCCTGTGCGCCGGCGGCGATGTGCGCTCGCTATATGAGAGCCGCATCGAAGGCTCGGGGCTCGCGCGGGCATTCTGGCGCGACGAGTACAGGCTCAATGCGCTGATCGCCGCCTACCCCAAGCCGTACGTGGCGCTGCAGGATGGCATCGTCATGGGCGGCGGCATCGGCCTGTCCAGTCATGGCAGTCATCGCATCGTCACCGAGCGTTCTCAGCTCGCCATGCCGGAGACCGGCATCGGCCTGATCCCCGACGTTGGCGGGACCTGGCTGCTTGCCAACGCGCCGGGCGAGACCGGCATCTACCTGGGTCTCACCGGCGAGATGATGCGCGCGGCCGATGCCATCTACGCCCGCTTCAGCGATGCCCTGGTGCCGGCGGCCAGGCTGCCGGAGCTCATCAGCCGGCTCATTGACCCGCGCGGCGGGGTGATCGGCGAGGCGATCCGGGCGCTGGCTGAAGTTCCCGGCGCGTCCGAGCTGCAGCGCCGGCGCGGGATGATCGATCAGGCGTTTGCCGGCGATGGCATCGCGGCCATCGACACAGCCTTGGCATCCATCGGCGACGATTGGGCGGCGGCGACCCTGGCCAAGCTCAAGCCGAAGTCGCCCAAGGCGCTGCGGCTGACGCTCGCCGCGATCCGGCAGGCGCGCCGGCTGCCGTCGCTGGAGGACGCGCTGAAGATGGAATATCGCCTGACCGTGCGCCTGTTCGAGGACGGCGAGTTCCCCGAGGGCATACGCGCCCTGCTGATCGACAAGGACCGCACCCCGAAGTGGTCTCGAGAGCCGGCATCGCCGGAATTCGTCCAGCGCTACCTGGCGCCTCTCGCACCTGGCGACGAGCTTGCATTCGCAACGCCGTCCTGACTGACGGGAAAGGACAGATCGTTCCCCCACTCCCCGATCTCCCCACTCCCGCCTTGCCGAGTCAGAATTGCCCTGAAACGATATCCTTTCGGCCGCTATCCAGGCAGGAAAGATGCACGGCATGGGCATTCCCGCTCAGTGCTTTTCACCCGCAGTTGAGTCCCCGGCCCCCTGCACCCAGGCCGTGACCAAAGCCCATGCCACTGAGAGGACGATCGGGCCCAAAAAAACACCAACAAGTCCGTAGGCGATTGTACCGCCAATAACGCCGATGATGATCACGGGCATGGGCGTCGTCAGCCCCCGCCCCACCAGCAGAGGCCTGAGGATATTATCAATGAGGCAGACCAGCGCCATATAGGCGGTGAAAAACGCTGCATGGGCGGCGTCCATCACCGTCCAGCTCCAAATGACAATCGGTACAATGAGAATTGTCGGCCCGATCTGGATAATGCCGAGCAGAAGCGCGAGGAAGGCGAGAACGCCTGGGACCGGAGTGCCTGCGGCCACAAAGCCCGCGCCAGCCAGGACCGCTTGCAGGAATGCAATGCCAATCACGCCGCGTGATACGTTGCGTATGGTCGCGCCTGCCAGCAGAACGAGCTCTCTGCCGCGGTGGCTCAGCACACGATCGAGGAAGGTGCTGAGCACCTCGACCAGCTGAGGGCCGCGGGTGAACAGGAACCCGGCAATAACGATTGAGACGAGGAGCTGGGCCAGTCCAAACAGCGCACTTTGCGCAGTTCCCAGCAGCGTTCCGCCTAGCGGCCTCAACATTGGCAGCGTTTCCGCCAGTGCAAGGCTCATATTGCTGGTGGCGAGGCTCCAAAGCTGGTGCAGCCGCTCGCCGACAATTGGCCAGTCTCGAACGAACTCAGGAGGCGGCGGAATTGTCAGCAATCCATTGTCCAATCTGGACACCAAAGAGCGGAGTCCGCTGATCACGCCCAGACCCAGCCACGTCATCGGACCAATGACGATCATCAGACACAAGAGAGTAACGAGCGCCGCAGCGACTCGATCGTTCAACCGCAAGGCCAGCCGACTGAACAGCGGATAAAGCGCCACCACCAGGATGGCGCTCCACAATCCGATCGTCACCAATGGCGTGATGATCAGGAACGACCAGTAGCCGAGCAGGCCGACAAACCCGAGACGAATCGCAAAGTCGATGGTTGTGGTGCCGAGGAGCGCCTGCTTCGGGTCTTCGTCTTTTGCCGTCATGAGGCGGCCACGCCTGACATTCGCGCTAACTCACTCCTGGCTCGCAGCATCGGGGCCGAGCAGCGAGGTTCGCATTGTCGGCCGGAACGATGTGCTGGAACATGCCGTTCTCGCAAATGGCGTTCCCGGTCCCAAGGTTCGCAGTCTTGCACCTAAATGGCGTTCCTACCGGAGGGCCAGGGCGCCGGTAATTTTCTCGCCCCTTGTGTGACCCATGTTGTCGACGGCAGGCGCTCACGCCGATCGCTTGGCTGTGGGTGCGCACCGTGAAAAGCCCGAACCCAGCATTCGCCAAGGTCGACGTGCCCCTGGCGGCTACGTTCCTGCTCTCCACGAGGAGCGGGAGGGAAGTCTATGTGGAGCCACAGATCGGTGAGGGCAGATATCGATTCTCCGTTAAAATCGGTAAGCCAAGAGATGTGAACACGGTGAAGAGCGGCACCAAGCTTCCGGGTGCCAACTTCCGTTGTGTGATGTCCGGTTCGCCGATCTCGGGCGACTACATTAAGGCGGTGGGTAAAGCGGGTCGCATTGGTGCGCGATTGATGGCGGTCGTAGCAAAGGGCGAGCGAGGTCGCCTGTACTTACCGCCAACACAACAGGACGAGATGCGCCGAGGCCGAACTGTTGAGGGTCGGCGGCTGCACGCCATTCTCGGTCAGATGCACCTGGAAGCGGCGCACGTCGTCGGCCGTTGCCGTGTCGGGCGAGCGGCCGAGGAAGCTGGCGAAGGCCTCGACGTGGCGGATATAGTCGTGGCGGGTCTTCTCGCCGAACTTGCGTACCGCCATGTCCTCGAGCATGCGCCGGCGCAACGGGCTGATGGGCCTTTCGCTCATCGGGGTCTCCTGTCTTGAGGTTCGAGTGCGTGACCCCTCGATCCCCAAGACGGAGCGCCCGCCCCGTCACCTCATCTCAGCTGGGGCTCGATCTATCCCCGAGCACCCTCTTGCGCGCAGCGCGCTCCCGCGTGAGCGGGTTCGTTCTGTGACCCGGAGCCGACGCTTCATTGGCCGGCTAACGCTGCGATTCGGAGGGATGACCGTGCTGCTGGACGAAGTCGGTTTCGCGGTCCGGCTTGTCCCAGCACCTCACCAACAGACGCTCGCTCCACGGGAAATGACTTCCGGCGTCATCGGCAAATCTGATTCGCGCCCTTGCCCAACTCGCGTGTGGTGACGCTCGCCATGCCCGCCGCGCTAGGGCGGCTGACGCTCGAAGCCGCAGGTCCCCTGGGGATCGAGACTTGCACTATATATGTGCCATTTGCCCAAAAAGAAGTCAGTATGACTATTATATAATCTAATTGAAAATCAATAGGTTGTGGCGCAGCTGGCAAGCACCTAGGCTGCCCTATCGAATGGCAGCGAACCATGGGGGCTTGGACATGCGACGTCGCGACTTCACGAAGCTGGCTCTGGCGGGAGCGGCGGGAACCGTTGCCGCACCGGCGGTGCTGCGGGCGCAGACGACTTTCAACTGGAAGATGACAAGCTTCTACGGCCCCAACGCCGCCTTCTATTCGACAGGCCCTGGCAGCGCCAAGGACCTCATCAAGCGCATCGAGGAGATGTCGGGCGGGCGCATCAAGATCCAGTTCTACGGTGCCGGCGAGCTGATCCCGGCCGCCGAGGGCTTCGACGCCGTCTCGACTGGGACTGTCGAGATGAACTACGCCAACGCCTACTTCTGGACCGGCAAGCTGTTCGCCGGCCAGTACTTCACCGCCGTGCCCTTCGGGCTCAACTTCCAGGGTCTCAACGGCTGGATGTACGACGGCGGCGGCCTGGACCTGTGGCGCGAGGCCTATGACCGTTTCAATCTGGTGCCGTTCCTGTGCGGCAACACCGGCGTGCAGATGACGGGCTGGTTCAGGAAGCCGATCGAGAAGGTGGAGGACTTCAAGGGCCTCAAGATGCGCATCCCCGGCCTCGCCGGACGCGTCTACCAGTCGCTGGGCGTCGACGTGCGCCTGCTGCCGGGCGGCGAGATCTTCCCGGCGCTCGAGCGCGGCGTGATCGACGCGGCGGAGTTCGTAGGGCCCTACCTGGACCGGCAGCTCGGCCTGCACCGGGTAGCCAAGTACTATTACACCACTGGCTGGCACGAGAACGCCACCGCGAGCGAGCTCGTCATCAACAAGGCGAAGTGGAACTCGCTGCCGCCCGACCTCAAGGCGGTGATCGAGAATGCCTGCGCCGCCTGCAACGTCATCAGCGAGGCCTGGTGCCAGAAGAACAACGCCGAGGCCATGGACGACCTTATCAAGAACCATGGCGTCACGGCACAGCCGCTTCCTGAGCCCGTGGTCGACGCGCTGCGCGAGAGCACATCGAAGATCCTCGCCGAGGCTGTCGCCAAGGACCCCGTGACCAAGAAGGTGCACGACTCCTACATGGCCTACCTGGAGAAGTTCACGAAGTGGTCGGGCTACAGCGAGGCCGTCTACCACAGCAAGATCCTGAAGGGCTGAGGTCGACGTGGGCCGTGCCGAAAGGTTGGCCGAGCGGATCGATGCGTTCGTCGATCTGGCCGGCCGCTTCACTGCGTGGTCGTCGCTGACGCTTGCCCTCGTCATGGCGGGCAACGTGCTGCTGCGCTACGTCTTCCACACCGGCTCGGTGTGGTCGCAGGAGCTGGAGTGGCACCTGATGGCGCCGATCTCCCTGCTTGGCATGTCGTACGCGCTTCGCCACGGCGAGCATGTGCGGGTGGACGTGCTGTTCGCCGGCTTATCGCCGCGGGCTAAGAATTTCGTGGAGCTGGTTTCGTCGCTGCTGCTGATCGCGATCTCCCTGGTCGTGATCCGGCTCGCGATTCCCTATGTCATGCAGTCCTGGTGGATCGGCGAGGGCTCGGCCAACCCCGGCGGCATTCCGGCCCGCTACATCCTGAAGGCCCTGATCCCGCTCGGCTTTGCGCTGATGGCGGTGCAGGGCGTCGGCCAGGCCATCCGCTACTACCTGGCCTGGCGGAGGGCTGCCTGATGCCGATAAACGAGATCCTCGCGATCGGCATGCTGATCGCATTCTTTGTGCTGCTGATGGCCGGCATCCCGGTGGCCCTGACGCTCGCCACCGCCGGCCTCGTGTTCGGCTACATCGGCTTCGGGCCACTGCTGTTCAACCTGCTGCCCCACCGCATCTTTGGCGTGGTGACGAACTACACGCTGATTGCCATGCCCCTGTTCGTGTTCATGGGCGTGATGCTGGAGAAATCGCGGCTGGCGGAGGACCTGATGGAGGTGATCGGTCACGCCGCCGGCAGCCTGCGCGGCGGGCTCGGCATAGGCATCATCGTGGTAGGCGTGCTGATGGGCGCCACCACCGGTATCGTCGGCGCCACCGTGGTGACGCTGGGCCTCCTCACGATGCCGACGCTGCTGCGGCGCGGCTACGACAAGGGGCTCGCCTCCGGCATCATCTGCGCCTCGGGCACCTTGGGGCAGATCATTCCGCCCAGCCTGATCCTCATCCTGCTGGCCGACATCATGAACGAGTCGGTCGGCACGCTGTTCGCTGCGGCGATGATCCCGGGTCTGCTCCTCGCCGGCATCTATATCCTCTACCTGCTCGCGCTCGGAATCTTCCGGCCGGACATGGTACCGGCCTTGCCGAAGGCCGAGCGCGATACGCTGTCGCGCGGTGAGCTGGCGAGCAAGATGCTGCGCGTAGTGTTGCCGCCGCTGGCGCTCATGACGGCCGTGCTCGGCTCCATCATCGCCGGCATCGCGGCGCCGACCGAGGCGGCCTCCATGGGCGCACTGGGCGCCATCGTGGTTACCGCCATCGGCGGGCGCATGTCTTGGGCGGTACTGCGCGATACCACCTACGCCACCACCCGAATCACGGCGATGATGATGTTCATCCTGATCTGCGCCCAGGCGTTCTCGCTGGCCTTCCGCGGGCTGCAGGGCGAGGAGCTGGTGCACGACTTGTTCGCGGTCATTCCGGGCGGCACCACCGGGGCCATCTGGTTCTTGATGGCCATCATCTTCGTCCTCGGCTTCTTCATCGAATGGATCGAGATCTCCTACATCGCCGTGCCGTTGTTCCTGCCGGTATTCGCGGCGGCGGGCGTCGACATGGTGTGGCTGGCCGCGCTGATCTGCGTGAACCTGCAGACCTCGTTCCTGACGCCACCGTTCGGCTGGGCGCTGTTCTTCCTGCGCGGCGCCGCGCCGCCGGAGGTGAAGACAGGCGACATATACCGTGGTGTCGTCCCGTTCGTGATTTTGCAGCTGCTGGCGCTACTCCTGTTATTTCTCTTTCCCGGTCTCGCCACTTGGCTGCCGAAGGCCATCGGCTGGTAAAGCCACACACTGGCTCGACATCTATGCGGTCACGTGGGCGATGCGATGCATGGGCTGTGGCAGCCGGCGCTATTAAACCATCAGTACACTCGCACATGCTTCCCAGGACCGGCAAGGTCATGAACGATGACATGCTGTTCTACCGTGCCAGCACGCGTGATTGTGCTGCGTGCGCCTTCAAGACGCGATGCTGCCCGAAGGAGCCGGCGCGCAAAATCCTGCGCAGCATCTATGAGAAGGATCGCGATGTGGCGCGGCGCTCGCCAAGACCGAGGCCTTCGAGCGATCATGTCGTGACCGCAAGCGCGTCGAGATGCTGTTCGCTCATCCACGTGCCGCACGAGCCGGGAAGCCGGATATCCGGCGTCTACGAGCGCGCCATCGCGACGCCGACCGGCAAGCTCGCCGTCATCCGGAGCGCGGACACCTTCACCCTGGCACCGTGGAAGCCGGCGCTCGAGCCCATGCGCGGCCGAGCCGTGATGGGTCTTGTCGGGCCCAGTCGCGTCATGTGGACCCTCGACCGCGGCCGCACGCTGCCTGGGCGAGGGTGATCGCAGGACCGCAACGCGAACCAAACGAGCCCTGGCAGGCCAGCGCGTCTCCCTCCAGGGCTCTCGCACAGAAGGGAGATCCAGCATGAACGACAGCCATCCTCCATCGCCGCCTGCAGAACCCCCCGCGGGCGGCGCGCAACAAGGGTAAGCTCACCGGTCCCAAGCCGCCGCTGCGGCCCGGCCACGTGTGGTCGATCCGCGCCAAGTTGCAGCTGGAGCGGCGTATCCGCGACCTGGCCCTGTTCAACCTCGCGATCGACAGCAAGCTGCGCGGCTGCGATCTGGTGGCGCTGCGCGTCTACGACGTGACGCCCGACGGCTGAGCCGTCGACCGTGCGACTGTCCGCCAGAGCAAGACCGGCCGGCCCGTCCGGTTCGAACTGACCGAGGTGACGCGCCATTCGCCTTGCGAAGCGCATCGGCTGGAAGCGTGCCTCCATTGCCGGGCGCGCATGCCATCTGGCGCGACGGCACCGTTGGAAGACGGCCGAGCCCCTGGCGGCCTGAGCCCCGATCGAGAGAGCTTCCGCGCGAGCGGGAGGCGTCCCTTGCCGGGACGACGGGCGGATGACCTCGTAAGCGAGCGCGTCGCGGAGGCCCCATTGCCTGTTCGATCGGTCATGTCGTCCTCCTCCATACCCTGGTGAGGCGGACGAGACGGGGCGCCCCTGCAGGGGCGCTCGGCAGGCTACATCATGCAGCCCATGCCGGTCAGGATCTCGTCGGCCGTCTTCTTCTGCTCGGCGCCCAACGCGTCGTAGAGCTTGGCCAGCGCGGGCTTCACCTCCTTGAGGGCCTGGATGCGGCTCTCCATGGCCGCCAGATGCGCATCGAGGCGCTCCACCGGGGTCTTGGCGTCGAACACCTTTTGCATTGTCTGCCACATGGTCTGCATGCTCTGCAGGTTGCGCTTGGTGGCCTCGGCATAAGCGTTCCAGGCGTCCTTCTGCGCATCGGTGATGGCCAGCTCGGTCTTCAGGAAGGCAAGGCGGCCATCGATGAAGCTGGACGCACGGCCGTCCGTGCCCATCATCGGGCAGCCGCCCATCATTCCCATGCCCATCATGCCCATCCAGCCTGGACCCCTGCCCCAGTCGCGGCCCATCATTCCCGGACCCATGCCGTCCCACCCGGGGCCGCGCTGCTGGGCTGCGGCCGTCACTGCCCCGCCGGCAAGCGCCAGCGCCACAATCGACGATATGAGAACAGAGCTTCGTTTCATGGTCACTTCTCCTCTTTGCAGGTTCCAATGTTGGCTTCCGATGCCGGCTTGACTGGCGAGCTTTGGCCCACCGGCGGCATCACGTTCTCTTCGGTTGCTTTGCCTCAGGCGCGAGCGCGCAGGCTGGGTCAGCGGCACCCCTGATCAGGTGCGCGGCGGCTTTTCGAGCGGCCCAACGGTTCGACCGGCCAGTTGCGGCTCGGAGCGCCCAATGCTCTGGCCTATCGCTGCCACTGGAATGCCAAGGGTCGACGCGGTCGCGATAAGACCGGCGCCGCACGGACCGGCGCAGGGCGTACATGTCTGCGAGCTGCAGCAGTCCGCACCGCCAACGCGTCCCCCGCTGAATTTGCTCAGTACACCCGCAGGAACGACGCTTTGCTGACCGAGCATGGTGCCGGCATTGGTCGGTGCAATCGGGAGCGCGGTCTGGATCGCGGCCCGGATGTCATTCTCGTGGGCTTGATGTGCAGCCGCGGGCAGAGCGAAAAGTAGCGACAGCGCCGCCGCGATCGCTATCGCCAGCGTTGAAACCCTTGCTCTTTGGCGCACGTTCACCATCGCCGACCAGCTCAAGGCTCTTGCGACTAGATGCAAGCATCGAACGGTCCGCAGGCCCCGTCATTGATCAGAATCAATCCTGTCGCCTCGATCTTAAAGTGGCCGCGCGCTTCTGGGCCGGCGGATAGGCCCTTGGCGAGCGGAAGCGTTGGAGCGCAGTCAACGCCCTGATGAAAGCCCCAATGCTCCCAGTGGACCCCGAGGCAAAGCCTTGCTGAAGGCCGGCACAGGAAGAGCTCCGGCGGGCAGTTCAAGGGACGATGTTCTGTGGCTTGCCGCGCGCGAACGCCTCGATGTTGGCAAGCGTCGTCTCGATGATCCTGTGCACCGCGTCGTCGGTGTTGTAGGCGTTGTGCGGCGTCACGAGCACGTTCGGGAACCGTAGCAGCACGTTGCTCGCCAGCAGCGTATGCAGCTCGGCGAGGGAGTATTGCCCGCCGCGGAAGATCTCCGCCTCATCCCGCAGCAGCGGCTCCTGCGGGAGCACATCGAGCCCGGCGGCGCTGATTTTTCCGGACGTGAGCGCGCGCACCAGTGCGGCGGTATCGACGATGTTCCCGCGCGCCGTGTTGATGAGAATGGCGCCGGGCTTCATGACCGCAAACTCGCGATCCGAGATGAGGTGCACCGTCGCGGGACTTGAGGGGACATGCAGGGTCAAAATATCGGCTTCGGCCAGCACATCGCCGAATCCGGCGTACCGAAACCCGAGCCTACGTGCGGCTGCGTCGTCGGGCGCGGTATCGAACGCCACCACCTCCATGCCAAGGCCCTTGGCGATCGCGATCACGCACCGGCCGATCCGCCCTGTGCCGATCACGCCCAGTCGCCGTCCCTTGAGGTCGAACCCCCGCAGACCGGCTTGACCGAACACGCCCCGGCGCGTGCGCTGGACGGCCTCGATCAGATGGCGGCTGATCGCCAGCAGGAGTGCAAACACGTGCTCGGCGACGGTCGAATCGCCGTAGTCGGGAACGTTGCAGACGGCGATGCCGTGCGCGCGGCAATAGTCGAGGTCGATGTGATCGTAGCCCGTCGAGCGCGTCGCAATCAGCTTCAAGCGCGGCAGTCGTGCAAGAACGCCCGCGTCCAGCCTGGAGTTGACGAATGGACTG
>DASURA010000236.1:0-6988 GCA_036280295.1 Hyphomicrobiaceae bacterium
GCGCAACCGCGCCAGGGACTTCGGAACATGGAAAACAAGAATAAGATGCTCATCGATGCCACGCACGCCGAGGAGACTCGGGTGGTGGTGCTGCGCAATGGCCGGGTAGAGGAGTTCGACTACGAATCTGCCGCCCGCAAGTTGCTTCGCGGCAATATCTATCTGGCCAAGGTCACGCGCGTAGAGCCGTCGCTGCAGGCGGCCTTCGTCGACTACGGCGGCAATCGCCACGGCTTCCTCGCCTTCAGCGAGATCCATCCCGACTACTATCAGATTCCGGTCGCCGACCGGCAGGCGCTGCTGCAGGAGGAGGCTGAGGCCGAGGCGGAAGCCGAGGCGGAGGCCGACGCCCGTGCGGCCGCGAGGGAGCGGCGCTCGGTCGACGCCGAGCCAGGTGAACCCCACGACGAGTCGCATGGCGGTAAGCCGCGCAGCGTGCCGAACGGGCACGACATCGAGGCTGGTCCCGCCGCGCCGGCAGCCGCCTTGGCGGCCGAGCCGGGCGACAGTCTGGAAGCCGGCGTCGAGCCGGCTCCGGCCGGCATCGGTGCGGCAGATGCGCATCCGGCTGGCGATGGCGAAAGCGACGCCGACAATGCCGAGAATGCGAACGGCAACCACGTCGAGGAGATCGGCGAAGCCGACAGCGCCGAGGCGCCGGAGGTGGTTGGCGCCTCGCTGGACCAGGGCGACGCCGAGGATGCCTACGAGGAGGTGCCCGAGCGCTCGCGCCGGCACATCCGCTCCTACAAGATCCAGGAGGTGATCAAGCGGCGCCAGATCATCCTGGTGCAGGTCGTCAAGGAGGAGCGCGGCAGCAAGGGCGCGGCGCTCACCACCTACCTCTCTCTCGCCGGCCGATACACCGTGCTGATGCCCAATACCGGGCGCGGCGGCGGCATCTCCCGCAAGATCACGCAGCCGCAGGACAGGAAGCGCCTCAAGGCCATCGCCCAGGACCTCGAGGTGCCGGAGGGCATGGGCCTCATCATCCGCACCGCCGGTGCCGCCCGCACCAAGCAGGAGATCAAGCGCGACTTCGAATACCTGCTGCGTCTGTGGGAGAACGTGCGCGATATGACCCTGCAGTCGACTGCGCCCAGCCTCGTCTATGAGGAAGGCAACCTCATCAAGCGCTCGATCCGCGACCTCTACTCGAAGGACATCGACGAGATCCAGGTGGCGGGCGACTCCGCCTTCCACGAGGCGCAGGATTTCATGCGCATGCTTTCGCCGAGCCAGGCCAGGAACGTCATCCGCTACCAGGAGCCCGAGGCGCTGTTCTCGCGCCATCAGATCGAGCGCCAGCTGAACGCCATGTTCAGCCCCTACGTGACGCTGCGCTCCGGTGGCTATCTTGTCATCAACCAGACCGAGGCGCTGGTCGCCATCGATGTGAACTCCGGCAAGGCGACACGCGAGTTCTCGATCGAGGAGACGGCGCTGCAGACCAACCTGGAGGCGGCCGAGGAGGTTGCCCGCCAGGTCAAGCTGCGCGATCTCGCCGGCCTCATCGTCATCGACTTCATCGACATGGAGGAGCGGCGCAATAACCGCCGCGTGGAGAACCGCCTCAAGGACGCGCTGCGCCATGATCGGGCGCGCATCCAGGTCGGCCGCATCAGCCATTTCGGCCTGCTGGAGATGTCGCGCCAGCGCCTGCGCACCGGCGTGATGGAAGGCTCCACCACCCAGTGCCCTCACTGCCAGGGCACCGGCATCGTGCGCTCCACCGAATCGGTGGCGCTGGCTGTGCTGCGCGCGCTTGAGGACCACCTCGTTCGCGATTCGCGCGCCTCGCTGACGGCGGTCACCACGGCCGAGGTCGCACTCTACATCCTCAACAACAAGCGCAGCTTCGTCACCGAGATGGAGCACCGCTACGGTGTGTCGATCGCCGTGCAGGCGAGCGAGCGCATGCACGGCGCCAACTTCGCCATCGAGCGATCCGCCGCGCCGGTCGCGCCGCGCGTCGAGCGGTCCACCGCGGTCAACATGGAATGGGCGTTCGACGGCGAAGAGGCCGAAGAGGCCATGGACTCGGGTCATGGCGCCGAGGGGGCGGAGGCGCAGGCCGAGGGCGAGGCGGACGAGCGGCGTCCGCGGCGCCGGCGCCGGCGCAGCCGCCGCGACGATCGCGAGCGCGACCGCGGCGAGCCTGCGCGGCTGGCCGCCCACGACGAGGGCGAGCACGACCATGACGCCGAAGGCGCGCAGCCGGCGGTCGGCGATGACGAGTACGATTCCTCGGAGCCGGTGGCCGATGCGCAAGGCGAGATTCCAGGCCTTGGCGAGCAGCCGTCAGCGTTGCTCGGCGACGATGAGCAGGGCGAGGAGCGGCGCGGCCGCCGGCGCCGGCGTGGCCGTCGCGGTGGCCGCCGCGGGCGCGACCGTGAGGCCGGCCTGCAGGAGGACGGCAGTGCCGCCGACGCGGCGGAGACCGGTGTGGACGAGAACGCGCCCGAAGCCGAAGCCGAGGCAGATGGCGAGACCCCGCCTGCCGTAGTGGCCGGCCCGGCTGCAGAGGATCATCCGGCAGACCAGGCGGGGCATGCGGCCGATCATGCCGCGGCAGAACCATCGGATAAGCCGGTCGAGGCGCCGGTCGCGGAGGAGCACGTTAGCGATGCGCCGGTAGATGAGGTTGCCGTCGAGCCGCCGCCGCGGCGTCCGGAGCGGCGCCGCCAGCCGGTGCATGCTGCCGCAAGCGTCGAGACGGGCACGCCAACGAATGTCCGCCAGCCGACATCTGAGGAAGGGAGCGCCGATGCAACCGCCGAGACGCCGGTTCCATCGGCACCGGCAGTGGCTGAGGCGCCGGAGCGCGAGCCGGTCCATGCCGAAACGGCCGAGGCCAACCCGCCCGCGGTCGAGTCGGCCGACGGCGATCCACTGAAACCGGCACGCAAGGGTTGGTGGCAGCGGCGCGTCACTGTAGACTGACGGTTGCGTGGCGTAAGGCGGATGAGGGCGAAGCCCGTAATCCGCCGGTCTGCGGGCGAGATGGCGGATTATGCCTTTGGCTAATCCGCCCTGCGCCGCTTGCATCAGTCGCGTTCAGATCAACCCAGATTTGGCTTTGACGGAGGGTCTCATGAAGAGGTTCGTTCCCGTTGCCTTGGTTGCTGCTGGTCTGTTCTTCGCGTCCGTTGGCAATGCATCGGCGGCATCGAAATGCATCCGTGCCGGTGGCTGGGGCACGGGCGTAATGCAGAATTTCGCGTCCTTCATGGCCAAGGCGGCCATGAAAAACTCGGCGAAGGCCTGGGGAGGCGACACGGTGAAGATCACCAAGGTCACCGAGACGTGCCAGTGGAAGACGCTGGCCTACGAGTGCACGGCCTACGCCCGCGCCTGCAAGGTGTGACGATGTCAGACCCTCCGGGTCTGACATCAATCAATGACGGCGTTTGAGCCGCTCCCAGCCGCGCAGCCGGCGTAACGCTTCCTCCATCTGCGCGGTCGTGCCCGAGTAGCAGAAGCGTACGTACCTGTGGCCGCGCTCGGCGTCGAAGTCGATGCCGGGCGTGGCCGCAACGCCGATCTCGGCGAGCATCTGCCTGGTGAAGGCCAGGCTGTCATCGGTGAGGTCGCCTACATCGACGTAGAGATAGAACGCGCCATCCGCCGGCACGATGCGGTCAAGCCCGAGCCGCGGGAGCTCGGTGAGCAGCAGCTCGCGGTTGCCGGCATAGATGCGCCGGTTGGCTTCCAGCTCCTCCAGGCCGTCGAAGGCACCAAGCGCCGCCACTTGCGCCACCGTCGGCGGCGAGATGTAGAGGTTCTGCGCCAGCCGCTCGATCGGCCGCACCAAGTCCGGCGGCACCACCAGCCAGCCGATACGCCAGCCCGTCATCGAGAAGTACTTGGAGAAGCTGTTGATGACCACCACATCGTCCGAGTGCGCCAGCGCCGTCTCCTCTGCAATGCCGTAGGTCAGCCCGTGATAGATCTCGTCGGAGATCAGCCACATGCCGCTCGCCCGGCAGGCTGCCGCGATCTCACCGAGCCGCGCCGGCTCCAACATGGTGCCGGTCGGATTGGCGGGGCTCGCGACGATCAGTCCGGCAGCCCCCGCGTCGCGGCGTACCACTTCGATCTGCGCCCCTGTCGGCATCCAGCGCCCGGCATCGCCGGTAACCACCGGAACCGGCACCTGCCCCAGCGCCGTCAGGATGTGGCGGTAGCAGGGATATCCCGGCGACGGCAGCGCCACCTTGTCGCCCGCGTCGAACAGGGCGAGGAAGGCGAGAACGAATCCGGCCGACGAGCCGGTGGTCACCACCACCCGCTCGGGCTCCACCGCAACGCCGTAGCGCTCCCGATAATGCTCCGCGATGCGCGCGCGCAGCGCCGGCAGGCCGAGCGCCACGGTGTAGCCCAGGGTCTCGCGCTGCAGCGCCGCCGCCACGCGCTCCAGCGCCGCGCGCGGTGCCGGCGTGCCGGGCTGGCCCACCTCCATGTGGATCACGTCGCGTCCCTGCGCCTCGCGCTCGGCGGCCGCCTGCATCACGTCCATCACGATGAAGGAGGGAATGGCGCTGCGGCGCGAAGGCTGTGGCCTGTGCAGCGCCGCCTGCGCATCGTCCTTCGGCATCCCCATCAACTCATCCTCCAATCCAGGTCCCGCACGCATCGGGAACGGCCCCCGGAACGGAGCCCTGAAACCGCCATGGTTGCGCCTTATTCGCCGCGTGCGGTCGAGTCACGATGCACCAGTCCGGCCGGCGAGCCCATTCCGCGAGTGGCCCGCGCGTTTGTGCGGCGTGCGCCCGCCGCGGGGGGCGTTATAGTTTGGCCGGCACGGATTGCATAGTTGAGCCGGAGCAGCGGTCGCCGGGGAGAGTGCTCCGGTCGTTCATCGGTGCCCGAGTCGAGCGCGACACAGCGAGGGGGGAGCCTAGCGTGCAGCACAAGCCAGAGCGTGGCGGCAGCCGCGTCGCCGTTCAGGTGGAATCCTCCGCGGTTGCCGGGGTGCGGCGCCGGTCGGCTGGCCGCTGGCGCGCTGCCGCCATGGCCGGCCTCTACGGCGCCGCGCTGTGCGCGGCCGCCTCCGGGGCGATGGCACAAGGCATACCCCTCATTCGCGATGCCGAGACCGAGCGCCTGCTGAAGGACTACTCGCGGCCGATCTTCAAGGCCGCGGGCCTCGGCTCGCACATCACCATGCGGATCGTGAAGCACGACAGCTTCAACGCCTTCGTCGTTGACGGCCTGAACGTCTTTATCAACTACGGCACGATCCTGCAGGCCAAGACGCCGAACCAGGTGATCGGCGTCATCGCCCACGAGACCGGCCACATTACCGGCGGTCACCTCGCCGCGCTCAGAACCCGCATCGCCCGCGATCAGACCAAGGCGGCCCTCCTCATGGTCCTGGGCCTCGGAGCCATGGTCGCCGGTGCCACGTCGGGTGGCGATTCCGGGCGTGAGCTGGGCACCCTGGGCATGGGCGTGGGCATGGGGGGCCAGGAGTTCATGATGCGCTCGCTGCTGAGCGAGCGCCGGTCGCAGGAATCGGCCGCCGACCAGGCCGGCATGCGCTACCTCGCGGCCACCCACCAGTCCGGCAAGGGCATGCTCGACACGTTCGAGAGCTTCGCCCAGCAGGAGTACGTCTCGTCCACCTACCAGGACCCGTACGTGCGCAGCCACCCGGTCGCCACCGATCGCATCGCCAGGTTGCGCGAGCTGGTGGCCAAGAGCCCCTATGTCAACGTCAAGGACTCGCCGGAGCTGCAGCTGCGGCATGATCTGGTGCGGGCCAAGATCTCCGGCTACCTCGAAGGCCAGCAGTCCGTCTTTAACCGCTATCCGGCAAGAGACACCAGCCTGCCGGCGCGCTACGCCCGGGCGATCGCCCGCAACTGCTCCGGCAACTGCGATCAGGCCATCGGCGAGGTGGACGCCCTCATCCGGGAGAAGCCCGGCAACGGTTATTTCTGGGAGCTCAAGGGCAGCCTGCTGCATCGCGCAGGCAAGAATCGCGCGGCGATTCCGCCGCTGCGCAAGGCGCTGGAGCTGCTGGGCGGCAGCGAGCCGCTGATCCAGGTGGAGATGGCGCAGGCCATGCTGGGTACCGAAGATCGCGATCAGCTGGAGGAATCGATCGGTCTGCTGAAACGCGCCATTGCAAACGATTCAGCAAACGCCGGGGCGTACAATCTGCTGGGGACTGCGCTTGCCCGCAAAGGCCAGATGCCGCAGGCGGAGGCCGCCACCGCGCAGGGCCGTTTTGTCGCAGGCGACATCAAGGAGGCAAAGCGCTTCGCGAAACGGGCGATTACCAAGCTTAGGCCCGGCTCGCCCGACTGGCTTCGCGCCGACGACATCCTCAAGTACAAGCAACCCAAGGAATGAATGCGAGACGGCTTTGAGCCGCACCGCCACAGGAGACAACAATGAACCTCGCCGCCATCCTTGCCGCTGCGCGATCGCGCAAGGCGCTCTCGTTCTTTGCTTCCGCGATTCTGCTCGCAGGCGCCGCCTATGGCGTCGGGCGCAATCAGGCTGCGAGCGCGACATCCATCGCCGATGCGACGCTGAGCCCGGCGCAGCGCACGGCGATCGAGGCGCTTATCAAGGAGTACCTGGTCGCCAATCCTGAGATCATCATCGAGATGCAGCAGGCGTTCCAGGCCAAGCAGGAGAAGCTGCAGGCGGAGCGCACGGCCGCTCTCATCAAGACCAAGGCGAACGAGATCTTCCGTCCGGCGTTCTCGCCGGTGGTCGGCAACACCAAGGGCGAGGTGCCGATCGTCGAGTTCTTCGACTACAATTGCGGTTACTGCAAGCGCGCTCTCGGCGACATGGCCAAGCTGGTCGAGAGCGAGAAGCGGGTGCGTGTCATCTTGAAGGAGCTGCCGATCCTGGCGCCCGGGTCCGAGGAGGCGTCCAAGGTGGCGCTGGCCGCCAAGATGCAGGGCAAGTACTGGGAGTTCCACCGCGCCATGCTGGGCGGCAAGGGGATGGCCAACGAGGCCTCGGC
>DASURA010000237.1:0-3839 GCA_036280295.1 Hyphomicrobiaceae bacterium
GATGACATCCGTTTCGCCGATCAAGGACCTGCGCCAGCCAGTGGAGGGTAACACCATTCAGCCGACCTATCCCAGCCGATACACCGCCTTGCCGTTCGCCGTCAGGATCTGACGGACACGCTCGCGCGGCACCGCCCTGGGGAAGGCCTGGAAAGGATCGTCGAAGTCCCAGTGCGGGTAGTCGGAGGAGAACAGCAGCCGGTCCCAGCCGATCCACTCCATCATGTCGGCGAGCTGGCTGCGGTCGTCGGGCTCCTCCATCGGCTGCGTGGTGAGCCAGACGTGCTCGCGGATATATTCCGACGGCTTCCGCTTCAGATGCGTCACCTCCGAGCGCAGCTGCGCAAACACCTTGTCGAGCCGCCAGGCGAGCGGCGGCAGCCAGGCAAAGCCGCCTTCCACCATCACCACCTTGAGGGTGGGCACGTACTCGAACACGCCCTCGATCACTAGGCTGGTGACCGCCCCCTGGCAGGAGGTGGAATGCCCTGCCCCTTCCTCCATGTAATAGGACGGCCAGCCAGTGCCGGTGAAGGCGTGGCCGCTGGCGCCGAAGACGTGGAAGGCAACAGGCAGGCCATGCCGTGCCGCGGCCTCGTAGATCGGCCAGTAGCGCCGGTTGCCGGCCGGCTCGGTGTTGCGGGTCAGCATGAACACCTGGGCATAGGACGGGTCTGGCCCACAGCGCTCGATCTCACGCACCGCGGCGGCAGCGTCGTCAGACGCGACCACCAGACCCGCGCGCAGACGCGGTTCCGGCTTGGTGAAATGCTCGCGTTGCCAGTCGTTGGCCGCCGAGGCCATGGCCGCCGCCAGACCTGGGTTCATCTCGCCCTGGCCGGTACCGCCGAGCGGCCCCAGCATGGCGGCCTCGACGCCGTAGGCATCGAGATATTGCGAGCGGAACAGCTCAAGGCTGGAGCCCGGCGGGCCTCCCCCATCCGGCCATGCATCGCGGCGGCAGGCGCGCGGGGCGGCCTTCGGATAGGGTTCCAGCGTCGCCGCCGTCATGCCGGCGCGTCGGCGCGGACCGTAGGTGGCGAGCACCTCCCACCAGTGCGCCGACAGGTAGGGCTTGAGATCGGCGAGCGTTCGCAGCGTCGGATGCACGTCGCCGTCAATGATGGCGAGCCGGGCCTTGGCCGGCGAGTCGGGACGCTCTCTTGGGGGCGCGGCGGTCTCGGCTTCCGGCGGCGACAGCGGAGCATCGAGCATCATGCGGGCCTCCTGAGACGGGGATAGGTGGCATAGGCATTGTCAGCCAGCATCTTGCGGCCGAGACCGGGAGCAAGGCCCTCCGGCAGCATGGCATCGCCATCGAACTGCCAATGCGGGAAGTCGGTGGCGAACAGCAGCATCTCGTCCGAGCCCAGCTGGTCCATAAGACGGCCGATGTGCTGGGCTCCGGGCGGCCCATCGAATGGCTGCGTCGTCAGGCGGATGTGCTCGCGCACGATCTCCTCCGGCGAGCGGTCGATCCAGGGCACCTCGCTGCGCACCCCGCGCCAGAACTTCGCCAGCCGCCAGAGATACGGCGGCAGCCAGGTGACACCGGATTCGATGAGCACCGCCTTCAGCCCAGTGAATTTGACGAACACGCCCTCGCACACCAGGCTGCCGAGCTGGGTGTGGAAGCCTAGCGACTGGGCGGCGTAGTCCTCCAGGTAATAGCTGGGCCAACCCGAGCCGGTGACGGCGTGATGGTAGCTTGAGCCGGCGTGGATGCCGAGCGTGAAGCCGTGACGCTCCGCAGCGGCATAAACCGGCCAGTAGGCGGACTTGCCGAGCGGCTGCTCGCCCAGCACCAGCGCCAGCACCTGCACGAAGCGCGGGTCGCCGGCACGGCGCTCGATCTCCTCCACGGCGCGCTCGGCATTCTGCAGAGGAACCACGAGGGAGCCGCGCAGCCGGGCATCCCGGGCCAGCCATTCCTCTGCCAGCCAGTCGTTCACGGCACGGGCGAAGGCGGCAGCGATATTCTCGTCTCGGAACGCCTGAACGGGAAACAGGCAGTTGCAGATCGCATGCGCAAAGCCGAACCGGTCGAGCGTCGCTTGCGCCGCCTTCACCGGATCGGCATCGGCTTCCGCTGCACGCCAATCGGGACGCATCGTCAACGGCGACCCCGCCGGATAAGCGATGGTCTCCCACGCCTCGATGCCGCGGGTTTCCACCGCCGAGCGCCAGTGCTCGTCCATGTAGCGGGCGAGCACACGCGGGCTCGGCGTGCGCGGATGGAAATCGCAGTCGATGGCGCCGGTCCAGTCGATGCTCATGGCTGTGGGCCTTTCGGCAAGGCACGCTCTCCCGGATCGAGCTTAGCGCAGCTCCAGCGATCGTGAAACGGCCGGACCCAACGGTCCGGCCGCTCGTCCGCTACTGCGGCAGCTTCACGAAGCTCGGATACTTGATCGTCCCTGCCGCGATCGCCTTCGGCCATACCGTCACCTGCTTCCCGGCCTGCCATTGGAACACGAGGCCGGTGATGTAGCCGGGACCGGTCTTCAGCCCGTGCGTGAACTCGTCGTCCTTGCCCAGGAACTGAATGCGCCCGATGGTGCCCTCAAGGTCGGTCTTCTCCATCTCGGCCACGACCTTGTCGGCGTCGGTCGAGCCTGCCCGCTTGATCGCCTCGGCGATGATGTAGACCTCATCATATGCCGTATAGCCGGTATAGGCCGGCGACGTACCGAACCGGGCCTTGAAGGCGGTCGCGAACGGTATGGTCTTCGACGTCACGGCGACATCGGGGTTGGCCATCGCCAGCGAAGGGATGCCCTCGGCAGCGCCGCTGGTGTCCTTCCAGAACGTCGGGCTGATGGCCTGGGCGCTGATGCCGAACATCGGGATCGGCACCTGCTGGTTCTTCCACTGCACCGTCGGCTGCACGCCGACGTGCGAGATGCCCGTGATGATCGCCTCGGCCTTCTTGCTCTCGATGTTATTGAAGATCGGCGTGAAGTCGGTAGTGTCAGGCGAGAAGCGGATGTGCTCGACGACTTTAAGGCCAACCTTCGGCAGGCAGTCGAGATAGCCGTCGTCGAGCGGCTTGGTCCACGCTGCGTCCTCGCTCATGACCGCGACGGTCTTGAGCTTGAGGGTGTCGACGAGGAGGTCCTTGGCGGCATTGCAGACGAGCCGCGCCTGGGCGGTCGACGCCAGGTAGCCGTGGAAGCTGTACTTGTTCTTCTCGTAGTCGTTGTGGACCGTCTTGGTGATCTCGTTGGAGGCGGCGCCCGGCGTGATCAGCGGCGTCTTCAGCCGCGCCGCCCACGGCTGCAGCGCCAATACCACCTCGCTGATGTAGCTGGCGATGACGGCCACCACCTTGTCCTGGTTGACTGCGCGCTGGAACGCACGCACCGAATCGGCCGCTGCGCTCTTGTTGTCGTAGGTGACGATCTCGATCTTGCGGCCGAGCACGCCGCCCTTGGCATTAATCTCGTCGGCGGCGATCTGCGCCCCGCCGGGTGTCGCCGCGCCGGCCACCGACTGCACCTCGGCGATGACGCCGATCCTGATCGGATCGCTGGACTTGGTGCCAGACTGGGCAAATGCCGGGGCGGCAAGCCCGATGGCGACCGCCGCAAGCAGCCCCCCGCCCAGCCGTCCCCAATATGGATATCCGGTCATTTCTGCTCTCCCTGGCGATTCTTGGTTTTCGTTTTCGTTCGGCGCTGCCACGCACGGCCGAGCCGAAGGCTCAGCTTACGCCCCACCGGCGGGTCAAGGGAACCTGAACCGATTGCAGAGCAGGCATCACGGGAGCGGGTCGCGGCTGCAGCAGCCCCCTGCGCCAAAGACGAATGTTGAGAGCAGGCGGCGTCTGGGGCAAACTC
>DASURA010000238.1:0-6514 GCA_036280295.1 Hyphomicrobiaceae bacterium
CCTCCGGCAAGCCGCTGCTCGCCAACGATCCGCACCTGCATCTTGAGGCGCCGTGCCTGTGGTACCTTGTGCACCTTGCGCTCGAGCGTCCGGGCGCGGAAGTATCCAATGTGGTCGGCGCCAGCATACCCGGCGCCCCACAAGTCGTTCTGGGCCGCAATGACCACGTCGCCTGGGGTTTCACCAACACCGGGACGGACGTACAGGACGTCTTTATTGAGAAGGTGAACCCGGACAATCCGCGCGAGTATCTGACACCGGCGGGCTGGCGGCCGTTCACGGTCGAGGAGATGCGCATCGGGGTCAGAGATGCCGGCACCCGCACAGTTGAGCGTCGCCGTACCCGGCATGGACCGGTGCTGCCGGGCTTATACCACAATCTACGGGGCACGCTCGGCGCCAATCACGTGGCGGCGCTCCAATGGACGGCGCTGAGCGACGACGACACCACGATCGCTGCCGGCATGCTCGATCCCTCGATGCACACCGTAGCCGATTACATGGAGCACATGCGCCCGTTCGTAGTGCCGATGCAGAGCATGGTGGTGGCCGACGTCGATGGCGGCATCGGCATGATCGCCCCCGGCCGCGTGCCGGTGCGCGACCCTGCCAACAAGGTGGCGGGCCGGGCGCCGGTGCCGGGCTGGGATGCGACCTACGACTGGAAGGGCACCCTGACATTCGATCAGATCCCGCGCGTCAAGGACGGCAACATCGGTGCCATCGGTACGGCCAATGCGCGCATGGTCGATCCGGACTATCCGCACCATCTGACCTACGACTGGGACTCCTCGTTCCGCCAGCAGCGCATCAAGCAGCTCATCTTTGACAAGGACAAGCACGATTTGGCGACCATGCGCGCCGCGCAGAAGGATGTCATCTCGCTGGCGGTCGCCAAGCTGCAGCCGCTGATGATCGCCGCCGCGCAGGGCAGCGTTTCATTCGACCCGGCAGTGCTCGACCGGCTCACCACCTGGGACGCATCCATGCGCGCCGACCGTGCCGAGCCGCTCATCTTCACGGCCTGGATGCGCGAGGCGGTGAAGGTGATCTACGCGGACGATCTAGGGACAGCCTTCGACCGCTATCAAGACTATCGCGCGCTGGCGCTGATCCGCCTGCTGCAGGGACGCGCCACCAGCCGCGACTGGTGCGACGACCGCACCACGCGCGAGCACGAAAGCTGCGGCACCGAGCTGGCAGCCGCCCTCAACCGGGCATTGCGCGGACTGGAAGCGGAATTCGGCTCCGACCGGTCGAAATGGCAATGGGGCAAGGCGCATCCCGCCATCGCCGAGCATCGCCCGTTTGGCGCCGTGGACGGCCTCGCCCGCATCTTCAATGTCGAGGTTCCCTCGGGCGGCGGCAACTACACACTCAACCGCGGCCGCGCCCGCCTGCGCGGCGAGCGGCCATTCGCCAACCGGCACGCGGCGGGCTTTCGCGCCATCTACGACCTCGCCGATCTCGATCGCTCGCTCTACATCCAGATGACGGGGCAGTCGGGCAATCCGCTCTCGCCCCTCTACCGCTCGTTTGCCAGGCGCTGGGCCGCGGGCGAGTACATCGAGATTGCGACCAAGCGGGAGGCAATAGCCAAGGTGGCAACGGGCACCTGGACGCTGTCGCCGAAGACGGGGAAGTAGGGCGCAATAAGCGGAGCGCATTGCGCCCTCTTCTCCGCAAATGCCCGCATCGGCCCGGCGCGAAGCGCCCTCCGGCTTATTGCACCCTGCGGGTCAACGCCGGTACTGCACGAACGGCGCCCTGGTTGCGAGCTTGTCGTAGAGCGCACGGGCCGTTGCGTTCCCCTCCTCCGTCACCCAGTAGGTACGGGAGCAGCCGCGGGCATCGGCTGCGCGGTAGACCGCCTCGATGAGTGCCTGCCCGACACCCTGGTTGCGCCGGCCCGGATCGACGAACAGATCCTCAAGGTAGCAAACCCACGTCGCCGACCAGGTCGAGCGGTGGAACAGGACGTGCGCCAGCCCGCAGGGCATATCGTCGTCCTTCACGGCGACGAGACCGAGGAGCGTCCCGTCCTCGCCATGCAGAATCCGCTGCCAGGTCGCGTCGATGACCGGATCTGGAACGACCGCTCGATAGAACGCGATGTAGGCACGAAACAGCCGGTCCCAGGTGTTCCAATCACGTTCCTCGAGCGCCCTCACGCGCATGGCATTGTTCTCCGCCTGGACTTGCGGCGCAACCCTGCTACTGCGCCATGACATGGTACTGGCGCCACGCACGGGATTGCGAGCCGTCGTTGACGGGCGCCGCGTCGGCAAATGCAGCTTGGTGCGGGCCGGCCACAGTCTTTTCTCGGACCTCGGTGTAACACAGAGTTAAACGTGCTTCGCCGTTACGCGCAGAAGAGCCGCACCTCAAGTGGGCCCCTGCCGCCGCAACGCCGGGCCGCTTCGCCTTGAGGGAACTTGTCACAGATGCGCCCCGTTGCCGCCGTCGCGCTGTTCCTCTGCGCCTGCGCGCTCCCCTTGCAGTTATCCATCGCTGCTGCACCGTGCGGCCCCGACAAACTCGGCGTGTCGCGGACGGTCACCATCGATGCCGTCGGCGGGCCGCACTTTGCCACCGCCCACAAAGGCAACAAGCCGCTCCTCGCCGACGGTGAGGTCGTCCTTACCTTTGACGACGGCCCGTCGCGCACCAACACGCGCCTGGTGCTGGCAGCGCTGGCGGCTCAGTGCACCAAGGCGACGTTTTTCATGGTCGGCCAGATGGCCATCGCCGACCCGGCCATGGTGCAGGAAGTGGCACGGCAAGGCCATACGGTGGGGACGCACACCTGGTCGCACGCCCGGCTGTCAAGCCTCTCCGAGGTCAAGGCGCAGGACGAGATCGAGCTGGGCCTCAGCGCCGTGCAGCAGGCAATGGGCAAGCCCATCGCCCCCTTCTTCCGCTTCCCCTATTTGCGCGACAACGCCTTCACCGTGAGCCACCTGCAGAAGAGGCAGATCGCCGACTTCGGCATCAACATCGATAGCCGCGACTTTGAAATCCGGAACTCCGAGACGCTGCACAAGCGGGTGATCGCGGACGTGTCGGCCCACCGCAGAGGCATCATACTGTTTCACGACATCCATATCTCGACTGCCCGGGCGATACCGGCGATCCTGGCGGACATCAAAAGGCTGGGCTTGAGAGTAGTGCATCTGCAGCCCAAAGCGGGCGCCGAGACGCTGGCAGAGTATGACGCGCTGGCTCGCAAAGCCCTGGAGCGCAGGCACATCGCGGTTACACGCAACCCGCTGTCAAAGCGAGCAGTTGCCTGGCCGCTGGCCCCGATGCCGGCCAAGACGGCCGCAACAACCATCGCCGCCCCGCCTCCTGCCGTCGAACCGCCAGCGGCGCACGCCACCAAGCCGGAAGAGGATTGGAAGTCGCGCATCTGGGACCCGACGCATTGAGCAGGGCGTGCGTGGATGGGTGCCATACGCCGAAGAGGTTGGGCAGGAAGCGGGCCCCACGCGACCGGGATGACGGGGACGTTACTCCCGCGCAGGCCGGAACCCGGGACACAGAGTGGCAAGGGCGCGCCGGGATTCCCCTATTCCCGCTTGCGCGGAGATGATGTCGGAGGGGGCGCGGGCCGGCTCGCGTTGTGGCCGATCGCGCTTGTCTCCCGGCTCTGCGCTGCGCAGCGCAAGTGCGCTACCGCCTGCTACCTCCGAGGTCTTACTTCGTCGCCGCCGCCTCGAGGATCCCGGCGGCCTTGAACTTCGGCCTCGAGCTGCCCTTGAGCGACCCCACAGTCATCGGCGGTGTCACTGCAGTCGGCGGCGAGGCTCCGGCGGAGGTGACCGCCGGCGGGCCGGCCGTAAACGCGGGGCCTGGCGACCGGCCGATCGCCACCACCTCGCCGTTGGCGCATTGCCGCTGCGGCAGCAGCTCGAACGAGCCGGTGCGGCCGCTCGCGGCATGCCGCAAGAAGGTCTGTCGCCAGTGCGAGACGAGCACGCCGGCCTCCGCGCGCGTGATCTGGTTTACGGCGCAGAAGACGACGGCGTAGCTCTCCTCGATCCAGATGCGCTCGTGTGGCGGCGCGTTCTCTACCGCCACTGTGATCAGAGCCAGTGCCCGCTGATCGTCCTTCTTGACAAACTGCCCGCGCCAGAACAGATCGGCGAGCGTCGCCTGGGCGGGACCGTAGCTGTCCTCCGTCAGGGCCGATAAATAATGCAGGGCACGCCGGATGTCGTCACGGGAGCTGTGGTCGTCGCTGAGGTAGGTGCGCGCCAGCTCCAATTGTGCCTCACGATCGCCGAAAAATACCGCGGCGTGGTGCAGATAATCGATGGCCCGGCGTGGATTGGGCGCCAGATCGATCTCCTTGATGCCGGCGCGGACGTAGCCAGCGAGCGCAATCAGGGCCTTGGCCACAAATGGGGCGCGCTGGCTGGTGCCAGGATCGACGCCGACATTCTCGTCTGCCAGTTTGCGATAGAGAACGAAGGCCTTGGTATGGTCGGTCGCCGGCCCGGCGTTCTGCGAGTAGATGCGGGCCAGATAGAACTCGGAGATGAAGCGTGCCGACGGGTCGCCCATCGCCGCGGCCGATGTCAACGCCGAGATGGCCGCCTGATGCTTGCCATTGCGGAAGGCACTAAGCCCGCGCTCGAGAGCCGCCTGCGCCGAGGCGTATTGCACCGGCGGGTAGGGCGAGACCTTGGGCGCCGGCTGTTTCGCGTTTGCAACGCCCGCCAGCGCCAGCAGGACTACGGCAATGAGACCACCGATTATGCGCATGGCAGACAACCATCGGCCTTGAGCATGTCGACCACCGCTGCGCATCCCTTGCGCTTGCTCTGATTCATCGATCCGACATACACCGAAACCACGGGCATTTTGCGGCGGAACCATGCCATGGTCGGGCCAGTCAGGTGGCGACTTGGCGGCTTCGGCTCGCTACACTCCCTCGCGCCCATGCCCATCTCGCCCCCGCATTCCCACTGCACCGTCTCAAGCAACACCCGCCTGTGGCCAGAACGCAACAAATGCGGCCGAGCCATGCCCCTGCACCGGGGCCGAGATGATATTTGGATCGCGCGACAGCCGGTCCGCCGACCGGCGCGCCTCCCAGATTCTCTCTAAGAGCGAATGTGTCGGCGCTTTGTGGCTCTACGGTGGCAGGTAGTGGCCGAATAGCCACACACAATCCTGTCGTGAAACCGGAACGGCGGGTTTTCCACGCATCGCAGAGCTGCAATCTCTGCGGTGCCTGCGGACCCGCCGCCGGTCAGTCCGCGCTGATGCGCTTCAGCGCCGCGCGCAGCTTCTTGATGGCGGCCTCGAAAGCGGCCTTGCGCTCGCGGTTCTCCTCGATCACCTCGGGTGGCGCCTTGGCGACGAAATCGGGGTTCGAGAACTTCACATCAACCTTGGCGATCTCGCTCTCGGCCTTGGCGATCTCGCGCTCCAGCCGGGCCTGCTCGACGGCCATATCGATGATGCCGGCAAGGGGCAGCGCGGCAGTCGCGTCGGCGAGCGCGATCTGGGCGGAGCCCTTGGGCGTCGTCTTGGCGAACGAGATGGCATCCAGGCGGGCCATCCGCTTAATGGTCTCCCCGTACTTCTCCGCACGGGCGCGGGCGGCCTTGCCGGCGCCAACGAGCACCAGCGGGACCCTGGCGCCACCCGGCACGTTCATCTCCGAGCGCACCGACCGGACCTCGCCGATGAGCTCGATCAGCCAGGCGATCTCAGCGGTAGCCTCGGTGTTGGAGAGGCCGTGGAAGGCCGGCCACTTGGCCAGGGCAAGCAGTTCCTCGCCGGCCGGCAGCGGACCAGCGCGCCGCTCCCAAAGCTCCTCGGTGACAAACGGCATGAACGGGTGCAGCAGCTTCATGATCTGATCGAGCCCCCAGGCCGTCGTGGCGCGGGTCTCGGCCTTGGCCGCCTCGTCACCAGCCTCCAGCACCGGCTTGGTCAGCTCCAGGTACCAGTCGCAGAAGGTGCCCCAGGTGAAGTCGTAGACGGCGCCGGCTGCCTCGTTGAACTTGTAGGCCTCGATGCCGGCGGTGACGGCGGCGGCGGTGCGTTCCACCTCGCCGACGATCCAGCGGTTGACGGTCTCCTTCACCGCCGCGGGATCGAAGCCGGGCACGCGCTCGCAGCCGTTGATCTCGGCGAAGCGGGAGGCGTTCCAGAGCTTGGTCGCGAAGTTGCGGTTGCCCTCCACGGCCTTCAGCGACAGCTTGATGTCGCGCCCCATCGCCGCCATCGCCGTCAGCGTGAAGCGCAGCGCGTCGGCGCCGTAGGATGGGATGCCCTGCGGATACTCCTTCTTCGTCTCCTTCGCGATGCGGCTGGCATCCTGCGGCCGCAGCAGGCCGCTGGTGCGCTTACCGACCAGGGTATCGAGATCGACGCCATCGACGATGTCCAAGGGGTCCATGACGTTGCCCTTGGACTTCGACATCTTCTGCCCTTTCTCGTCGCGCACGAGGGCATGGATGTAGATGTCGCGGAACGGGACCTCCTCCATGAAGTGGAG
>DASURA010000239.1:0-4450 GCA_036280295.1 Hyphomicrobiaceae bacterium
TGGAGATGACCACGTCGCCGGGCTGCCATTGATCGGGCGGGATGTGGCGGCCAAGGATCTCGGTGAGGAAGGTGCTCATCGAGTTGAGGTGGCTCGGGATGCGCGCCGCCTGCGCCACGTTCCAGCCGTTGCGGTCGAAGACCGCGGTTGAGTAGTCGAGCAGCTCGCGCACGATGGTGGAGCGGCTGGTCCGCCACACGGTGACATCCATCTCCGCCGCCGCGGCGACAAGCGCGTTGTGGATGATCTCCAGCTCGATGGGGGAGATCGCGGGTGTGGTGGTCATGGCTGGGCTCGTCAAAGGGTACGTAGGGTGCAATAAACGAGCGTAGCGGAGCTGCACGAGCGCATGGCACCGATTTGCTTGTCAGTGAGCGACACGGTGCAATGCGCTCGCTCCGCTTGCTTATGGCACCCTACAGCTTCCATCTAATCCCTCTCCGCCAGCAGATGCCCGCTCGGATGGCGCCGGCAGCGCCAGCCGGCGGTGATGAGCACAGTGGTGTAGGCCTCCTCGATCAGCGCAGGCCCGTCGACCACGACGTCGGGCACGATCTCGCTCCGGTTCCACGCGGCGACATCATGCCAAGCGTCGTCGATCCACACTCGGCGTCGGCGCAGTGGCTTGCCCTCTGCGGACGGCAGCGCCACCGCGCCGCGCTCAACGGGAAGCCGGCCGATGGCCGCGGCACGCAGGGTGACGATCTCGATCGCCGCGCCGGGGTTGGCGTAGGAGAAGCGCTGGCGGTGGGTGTCGTGGAACGCTGTGACCAGGGCGTCGAGCGCGGCCTGGTCGAAAGTCGCCGCGGATGTGGCGGTATCGGGCGCCGCGATCATCAGCTCGAACGCCTGGCCCTTGTAGCGCACGTCAGCCGCCAGCTCGATCCGGCGATCCGCCGCCGGCACGACATCGGCGTCGAGCCGTGCGGTTGCCTCCTCCCACAAGCTCGCCGCCATGGCCGCCAGCGCGTCGAGATTTTCCGGCGATGCGAGCAGCACCTTGGAGCGGACGAGATCATGTGTGAGGTCCGAGTGGAGGATGCCATAGGCGGACAGCGTGCTGGCGCTTTCCGGCAGCACCACGCGGCGGATGCCGAGCTCGTCGGCGACAGCGATTGCATGCAACCCCGCGGCGCCGCCGAAGGCGATCATGGCGAAGTCGCGCGGGTCGAGGCCCTTCTCGAACAGCGACAGGCGGATGGCGCCGCCGAGGCTGGCGTTGATGACGGCGAGCAGCCCCTCCGCGGCCGGCTCCACATCGAGACCGAGGGGACGGGCGAGGTGCGCGGCGATGGCCGCCTGTGCGTTCGCAAGATCGAGCCGCATGCCGCCGCCCAGGAAGCCCTCGCCGTCGAGCCGGCCCAGTGCCAGGTTGGCGTCCGTCACCGTCGGCTCGGTGCCGCCGCGGCCGTAGCAGGCCGGGCCGGGGCGCGAGCCGGCGCTCTCCGGCCCGACCGTCAGCCGGCCGCCGGGGCGCACCTTGGCGATGGAGCCGCCGCCGGCGCCTATGGTGCGCATCTCCACCATCGGCAGCCGCACCGGCATGCGATCAATCTCGCCCTGGGCGATCAGGTTGACGCGGCCGTCGCGAACCACCGAGACGTCGAAGCTGGTGCCGCCCATGTCGACGCCGACGGCGTTGGCCTCGCCCAGCGCTCCGGCAATCTGCGCGCAGGCGGCGGCGCCGCCGGACGGGCCGGACAGCAACAGCCGCACCGGCTCGCGCGCAGCGGTGGCGGCGCTGCATACCCCGCCGTTCGACTGCACCAGCAGCACGCGCGGCTGGCAATCCTCCGCCAGCATGCGCGCCGCGAGCTTGTCGAGATAGCCGGCGACCACTGGCATCAGCAGCGCGTTGAGAACCGTCGTTGAGGTGCGCTCGTACTCGCGGATCTCGCCGTTGAGGGTGCTCGATGGCGAGACCTTCAAGGCCGGCCGTGTGCGCGCCAGATGCTCGGCGATGCGCAGCTCGTGCTCGGGGTTGACGTAGGCATTGAGGAGGCACAGTGCCACGGTCTCCACATCGAGGCTGTCGAGCTGCGCGGCCAGTGCCTTCAGGGCGGCTTCGGTCAGCGCCGTCTCGATGGCGCCGTCGGCGCGGATGCGCTCGGCAACGCCGATGCGGCGGTCGCGCGGGATGAGGGCCGGCGGTACCTCGGGATTCAGCGCATAGATCTCGCGCCGGTAATGCCGGCCGATCTCCAGCACGTCCTCGAAGCCGGCGGTGGTGAGAAGCGCGCCGCGCGGCAGCTTGCGTTCCAGCACCGCGTTGGTGGCGATGGTGGTGCCGTGCAGCAGGTAGCCGATATCGGCAAAGCCGAACCCCTCGCGCGCGGCGGCGGCGCGGATGCCGGTCATCAGCCCCAGCGACGGGTCCTCCGGCGTGGTCGGCGTCTTGAGGTTGGTGATGGCGCCCGAGCGGGCATCCAGGACCTGCAGGTCCGTGAACGTCCCGCCGATGTCGACGGCGATGCGGATCGGGGGTGCGGCCAGTTCGATCATGCTCCCTCGCCACAAGCGCGACCGGATCCCCCTCCCCCTTGTGGGGAGGGGTTAGGGGTGGGGGGAACCCCGACCTCGACGGTCCTGGAATCCCCCCCACCCTGTCCCTCCCCCACAAGGGGGGAGGGGACGCTGGGACCAGCGTCGTGCATCATTGCGACCGGCCTTACAGCTTCGCCTTCTCGGCCCAGGTAGGCAGCGGGTAGACCACCTGGCAGGCGGCGAGCTCGAAGGGGTAGATGGTGCAGTACTTGCCTTTCTGCACCTGCATCAGGATCGGCCGCACCAGGATGTTCTGGCCTTCGGCGTTGAACTTGACGCCCTTGTAGGGCACGATCAGCCGACTCGCCGGGATGTCGGTGGCGGCCAGCGCCGCGCGGATCTTCTCAGGGTCGGTGGAGCCGGCGCGGTTGATGGCGTCGAGCAGCGTCATGAACCCGGTGAATTCGCGCGCCGGCACGTCCGACAGATCACGCCCGTTCGAGTGCTTCCTGAAGATGGCGTTGACCTTGCTGAGCAGCGGGATGCGGCCTGCGAGGTCGGAATTGAAGGGCGAGCGGGTGATGGCGCCCTCCGCGTCCTTGCCCATGGTCTTGATAAAGGTCGGGTCGGTGAACCCGGCGTTCTGGGCCACGATCAGCTTGGGATTGTAATCCAGCTCCTTGGACGTCCGCAGCAGCAGGAAGGTGTCGGAGGTGTATGACGACGGCAGCAGCACGTCGGCGTTGGCCGCCTTGAGGCGCTGCACCTCGGACGTGAGCGAGGTCGTCTGCGCCTTGTAGGTGATGTTCTCCAGAATCTTGATGCCGGCGGCCTTGGCGAGCCGCGTCTGCGCTTTGGCGCTGTCGGCGCCGAACGCGGTATCCTCGTGGAAGATCGAGACCGACTGGAACTTCTGGCCGGACTTGGCGCCGAAATCCTTGAGGAAGTCGAACATCAGTTCCGAGAACGTCTCGTCGGTCGGCGAGGTGCGGAAGAAGTACTTGAGCCCGCGCTTGGTCAGCGCCGGCGACGAGGATGAGCCGTTGACGAACGGGATGCCGGCGCGCTCGGTCGCCTGGCTCGCCGCGCCTGTCACCGACGAGAAGTACGCGCCGAACATGGCGTGCACCTTCTCGGAGGTGATCAGGCGCTCGGTCTCGCTGAGGCCAACCTCCGGCTTGCCCTGGTGGTCGCTGACGACGATCGTCACCTTGGCGCCGCCGAGGCCCGGCAGCCCCTTGCTCTTTGCGAGCGGCAGCGGCAGATCGGCCCCCTCGTTGACGATCTCCAGCGCCGTCTTGACGGCCGCCACCGCGTCGATGCCGACCTGCGCGACCGGCCCGGAGAGCGGGAAGAGCACGCCAATCTTGACCTCTTGCTGCGCCGCGGCCGGCGTCGCAGCAAGAGCCGCAGATACCGCACCTGCGAGCAGGGCGACGCCTGCGAGCGCCGTCGTTCTCAATGTCATGGGCTTCTCCTCCGTATCTAGCGCTTGACGCCATGCAAGATTGGAGTGCGTTTTGCAGAACCGTCAATCGAGACCGTCAATCGGCATCGAGCGGACGGGCCGATCGGGGACCAGCAAGTCAGCAAACACCAGCAAAAGAGCGCAGCCAACGGCGATGTCTCGCGACCTGATTGTTCAAGCTGTCGTCAGCGGCCTGTTGATGGGGCTGATCTATGCACTTGTTGCAGTCGGTCTCAGCCTCATTTTTGGGCTGATGGAGATCGTCAACTTCGCACACGGTGAGTTTCTGATGCTCGCCATGTTCGCCGCGTTCTGGCTGTGGGCGCTGGCGGGGCTCGATCCGCTGCTCGCGCTGCCGCTGGTGGCGGCGCTGCTGGCCGCGGCCGGGGCAGTGGTGCATTTCGGCATCATCCGCCGCTTGCTGAAGGCGCCGATGCTGGCGCAGATCTGCGGCACGTTCGGGCTGGCGGTGGCGCTGCGGGCGGGCGCCCAGTATCT
>DASURA010000240.1:0-2373 GCA_036280295.1 Hyphomicrobiaceae bacterium
TATAGTCTCCGCGGCATTCAGGGGCCCGAGAGGGGGGACACGTGTCGTCTTTCACAGCGCACGAGGCACTTGCTGGAACGGGTGAGAGCTGGCTGATCCACTTCGCGGATCCGGTGCGGCGCATGTCGGCTCCTTCAGGCCTGCCCGATACTGCGCAGATCGGGACATTGTTGGCCGCCGCGGAGAGCCACGGCGTGCTGCCCGCCGTCGTCCGTGCACTCGGCGCCTTGCTGGAGAGCAGAGGGCACCGCGCAGGCGGCGACCGGGACGTTGCCGCTGCACTCGAAGCGGCGAAGCTCAAGCTTGCCTACCAGACGGGCTTCGGCATGTTGCTCTCGCACCATGCGGCGAAGGCCATGCAGGCCTTCTCGGTCGCCGGCGTGACGGGAACCATCGTCAAGGGCGCCACCGTCGCACGCCACCTCTATCCGGATCCCTCGCTGCGGACGTTCACCGACGTCGACATCCTGGTTTCCGAGGACCAGCGCGACGGCGCTGCCAAAGTCATGCGGGGGCTCGGTTTCGAGCTGTTTGAGTTTGAGGACCGTCGCGGCAAGGACTATCACGAGCAGAAGTGGCTGCTGCCCGGACAGCACAACGTGATGATCGAGGTGCACTCGAACCTCGTGCATTCACCCAAGCTGCGCGGCGGCGAGGGCGGCATGAGCGTCCGCTACGAGGATGTGATTGCCGCCGGCGACGGCGACAGCAACGCGCCCACGGCGCTTCTGCTCGTGGCTGCAGCGCACGCGGCCGTGGGCCATCAGTTCGACCGGCTGCAGCACCTGGTCGACGTCGTGCAGGCGGCGCGCGGTGCGGCCGGGGTGGTGGATCACAGGCGCCTCGCCGACGCCTCCCGCCGGTGCGGGGTTGCTCTGGCCATTGCCGCGGCCCTCGATCTTGCCGGGCGGACCTTCCGCGAGGCCGCTGCAACGGAGCTGGCACACCTGATGATGCCTGGCCGCCTCCACCGGCTTCCCTGCCTGATGTTGAGTCCAGCGCTCGTGCTCCGTGCCCAAAGCAAAGCCCGCGCCCGCGGCTCCTGGCGGCGTAAGCTGTTCCGGCAAGCCCTGCGCATTGCCTAGCCGAGGGCGGCGAGAACGCACGCGGACAGCGAATCGAGTCCGCTGCCCACGTTCAGCTCGAGGGCGGGCGTCTCCGCGACGGCGCGCGCAATGCTCTGGTAGCGGGCGAGGTCGTCCTCCAGCACGCCGTACGGCGAGCCGGACACGTTGTCGCCCGCGAAGCGGACCAGGAGATCCGGCTTGGAGATCGGGTGCATGCGGTGCTCGCCCTCGACGCGGTGGCCAAGGACAATGAAGGCGGCGAGGGGCACCGGGCGGGGCGGCAGCACATCAATCACGGACTGCAGCTGGGCGGCGGAGAGCGACTGCTCGCCTTCGGCGTTCCACGCAGGCCCGAGCAGCCGGCCGACCTGCGGCAGCAGCCCGGCCGTGCGCCGGTGCACCTTCAGGGGCCGGGGCAGGCCCCAGGCGCACCGCGCCGCGCCGGATGCGTAGCCTGGCGCCGTCAGCACGGTGGCGTCGTCGGCCATCAGCCCGAAGCCCTGCAGAGCCAGCGCCAGCGATGTCGTGGTCTTGCCGGTGCCGCTCGGGGCAAGGAGGCAGACCGCCGCCTCGCGCTGCGGCAGCCGCAGGGCGGCCGCGTGCACCAGCATCTGCTGCGCGGCCGCCAGCACTCCCTCGATGAGCACGATGCCGGCGCTACCACCCACGAGCCACTCGGCCCCGGGAGCCACCTGCACGCGGGCACTGCGCCGCGCCTTGGAGAAGCTCACGGAGAGGCGGTCCGGGACAACCAGCCAGCGGGTATCCCCGTCCAGGCTGAGCCGGTGCGGCGTGCCCTCCGGCAAGGGGCCGTCGTTGATGAGGCGCGCGCCGGCCGGCGCCGCCTGCGGCGTCTCGCGCACGATGGTGACGTGGAAATGTGCCGCTTCAGGGCGCGGCGCCGAGCCCAGCGGGCCGATATAGGGCAGCAGCGGCGCGATGAGCGCCGCGTCCGGCGCCTCGACGCGCATCGGCGCGCCGTTAAGGTCAAACCAGCGTTCCACGGCTCCTTCCTGGCTCATGCGGGGGAGACCGCGCTAGAGGGGGCTGAGGGAACAAGGCGGTCCTCCACGTACGAGAGAATCTCGACCATGGAGGGCGTGGCGGGGTTGAGAAGAACCTCCCCGTCCAGCGAAACCCAGCAGTGGGCGGACAGCACATCGCGCGACACACTCGTCCGGTCGATCGCGAAATGCAGGACGGGCCGGTAGCCGGCCAGCCTCAGGAAGCGCATCGCCAGCAGGCCCTGCCGGAGGCAGGGACGATCCCGCATGAGCCACGGCCTGCGTGTGGCCCGCTTCACGCG
>DASURA010000241.1:0-7825 GCA_036280295.1 Hyphomicrobiaceae bacterium
CACCTACAGTGGCACCCGCACCGTCGCCCGAAGCCCGCCCATGGAGGACTCCCCCAGCGCGATGTCTCCCCCATGGCTCCGTGCAATATCTCGGGCGATGGCGAGGCCGAGCCCGGTGTTGCCGCTGTCCTGGTTGCGGTCGTTGCCGAGCCGGTAGAATGGGCGGAACACGTTCTCGCGCTCGGCGGGGGGGATGCCGGGGCCGTCATCATCCACGTCGACGCGCAGCCACTCCTTGTCTGTGCTGGCGCGGATCACAACGTAGTCGCCAAAGCGGGTGGCGTTGGTGACAAGGTTGGTGATGGCGCGCTTGAACGCCTGCCGTTTCAGGGGCAGCATCAGGTCGCTCGAAGGCTGGCGGATGCGGAGCTCGATCGGCGTGCCGTAGTGCAGCGTCTCCTCGTTCACCTCCTCCAGCAGCTCGCCGACGCTGGTAACCTCCGCCTCCTCGCCACCGTCGCCCTTGGCGAAGGCCAGGTAATCCTCCAGCATACGCTGCATCTCGTTCACGTCACTGCGCAGCGCGATGATCTCCGGGCTCTCGCCCAGCAGCGCCAGCTCCAGCTTGAAGCGGGTGAGCACGGTTCTGAGATCGTGGCCGACGCCGGCGAGCATGGTGGTACGCTGCTCGACATGCTGGCGGATGCGGTCGCGCATCTCCAGGAACGCCTGCGCCGCCTGCCGCACCTCGCGGGCGCCGCGCGGGCGGAAGTCCTGCGGAATGGGGCGCCCCTTGCCGATCTCGTCGGCCGCCTCGGCCAGGCGCAGTATCGGCCGGATCTGGTTGCGCAGGAACAGGATCGCCACTGTCAGCAGCACCACCGAGGTGCCCACCATCCACACCAGGAAGATGTGCGAGTTGGAGGCGTAGGCCAGCGCCCGCGGCGCCGTGAAGCGAAGGATCGCCTTGTCGAGCTTCACCCGGATCTCGACGTGCCGGGACTGGCCCACCGTGTCGATCCAGAACGGCCGCTTCAAGTGCGTGCTGATCTCCTCCGACAACGCGCGGTCGAGCAGGTCGAAGAATGGCTTGGGCTGCCCGCCCTTCGGCAGCTCTCCCGGTTCGAGGATCGTCAATGTGAGGCTGAAGCGCTGGCGGGCGAGATCAGCCAGACGATTGTCGTCCTTGTAGGCTTTCTCGACGTAGAGATCGACCACCGCGCCGATGTTGCGCGCCGTCGACTCCGAGAGCCGCCGGGTCACCTGGTTCCAGTGGCGCTCCATGAAGGTGAAGGCAACCACGCTCTCCAGCAGCACGATCGGCGCAATGATGATGATGAGCGCGCGCGCATAGAGGCCCTTCGGCGCCAGCTCGGCCAGCATCCTGGCGCCGACCGCCCACAACCCTCGAGCCTGCGCCGACAGCCAGGCGGCGCGCGAGCGCCCACGCGCGCCGACGCCCCCGAGCGCCTTGTCGAGCGGGCCTGTGAGCGCCCTCTTGCGCACGTCCTTGGGCGTGCCGGTTGCCAAGCTCTTTGTCATGTCGTTGACGGCGCGCGCAGCTTCCCCAGGTGGGCTGCGTGCGCCCGGCCTCTCAGTCCGTATAGAGGATGTAGCCCTTCCCCCGGACCGTCTGCAAATAGACCGGGTTCGTTGGATCGCTCTCGATCTTGCGGCGCAACCTGTTGATCTGCACGTCGATGGCGCGCTCGGTGCCGCTTGACTCGTCGGCCGCCAGCTCGTGCCGGGCCACCGGCATGCCGGGCCGCTGGGCAAAGTGGCGCAGCAGCTCGCGCTCGCGCTCCGTCAGCTTGATGGATTCTTCGCCGCGCCTGAGCTCGCCGCGCTCCACGTGGAAGATGAAATCGCCCATCGTCACCTCATCGCGCGGGCCCGACGCCCGCTGCCGGCGCCGCAGGATGTTCTGCAGCCGCAACAGCAGCTCGCGCGGCTCGAACGGCTTGGCGATGTAGTCGTCGACGCCGATCTCCAGCCCCTCGATTCGCTCCTCCGGCTCTGCGCGCGCGGTAAGCATGCAGATTGGGATGTTGGAGGTGCTCTTGAGGCCACGGGCCAGGGTGAGGCCGTTCTCTCCGGGCATCATGACATCAAGGATGATGACGTCAAACACGAGCCCCGCCATCGTGGCCCGCGCCGTAGCCGCATCGGGCGCTGTCGTCACGCGGAAGCCGTTCTGGAACAGATACTGCGCCAGCAAGTCGCGGATCTTCCGATCGTCGTCCACCACGAGGATATGCGCGGCGTTGTCTGGCAGCGGCTCCATCGGCTTCCCCCTCGAGCGCTCGTCTTGTGCACGGGCGTTCCCGGCCAGAGCGACGATGGAGAAAGTCCGGGCACCATCGCGTTTGGCAGGTGGCGAAGCGGACTTCTCGATCTCAATCGCACTGGCAATCATTATATTGGGCTGGTGTCCTTCAGATCGCGCAATTCGTTCCAACCTTGCGGCATGCAGAGACGAATTTCGCCATCAGGACACTAGCGATCGATCGCCGTCGACTCCGGCAACAGCGCCTCCACCCCTGCACGCTCATGATCGTTGATCATGGCGAGCAGAAAGTGGCGCACGGTCCTCTCCTGCCCGGCCGCACAGGCCGCAAGTGCCGCTTCGACACGCCTCGCCTGCACGGAATCGAGCCGGCGCGCCAGATTGGCGCCCTTCTGGGTGGCATGCAAGCGCCGCACGCGCCGATCCTCGATATCGGCCTCCTGCGCAATCCAGCCTTCGTCGACCAGCTGCTTCAGCACCGGCGCCAGGCTCTGCTTGGTGATCTTCAGGATCTCCAACAGATCGGCGACACGCAACCCCGGATGGCGGTCGACGAAATGCAGCACGCGGTGGTGCGCCCGCCCGAGCGCCAGTGTCGAGAGGATTGCATCGGCATCGCGCGTGAAGTCGCGGTACGCGAAGAACAACAGCTCAATGACGGTCAACAGGCCGGGATCGGTCGCCGGCAGGGGCGCCCGGGAGCTCGCGAGCATCTGCCTTGCAGCTGGCTCGGCCGGCGCAACGAGCTCGCTCAGCGCGTCGGTGTTTATGTCAGCCATGTTGACTTATCTGAACCCGATTGTTAGGGCTGGCAAGCCAATTGTGGCATCGAGACCGCTGCCCGCAACCCCTTTTTCGGGGTTTTCGCAGCGGTGCCGGACGCGAACGCGCCGGGACGCACCTGCCGTGAAGCAAGCGCGCCGGATGTCCCAAGGCGAGAAACGCTCCCAGCCTCACCACAGGCGGCCCAGCAGGAGAGTGGCATGGTCGATATTTCCGCCCCTTACGACGATCGCGACGGCTTCATCTGGCTCGACGGCGCACTGGTGCCCTGGCGCGATGCCAAGGTGCATGTGCTGACCCACGCGCTGCACTATGCCAGCGCCGTGTTCGAGGGCGAGCGCGCGTATGGTGGCGAGATCTTCGAGCTGACGCAGCACAGCCAACGCCTCTACGAGGGCGCCAAGACGCTGGACTTTACCATTCCCTACAGCGTCCCCGAGATCGACCAGGCCTGCCGCGAGGTCATGGCTGCCAACAAGCTGACCGACTGCTACGTCCGCCCGATCGCCTGGCGCGGCAGCGAGCAGATGGGCGTGGCCGCGCATCTGGCGAAGATCCACCTCGCCGTCGCATGCTGGGACTGGGGCTCCTACTTCCCGATGGAGGAGCGGCTGAAGGGGCTGCGCCTTACCATGGCTCAGTACCGCCGGCCCGATCCCGCGACGGCACCCGCCAAGACCAAGGCGGCCGGCCTCTACATGATCTGCACCATCGAGAAGCACCGCGCCGAGCGGGCCGGGTACGCCGACGCGCTTATGCTCGACTGGCGCGGCCGCGTCGCCGAGTGCACCGGCGCCAACATCTTCTTCATCAAGGACGGCGTGCTGCACACGCCGACGCCCGATTGCTTCCTCGACGGCATCACCCGCCGCACGGTCATCGGCCTTGCCAGGAAGCGGGGTCTGGAGGTCATCGAGCGCACCATCATGCCGGACGAGCTCGGCACCTTCTCCGAGTGCTTCCTGGTCGGCACGGCGGCTGAGGTAACGCCCGTGGCCGAGATCGCCGAGCACACGTACAAGCCGGGCAAGATCTGCGAAACGCTGATCAACGACTATACCGCCGCCGTGCAGCCCAAGACGCAGGCGGCCGCGTAGTCTTTCTCTTCCGGCTTGGCCGATACGCCCCCAAGTGCGGTGCACGTCGGCCAAGGCCTCTTTGCCGTTTTTTCTCACGCTGCAGTCTGGGCGGGCATGTCTTGTTGTGGACCGCCGCGGATGGCGGCCCTCCTGCTGTCACGCCGTCAATCCCTCGACGGGGCGCCGGCGCGCGCCCGTCGCAGCCTTTATCGACGACGTGCGGCTTCCAGCCACGTCGCTATAGAGGCGGCGCAGCCGGACGAGGAAGCTCGGTTGCATCTTCTGCATAGGTCCCGCCGCCGGATCGGCTCCTTCGAGCATCATGTCGGTGGCCTCGACAGAGAGTTGGATGGCAAAGCGCGTGCGTTCCAGGCGGGTGCGCGCAATCAGCCGCAGCCAGCGGCGCGGATCGCGGCATCCGGCGGCCCATTCCCGCGCGATGATATCGCCCGCGACCGCGGCGTCCTCGATCGCCTGGGCCGCGCCCTGGGCCAGGGTAGCGACCATTCCGTGCGCGGCATCGCCCAGGTAGAGGACGTTCCAGTGCGGATCGGCATAGAGCACATCGTGCTCCTGCATGGGCGTCCAGTGCAGGTCGGCGGCCTTGGCGCACAACCCATCCAGCACCCACGCCGCCGCCGGGCTCAGCTTGCCGCTGGGCGGCATATACAGGGCGCGGAGGGCTTCCGGCTCCTTCAGGGCCTCCGGGATGGCCTCATCGGCCGGAATCGGAAAGGCGCAGGTGGCGTAGACGTGATCGGGCGGCACGCGGAATCCGAGCAGGCGATTGGGCCCGTTGAACCATTGGTCGTGATCGCCGATCAGGCCGCCGCTGGTATCGGGCACCAGCATGCGCGAGATCGCCACGCCAAGGTGGCGCACGGCCGGCGCACCTGAGATGGTCCAGCGCACCTGCGAGTGACGGCCATCGGCGGCAATCAGCAGGTCGATGTCGGTGAGCCGACGCTCGACGCCGTCCTGGATCCACTCGATGCAGGTCTTGTCGGTGTCGCACTCGCAGGGGGCCATATGCGTGATGGTGCAGCCGTACGCCACGGCCGGCGCAGCCGCCTCCCGCAGGATGCGGTAGAGTTGCGGCCAGCCAATGCACCATCCCTCGCTGTCGGCGACCTTCGCCAGCGGCAGGTCGAGCAGCACGGTGCCGTCGGTGAGCGAGACCCTGCAGGCGCGCCACGGAAAGCTCGCCGCCGTGATCGCTTCGGCAAGCTCGGCGTCGTGCACCCGCAGCGCCTTCGGGCCGTTGGGGCAGATGTTGAGCGCGGCGCCGAACGCGCCATGCTCGCCGGCGCTGGCCCGCTCCAGACAGGTCACATCCAGGCCGGGCAGCCGCGACAAGTTGCGCGTCAGGATGCAACCGGCGACGCCGGCGCCGACAATCACGATGCGCATGACGTTCTCCTGCTGCTGCGGGACCGGCAGGCTACGACGGCGATCAGGTCGCCCCCATCCAGACCCTGGTGCTCGGCGCCTCCCGCCACCAAAATGCGCGGGTCTCCGAGGACACCGGCGACGGGGCCCTTCACGATGCCGCGGATGTGGCACCGTGCACTGGCGTCGGTATCATCCAGGAAGGTGTGGCACCGGCTCCGCGCTTGGCCACGCCTGTTGAACTCACATTTTACGACAGGGGACGCGATCTCCGTCGCCTGGCCGGGTGCGACTTGTGGCGCTGCCGGGACTCCCGGGCATCCACCGGACGGAACGCAAAGGATCCTTTCGGCGACCGCCATGCCCGGCTGACGCAAGGGCCGGCAGTGCCGCACCATGAGGTCCCGCTTGGTGCAGCCCTCGGTCTGGCCGGCCACGTCGACAATGTCGCGCGCGCCCATGCCGCCGAGGTTCAGCTCATCGAGGGCCGATATATCCCCGGGGTGCGCCATCGCCGATCTGAGGACGCCCGCTTTCATTGACGGAGCATGATGCAACGCACTGCAAACGTACAGTGCCGTGTCTCGCTCAGAGCGCCATCATTTCACGCTCAGTGGCTCGCGCGCATCTGTTCCGACCTCGGACAGCTGGCCGAAAGCGCCCCTGAGGGTCTCGACGAAGCTGGCGGCAGGGATCGAAAGGCTGCGGCCGGCCCGTGCGGCCAACACCAGGACACCTCTGGCAAGATCCGGATCCGCAAGAGGAATCGCGACCAGATCGCCGTTCCGGACATCCCGCAGCGTCCCGATCTGGTATAGAAAGCAGATGGCGTCGCTGCCGCGCGCAAACACTTTCTGCGGCTGAACGGTGTTTGACTCCATGGCGATCTTTAGCACCAGCCGTGATTTTATCATCACAGTGTTGATCAGTCGGCGGCTGCCAAAACTGTCGGCGCCAAGCACGACAGGATAGGGCTCGCAGTCCGACAGGCGCAGCGATCTGTACGTCGCCAGCGGGTGGCACGGCCGCATCATGGCGCAGAGCGGCTGCTTGAACGTGGCGATGACATTGAGGGCGTCGGAGCGCGGCGGATCATGCGTGAGCATCAAGTCGACCTCGTCCGCCATCAGGGCCGACAGCAGCTCGGCGGTGGGCCCGACCCGCACCCGGAACTGCACGCCGGGGTAGCGCTGCTGGTACCGGACGACGGCATCTGGGACCAGGTCGTTGGCCGTCGACTCCGAGCAGGCAATGCGCACACTGCCGCGCACCAATCCATGCAGCTGCTCGATCTGCGACTGGGCGGAGGCGAGATCCGACAGGCTGCGCCGGATGCTGGCGATCAGGACCTCGCCGACGGCCGTAAGTCGGACGCCGCGTGGCAGCCGCTCGAACAGCGGGCTGCCGATCTCCTTCTCCAAGTCCAGGATGCGGCGGTTCAAGGCAGTCGAGGCCACGCGCAGCTTCTCGGCCGCTTTGCGGATCGAGCCGGCGCGGGCCACGGCATCGAGGTAAAGGAACAGGCGAGGGGGCTGGATCATGGCAGCGTTCCACCCCGCCGCAGCGCGTCCCATGCCGCCGCCAAAGCCAAGGCCGTTCTCACCGGCATGACACGCCATCCCCATGCGCACGAGCATGCGCTGCTCAGCGGCCGACCACCATGAGAGCGGCGGCGTCAGGCTCCGCTTAAGCTTAAATAGCCGGAACAGGCGACCGCAGCCACACAGCTGCAGGACGATTCAGCGAGGCGAGGAGGAATGGTGGTGCCCAGGGGAGGAATTGAACCACCGACACCGTGATTTTCAGAAATACTCAGATCACGGAAAGACATGTAAATCCGCTTATTCCGCATCTTATGATCGCAGCTTAGGCGACGTTGTGTTGCCGGTTTCGTTGTCAGGAGTTGCGATATGAAGCGTAATCTTACGGAAGATGTGATCGACTCGCTAGAGCCGAAGCGCAAGCGCTACATCGTTATGGACAAGCAGGTGCCCTGGCTCGGGGTGAGCGTCAGCCCCACCGCGCGTAAGTCTTTCGTGATGGTCGCCAGGTTCAACTCGCGCAACCCGACACGAGCGTCACTCGGCAAGCTCACGCTGGAGCAAGCTCGCACGAAAGCACGCGAGTGGCACCGATCGCTGGAGCAGGGCATCGATCCGCGCAAACAGAAGTCCACATTGTTCGGCGACGTAGCGGACGATTGGTTCAAGCACATCGCCAAGCAACGCACGAGCGGCGACGCCGAGCGTATCGTTCGCAAGAGGCTCAAGAGCTGGTGGAGCAAGCCTATTGCCGACATATCCAGGCAGGACGCGATTGACGCAATCAAGACTGTAACGGCGAAGGG
>DASURA010000242.1:0-26123 GCA_036280295.1 Hyphomicrobiaceae bacterium
CGCCGCTACGGCGAGGAGCCTGGCGTCCAGATCCTGGTCAGCCTCCTGATTCCCTTCGCCGCCTATCTCGCCGCCGAGCGGCTGCACTGCTCTGGAATTCTCGCCGCCGTCGCGGCCGGCATCACCATGAGCTACGCCGAGCTGTCCGGCCAGGCGCTGGCCATAACGCGCGTGCGCCGCAATGCCGTGTGGGACACCGTCCAGTACACCGCCAATGGCCTGATCTTCATCATCCTGGGCGAGCAGCTGCCGGCGATCTTCTCGCGCGCCGCCACCACTGTGCGCGAGGCGGACCACCTGGAGCCCTGGTGGCTCGTCCTCTACGTCGTGGTCGTTGCGCTGGCCCTGGTCGTGCTGCGCTTCCTGTGGGTGTGGGCCTCGCTGGAGCTGACGCTGTTTCGCGCCGGCCGCAGCGGCGAGAAGCCGCTGCGGCCGAGCTGGCGCCTCCTGGCGGCGGGCACATTTGCCGGCGTGCGCGGCGCCATCACGCTTGCCGGCATCCTCACGTTGCCCTTGTCCATGCCCGATGGGGGTGCGTTCCCGGCGCGCGACCTCGCCATCTTCATCGCCGCCGGCGTGATCGTGCTGTCACTCGTCATCGCCAGCTTGGCGCTGCCGCCGCTGCTGTCCGGCTACGACCTCATGCCCGAGCCGTCGGAGGCGGAGCAGGAGAACCGCGCCCGGCGCGTTGCCAGCGACGCAGCGATCCGCGCGATCGAGCGCGTCCAGCACGAGATGGCTGAAGGCCGCGGCGATGCCGATATCTACGCCGCGGCGGCTGCGCGGGCGATGGCACTCTATCGCCTGCGCTCGGGCGATCAGGTGGCCACCGAGGAGGAGGCACAGTTGAGCAAGCAGGTCGACAACATCGCCATCCGGCTCAGGATCGCCGGCCTGCGCGCCGAGCGGACCGAGATCTTCCGTCTGGCACGAAGCGGCGAGCTGGAGGACGCCGTCGCCCGCCGCATCGTCCGCGAGCTCGACCTCATGGAGGCGCGCTACACGTGAGCTACGACAGACTAGAGAGGGCCACCGGCGCCGGCCTGCCGGTCCGGCCTCCGGCGAGCCGGACGCCGGAGTAGATGACGGCAGGGCGCAGGCCCAAATATTGGCTCAATTGAGAGCGCGGAACTCGACGATGCTGGGCGCCGGATAGGCGCCCTTCGAGGTCGAGGCGTTCACCAGGTCGTTCACAATGGACAACACGACCATGGAGTGGTCGCGGTTGGCGGCACCCAGCTTGGGTGCGGGAATGCTGAAAACCTCGCCTTGCGGGTCACGTATGACCAGCGCGGCGCCGCGGCTGGCCTGCTCGCCACGCACGACGGTGAAGAAGGGAGCACGGTCGTCGCCCCCGGCCGGCACAAGAGTCATGGGCTGGAACTTGTTCTCCGCATAGTTCTGCGCCGCTGTCAGCTCGCCGAGGAACTCGATCATCCGCTTCGGCGATCGCATCGTCGGATTGACGCCGTGCTTGGCAAGAACACCCGGCCGCTTCTCCTTGAAATACTTCTCCAGCTCCTTATCGGCCTTGCTGAGGAAATCGTCGGCCGTGGGATTGTTGAGGAAACGCACCTTTGTGTCCGGCTTGGGCTTCTTCTTGATCTCGATGTCGTCATCGTCCTCGCTCTTGCGCCTGGACTTGCTCCTGGTCGCCTTCGCCTTGTCCTTTTCCGCGGCGGGCAGCGTATCAATGACGAACCCGGATATTCCCAATAGCGCGATGAACGACTGGAACTTCAGATACCCACATTCGCTCTTGCCGCTGTTCCGGTGCGTGACGAACGCGCCATAGGTCGCACCATAGAAATCTGCCAAGTTTCTGGATATCCATCTGTCGCCGCATCTCTTTTTTATGTAGGCGATGAATTCACAGACAGAAGACGTCTTGTTTGCACGGCAATAGGTCTCTTCCCTGTTCAGAAGGGCGGTATTGATTGGCGACGAGACTTCGAAGCTTTCGAACATGAGGGTGGCGAGCACCCAGAACGGGTAATTATCGTTGCCGTACCTGTCCAAGACATAGAAGTCGATCGGCGTGCGGAGCCCGTTCAATCCTTCCTGCTGGTTCAGGTCCGCGAACTGCATGCTGCTGACGCCGCTGCTCCATTGCGTCGAGAGGCCAAGGTCGTATGACGCCACGGCTTGCGGGCCGAATGGGATCCTGGGCGCCACTGTGCCAGACAGCATATTGCCCCCGGTAAAACCGGTAAGCTTGGTGAAATAGATCGGAAGATCCTTGCTCGAGCGTACGACATTGAGGAGGAGCAGCTCATTGGTTGTCTGCTCGATGGCGCGGTTAAAGCCGTTGGATTGGAACTGGATTTGCTGCTGGGCACAGGATGCGGTGAGGAGAGCGGTTCCAAGAATCAGCAACGAACGTAGCCGGAGTGCCGGCAGCTGCGCGAAATACACTTTCCCCTCCAATGCCCACTAGATACAACTGCGCCAGTCTAGCGGTGGCGAGGGGACCTCAATAGTGCAGGATATATGATTACGGACCTATTGTTGCCGCGCGGTCACTCAGCCATCGAATTGACAGGGCGGATGCTGAAGCCGGCGCCAAGTCTTGCCGGCGTTTCGTTGACACATGCTGTAGACGCTCTCCAGCCTATGCGGCTCTCCGTGTCCGCATGGGCTGGGAACGCCGACCGAAGCCGGCCGGAGCCGCTGCTTGTCCTATGAGCAGTTGGGCGGGCAAACGACGATGCTGCCCTGAGTCTCGACGCCGCTGCGCTTGCCCTTGTATACGATCGTCTGCCCTGGCCCGGTCACATCCTGGGTCTCGTGTGCGGCCTGGACAAACTCAACCGAGTGGGACGCGAGGGCAGGGGTGGCGCAGGCCAGGCCGGCCGAGGCTGCTAATGCCAGCAGAATGCGCATCTTCAATCTCCTTATATGTGTAGCAACGTGCGCCATCGCTGGAGCGACGGCGTGGTACCAAGTGTGTGTGGCGCCGGCCGGCAAGCGACGGCCACAGAGAATTGCTGCAGCCATGCACATCCGGCTGATGACTGCGGTCGGCGCCTCACAGCTCCGAGTGCGAGAACGTCGACCGAAGCCAAACGCCTACGGATCGCAGGGCGGGCAGACCTCGACGTGGCCCTGAGTCTCAACGCCGCCGGGTTTCTTCCTGTGCACGATCATTTTCTCTTGCGTCGCCGCATCGCTGACCGTGTGCCCCGCCTCGACAGAGGACAACGGACTGAAGGTTGAGCGATCAACCGAATTGAGCGCAAAGGCAGACGCCAAAGATACTGGGGCGGCTACGGCCGCCAGAACCAACAAGAATCGCATAGCCAATCTCCTGGTGAGGAATAATCGTGTGCTGCCATCGGCCGAAGCCTGTGTGCGCGACTAATCGCAGCCCGCGCCCGGGCACACAGGGAAGGCGCCCCTGATCCCAGTCGGGCGGGGTTTCCCGTACACGATCGCCTTCTCTTGCCCGGTCGCATCCGTGGCCTTGCTCGCAGCCTGAACCATGGAGAAGGAGACGGAGGTAGACAGATCAACCGATCTCGAAGCGAAGGCAGGGGCAAAGCAAGCCGGGCCTGTGACGGCCGCCAAGACCAACAAAAACCGCATCATCAATCTCCTCGTGTGCAATAGCTCGTGTGCCTTCGTCGGAAGGAAGGTCCGGTGCCGGCATATTCAGCCATCTCATCCGGCCGGACAAGGGACTAGTGCGGAAGATTGCCGGGAATTACGGCGGAATTCTGAACATCGTGGTGCTTCGCTGATTACGGAGCGTTCACGACGGGGGAGGGTCGAAGAGAGAGGCAGGAATGGGGCGCATCTCAACTCTACTCAGGGTGGGACTGGATTGAGGCGCCCGCGAGGTGAGGTTGGCGTGTGTGGCTGCCCCTCACCCCATCCCTCTTCCCATGCTGAAGACGCATGGAGAGGGAGATCACCTGCAACAACGTCATCACGGTCGACGCAGCGTGTCCGTCCGGTCTACGCGCACTTCACCGCGGCGAAGCAACCACCAGTGTCCAGAAGGTCTTGAACTCGGTCTTGGGATCCTTCACCAGGGCGATGCCCATGTGCTCGGCATCGGGGAGCAGCAGGTTCTTGTTGTGACCGGGGCTCGCCTTCCAGCCGCTCAGCACCTCCTGGATGCTGGCCTGCCCGGTGCCGACGTTCTCAGCTGCCAGCTTGGCGCGATAGCCGGACCGCTTCACACGGTCCCACGGGCTCGAGCCGTCGGAGCCGAAGTGAGAGATGCGGTCCCATTTGGCGAGATCGCGCGAGTGCGCCCGTGCGGCCTCGGTGAGCGCCGGCTGCAACTTCAAGGGCCGCAGCCCCTTCTCCCTCCGGTAGGCATTGACGAGGTCACGCGCGGCCTCGGCATCGAGGTGCGTGCCCGTGTAGTCGCGCATCTCCAGGGCGCCTGTCGACGCCCGCTCGAAGCTGCCCTTGGGGGCCCTGTCGTAGCTGCCGGCAGCGGCAACGCGGGTGTTGAAGCCGCCGGCGCTCGCCGCCTGCACGCGCGGGGCTTTGCCGGTGGGCTGGCCTGACGACACCGACGGCAGGTTGGCTGTCAGCGAATAGCTCATCATGCCGCAGCCGGACAGACAGAGCGACAACACTGCCGGCACGACGAAACTGCGCATGGCGGATCTCCCGCGGATAAGCTTCCCGTGGGAAGAACGATCCTGACACGCACTGATTGCGCGTGCATTAACGCCGGATCGAGACAATGCCTCCGCCGCCCAAGCGCCCGACAGGCGCCGAAGCATGCGGCCGAGCATCGATCCCCCTCGCGGAAGCCTGATCGGCACCACTTGCAATGCGCCCCCTTGCAGTGCGAATCCCAGCAGCCAACCCCTCGGAGCCCCAACAGTCCCTGCTGCAGCTCCAGCGTGATCCGACAACCGAATCATGACGTTAGTTTGGCCAAGACGGGAGAATGAGACGAGGTGCCCTGCTCTGGTGCCTCCTCTCACACGCACACGCGCTGCGGGCGGTGGTATCGCCGGCAACCGGCAGCCGCCGCCAGGCGGCCAGCTCCATCTTTGGAAGCTCTTGGATTTTTAACAGACTTCCGCAACATAGCGGGTGTGCCTCCGGTGATTCGCGCGTCCGGGGACGCTGCGATTTCGCCCATGATGGCGCGGAACGGCGGGGTCGGCCCTCTGACGAGACGGTGGGACTGGGCTCTGGCGTGGATGCCAGGGGTCTGCCCTCGCTTGCCGCCCTGTCAGCCGCAGTTGCCTGGTGATACAAGGAGGCCAGGGGTGCTCAACGTCGCAGGGATATCGCTTCCGGCGGAAGCCGAGCAAGCCGACCGGTTACAGAAGCTGGCGCTGGCGCGCATCGCCGGCGTCCGCCACGGTGCCGACAAGGGCGTCGACAAGGGCGTAATTGCCGCCGATCTGGCCGCGTTCGCCGGCCCGCAAATGCCGGCGGCGCGTTGGCGTGCGGCCGTGGAGGCCGCCATCGAGGCGCTGGCGGCGGCGAAGCTGATAGCAGCGACGCCGGCGGGTTTCACGGTGACCAAGGCGGGCGCCGCGGCGGTTGCCAAGTTTCTCGGCGCTCCGGTCAGCAGCGCCGTCACCTGGGACCAAGCCTGCAATGTCTGGCTGGTGGCCAAGGCCCTCGGGGTACGCAAAGGCCCCGCCAGGCGCATGGCGGCTTTGGCAGCGGCAGAGGGCTTGCGCACGGCCATCGTCATGCACGCCTATGGGCTCAACCTGAAGGGCAAGGCCACCCCGGCGCGCCTGCGCCAGGCGCTCGCGGCAACGGCGTTGAAACGAGCGTTCAGCGGCCAGGGCGCGAGCGACCTGGCCGACAAGCTCGGCCTTTCGGCGCGCGCCAGCCGGCTGCTGGCGGCGCAGCTCCTGGATAAGCCGCGCGACCCGGGCACCGACCGGCGGCTGATCGCGGCCCTGGCGGCGCAAGCGTGCGGAGCATCGAGTGCCGAGCTGCCGGCGCTGCGCAGCGCCGTGCTGCGCCGGTTCCTCTCCGTGGATAAGCGGTCGCCGGAGCCGGCACCCGTCACGCGGACGAAGCGCGAGCCGAAGGCGCCACAGTCTGCATCGGCACCCCCCATGCCCGCATCCGCACAGCACAGAGTGCGGACCAATTCTTCGCCGCCGGCCGAAGCCGCCAGGTGCATTCCGGTTGCCGCCGCATCGGCGCTTGCCGGCCCCATCGCTGCACCGTCGCCGCTCGACCTCTCAGGCTTCGCCTCCGAGGTGCGCCGCTGCGCCGCCGGCGAGGCGCAGGGCTGGAGCGGCGACCGCAAGGCCTACATCAGCCGCGTCTGGCGCTCGTTGCAGGCGCTGCGCCCCGAATGGGGTCTGTCGGAGATCGAGTTCAAGGGTATGCTGGCCGAGGCGCACCGCGCCGGCCAGCTGGCATTGGCCAATGCCGATTTGAAGGACGCCAGCAACATCAAGGATGTGCAGGACTCGGCGCTGATCTATAAGAATGCCGTGTTCCATTTCATCCGCGTCGACGCCTAGATGTTGCCGCGCGTTCCAAGTACGGTCTGAACTGAGGATTCATGCGCCACGAGGCCCATATTGCGCCGCTCGCCGATCGCTTGTCGGCGGCGTTCGAGCACTCGATCACCTGGGAGGACGACATCTGGCGGGCCGACCCCGTGGATGTCGATGCCGTGCACGCGCATGCGCGCCGCAGGTTCTTCGAGCTGCTCGACGCCGTCACGGCGACGCATGGGCATTCGCTGCCGGCGCGCATCCTGCTGTTCCACGGCCAGTCCGGCGCCGGCAAGACACATCTGATCCGGGCGCTGCGCACCGGCACGCACCGCAGCGGCCGCGGCTACTTCGGCTACGCCCAGATGACGCCGGACGTGGCCAACTACGCCGACTATTTCCTGCGCCGCCTGATCGCCTCGCTGGAGAAGCCGTACGACCCCGACCGCGGCGGCGAAAGCGCGCTCGCCCGCCTTGCGAAGCGGCTCGCCGGCGATGCCGAGGCCGTGGAGGCGTCGGTGATCAGCAAGCTGCGTGATGCCAAGCTCTCCGATGCCTCGCTCTCCAAGCTGGTGCTGAGCGCCGCCGATGAGATCGTCTCCTCGCCCAAGCTCGCCGACCAGAACCTCGACGTGAACGTGGTGCGGGCTCTGCTCTACATGCAGCGCTCCGACCCGCGCATCGACCAGCGCGTGCGGCAATACCTGTACGGCCAGAAGCTTTCCGATCTCTCGACCGAGGCGATCGCCGCGCTCGACCCGAACACCGGAGAGGGCCGCGCCTTCGACATCATCGAGGCGATCGGCCGGCTGATGTGGGCGGTGGACCGGGCAGCGCTGGTGTTCACCATCGACCAGGTCGAGGACCTGCGCTTCTTCGACGACTACCAGGAGCGGTTCCAGAAGGCTGTGCGGGATCTGATCCAGATCGCCAACCGGGTGCCGACCTCGATTGTGCTGATCTCCTGCCTCGGCGATTTCTACGGCAAGGTGCGCGAGGTGCTCACCCAGTCCTACATCGACCGCATCGAGAAATCCGGGCCGGTTCAGCTGCTGGAGACGCGCACGTCAGACGAGGCGCGTTTGATTATCGCCAAGCGCCTGTCGCAGGACGAGCGCGCCGCCGGCAGCGACCCGACGCTGTATCTTGGGCCGCAGTTCTTCGAGGAATTCGGCGGGCTCTCCACCCGGCGCATCCTGGAGCTGGCGCAGAAGCGCATGCGCGAGCAGGAGGGCGATGCGCCGGAGGAGCAGGCGAGCCCGCCGCCTCCACCCAAGGCCGGTGGCGGCTTCATCTCGACGCTGGCGGCGGCACTCGGCTTCGGCAGCGGGCAGGACGACGCGCTGCCGGCATCGGCGACGGCGCCCGAGCCGCTGCCGACCATCGAGTACCGCGAGCACTGGGAGCGCTTTGTCGCCCAGTCCGAGGCCGAGATCCCCAACGACGACCAGGCGCTGTGCGACTCGCTCGCCGGGGCCTTGGCGCTGGCACGGCAGGAGTGGCCCGAGGCGCTCGACGTCGCCGTGCGGCGCGTTGCCGAGGCCGAGGACGTGCCGGCGCTCGACCTGACCCTGCTGCACGCCGCCGGGCGCCGCACCGAGGCGCGCATCTTCCTGTGCAACCGGCCGGCCCAGGGGGGAGGCCTGAAGCGCCAGATCGACCGCGTGCTCGCGCTGATGGGCGACAAGAGCTGCTTCATGCTGCGCGCGAGCGACTTCCCCCCGAACAAGAAGAACCAGACGGCGCAGGCGTTCCGCAAGTTCAAGGAGAGGGGCGGGCGCTCGCTGCTGGTGCCGATCCCGGACTGGGAGCGCATGCTCATGGTGCGTGAGTTCCAAGCCCAGCATCGGCACGACCCGGGCTTCCCGGACTGGTTCCAGCGCACCAAGCTGCTGTCGGCAATTCCGAGCATCGCGCAGCTCCTGCGGCTTGATCTGCTTGGCCACAACGTGCGCCCGGCGGCAGCGCAGGCGGCGACGGCGCCGCAGGACGAGGCACTGGAGAGCGTGGTGGCGCCCAATCCGGCCGTGGCCAGCGGGCCACGCGGAGCAGACTGGACCGGATGGGGTGGCGGCGCGCCCGAGCCCAAGGAGGAGGATCTGCCGCTTTCGGTCCTGCTCGACGAGGCGGGCGACGGCGAGAACAGCATCCTCGCCGGCCGGGCGCTGCGGTCGAACCGGTCGATCACGCTCAACAAGGACGTGCTGAAGCGCCACTCGGCCGTGCTCGGCGGCTCCGGATCGGGCAAGACCACGCTCGCGCTGTGCATCATCGAACAGCTGCTGCTCAAGGGCATCCCTGCCGTGCTGCTCGACCGCAAGGGCGACCTGTGCTCGTACGCCAACCCGGACGTCTGGCGGGCGCTCGAAGGCGAGTACGGCGAACGGCGTGGCGAGCGCGAGCGGCTGGCGGATTCGATCGACGTGGCGGTGTATACGCCGGGGCGCGCCTCGGGCCGGCCGATCTCGATCACGCTGCTGCCGACCGGCATCAACGAGCTGCCGGACCAGGAGCAGCAGCTGCTCGCCAATCTCTCGGCGGCAGCGCTTGGCGACATGCTGCACCTGAAGAATTCGGCCACGCACCAGAAGCAGTCCGGCACGCTGTCGGTCGCGCTGCGCATCCTGGGCGCCCGATCCAGCAAGGAGGTGGCGCTCGCCGACCTGATCGCGCTGCTGGAGGACGAGGACCCGGAGCTGACCGAGCTGACCCAGCGGATGGACCCATCGGGCCGCATCCGGCGCGACCTGGTGGCCCAGCTCGACAGTCTCCGCCATCGCAACTCCGCCCTGTTCGAGGGCGGCGGCGAATCCCTGCGCATGGAATCGCTGCTGGGGCGCGGCCGCTTCACGCGCAGCGACGGCCGCACCCGGCTGTCCATCATCTATACGGGCTTCCTGGGCGACAACGAGAACATCCTGTTCTGGGTCTCGCAGTTCCTCTCCGAGGCGCTGCGCTTCTGCCAGCGCAATCCCAACGACGAGCTGCAGGCCGTCGTCATGTTCGACGAGGCCGACCTCTACATTCCAGCCAACGCCAAGCCGGCCACCGCGGAGCCGCTGCAGAGCCTGCTGAAGCGTGCCCGCTCGGCCGGACTCGGCATCATGCTGGCGACGCAGTCGCCCGGCGACCTCGACTACAAATCGCGCGACCAGATCACCTCGTGGTTCATCGGCCGCGTGCGCGAGGATACCGCGCTCCGGAAGCTGCGCGCCGCATTCCAGAGCGAGTCGGGCCTTGATCCGTCAGCAGTGCTGCCGCACCAGACGGTGGGCGAGTTCCACCTCGTGCAGGAGGGCTTGGTGCGGCCGATGCGCGCCCAGCGCTCGCTGATCTCCGCCGAGCAGGTGCCGTTCGACCGTATCGAGCAGCTGGCGCGCGAGACCAAGGGCCAGGACGAGAAGCAGCTGAAGCTGTTCGGATAGGACTCCTCCGAGGCTCGGTAGTGCGTTACATGCACAATTATCGCCGTGAAGCGACCATTGACGTTTTTTGTTTGCCTCTGCATCTTGTTATTTGCGATTATGTATTGGCACACGCGGCGGCGTCAGCCGGACGTACCTGACGACCGCAAACTCAGGTAGGCTGTGCCAATGACCACGCAGTCGAAGCCTCGCCGCATGAAAGTCGCCGAGTTCCTGGACTGGGCCATAACCCAGCCGCGCGGCCGCTATGAGCTGGTGCGGGGGGAGGTCGTCGCCATGGCGCCGGAGCGCGCGCTCCACAACGTGGTCAAGGCGGAAGTCTACGTGGCGCTCCGCGACGCGATAAAGCGCGCCGGCCTGCCTTGCACCGCCTTCGGCGACGGCATGACTGTCGTCATCGACGACGAGCATGCGCGCGAGCCAGATGCCGCTGTGCAATGCGGGGTAGAATTCGACCCCGATATGTTGATCCTGGAAGCGCCCCTCATCGTTGTCGAGGTCACCTCGCCGTCATCAGAGCGCGACGACACGGGCGAGAAGCTGGTGGAGTATTTCTCCGCACCGAGCATCCAGCACTATCTGATCGTCAACCCCGTCAAGAACGTGGTCATCCATCATGCCCGCGGGCAGGGCGGCGATATCACGACACGGATCGCAAGCTCGGGCGATATAGATCTGACGCCGCCGGGCATGAAGGTGCCGGTCGCCGAGCTGCTGCCGGAGATCGGCTAGTGTTGGCACATGACGCTTGATTGAGGACCAAGGGGCTGGAGCGCAAGTTCTCGGTGGGGCATGGCACGGCCGTCGAGCTGGTACGGGGCAAGGCGGGCCTGCAGGACTCATACCCACGCGGCCGTCAATGACCCGGAGACCAGGCGGGTGCGTGAGGCGATCGCGCTGGACGGCGACAGATGCCCAGCTCCATGCCAAGTTTCGCGACCAGGCTGCGCTGGTGCTGCCGCCAGCCCAAGTCGAAACGCTGCTCGACACTGCTGGAAGATCAGAGAGATGAGCGGCGGCGCAGGTGGGCCGGTGGCGGCGCGAGTGCCGGGATAGGCGGCGTCGCGCGCCTCTCGCTCATGTCGGCCGGCGGAAACCGGTGCGAGGCGTCCAGATCTCGCCGGCGCCGCCTTGGCTTTCCATGTCGATAGTGAACTCGACCGAGCGAGCGATGGTCCGATGTCTGCGCCTGATGGCGTCGACCGGCGCGCTGCGGCTCGCGGCAATCTCGGCTGCGGCATCACCGAGGCGGACACTTTGCCCGGTGCGCAAGAGCCCGCACAGGCGCCCGGCCACCGGTGCGACGAGTGGCACGGCGCCGACGAAGCCCAGCATGTCGCCCGGAACGACAACGTCGCCGATCTCGGCCTCGGCGTGAATGAGGCCGTCGGCCGGGGCAGGAACGAGGCACTCATGCTCTTCGACGGCGGCGATGCGGGCGCTACCGCTGCGGATCACCGCGCCGGGATCGTTGCCGCCGGTCTCCATGACGATATCGCAGTCGCTGCCGGCCACGGCGCCGGGACCAAGCACGATCGACAGGTCTGGCAACAGCTCCTCCCAGTCTGCCGGCACTGGCGGTTGCCGGGCATCGACAACGACCTCCCACGGCCAGCGCGCGATCAATCGCAGCGAGCGGTGGGCCAGCACCGGGACGAACATGCTGCCGCGCAGGCCGGCAATGAACTCGGTGTCGGAGCGGATGCGGCGCGCCTCGACCCCAGCCAGGGTGGCCGCGCCGTCATGCCAGGCATCGGAGAACGCCATCCGCCGGCGCAGCACGACCGGCGGCGCGGCCGCATGCATCGCCACGGCGTAGCCGCCAAGCAGCAGGCGCCGGCTGACGGCGGATGCCAGCTCATCGAGCCCCAAGACAAGAACGCAGCCCTTCTCGGCCATGGCGTCTCATACCCGCTCAGCCACTGACGAGCGTCATCTTGGCCGCCGCAGTCGTCGGCGTACTGCTGCGTGGGCAGGCGGCCATATCTTTGATTTACATTGTCGGCGCACAGACCGGCAGGACAGTCGACAAGACAGTTACGATCCTTGGAAAGGCGCCGGTCCCTGGCGATTTCTGACGCGATCGCAGGCGGACCGTGCCCATGCCGGATGCGGGCGATGCCCGTTATCCGCCGGCCCCGCCTGAGAGAAGGAGACGGCGGATATGCTGCGCTTATCCGCCCGACGCTGGCCAACCTGGCACATGGTGCAGGAGCGGTCCCGCACCGCCCGCCCCTGCACTCATACGCCGGCTGCCAAGCGGCGAGCCGGAAAGTCTTGGCGAGTGGTGCCGTACGTCCCACCGCGGATGCTGGTCAATCGGATGTCATTCGAGACTATGGTCCGGAGTGCCTCAGAGGACGGAAAGGGCGTCGGGGCTGGCAAACCAACCCCGACTTCCGTAATCGGATATAAAAGTTTTCGGTATAGAAATTCGGCCCATCCACCCGGCAAGCCATCCAGGCAAAGTTCGGCATGCGCCGGACGCACGCCCAGCTTTATTTCCCGCCAAGCAATGATGTACATTTCTTAGAGCACAGGGTGCCAAGCCCGGTCATGACGGCCGCATGAAATTTTCCTGAAGTTTTTCTGCGGGCGGGACCGGACGGCGGGGGAGGGGTGCGGCTACCGGGGAAGATGGCGCCAAGGTCGATTCACTTTGCATCCTTCACGCTCGACTTGGATCGGCTCTGCCTGCACACGCCGGCGGGCGAGATCAAGCTGCGCCCGAAGACCTTCGAGGTGCTCCGTTATCTGGTCGAGAATCCGCAGCGGGTGGTGACCAAGGAGGAGGTCATCGCCAGCATCTGGTCGGGCGTCACCGTCAATGAGGAAGCCCTCACGCGCTGCATCAGCGAGCTGCGCCGCGCGCTGGGGGACGAGGCCCAGCAGATCGTCAAGACGGCGCCGAAGCGGGGTTACCTGCTCGACGTTCCGACCACGCCCGAGCCGGAATTGGCGCCGGCGGGCGCCAAGGCGGAGTCGGGAATCGCGCCGCCAGGGCGGGCAGAAGCGGCGCTGCCGCCAGGCTCCGCCGCTCCGGCTTCGGCCGCATTGCCAGAGCCGACGGCACGCGTGGGCGTACCTCCCGAGCGCCGGCTGCTTACGGTGCTTGTCTGCGAGCTGATGGGGCTCAAGGCGCTGGCGGCGCGTCTCGATCTTGAGGACCTGCGCGAGGTGGTCGGCGCCTTCGACCGCTGCATCGCCCAGGTTGTCGAACATCACGGCGGCTACGTTGCACCACGCACGGCGGACGGTGCGAGGGCCTACTTCGGCTACCCGCACGCGCACGAGGACGATGCGGAACGGGCGGTTCGGGCCGCACTCGCTGCGACGCGGGCCGTCGGCGAGCTCACGTTGAAGGGCCTTCCGCAGGGGATACAGACGCGGATCGGCATTGCCTCGGGTTTGGTGCTGGCAGTGGAGGCCGGCCGGTCGGCGGAGCCTGACCTGGTTGGCGAGACGCCGCTCGTGGCTGCGCACCTGGCCAGCCTGGCCGCGCCGGGCGGTGTCGTCATGTCGGGGGCCACGCGCCGCATTGTCGGCAGCCTGTTCGAGAGCCGCGACCTGGACGCCGCCGAGCTCAAGGGGGCCGAGCCGGTCGACGCCGCCGTCGTGCTCAACGAGGGTGCGGTGACGAGCAGGTTCGAGGCGCTGCGCGGGAGCAAAGCCTCTTCGCTGGTGGGGCGCGATGAGGAGCTCGGCCTTCTGTTGCGCCGTTGGGAACAGGCCAAATCCGGCAATGGCCGCCTAGTTCTGCTCACCGGCGATGGTGGCATCGGCAAGTCGCGCATCGCCCTGGCCGTGCGCGAGCGGCTGGCCAGGGAGCGGCACATCCTCGTCACCTATCAGTGCTCACCGTTTCATCAGACGACCGCCCTGCACCCGATCATCACGCAGCTGAGCCGCGCCGCCGGGATCCGGAGCCATGACAGCCCGGAGGCGAGACTCGGCAAGCTCGAGGCGACGCTGGCGCAGTCCGGCACCTGGACCCCTGAGCAGGTGGCACTGCTTGCCGCGCTGCTTTCGATTCCCGGCGGCGACCGCTACCGGTTGCCGGACCTCGATCCGCAGCAATTGCGGGAGCGGACATTCGCAGTGCTCCGGGAATACCTGTTGCGGCTCTGCGGGGAGCTGCCTGTTCTCATCATCTGCGAGGACCTCCACTGGATCGACCCGACGACGCTCGATCGGCTTTCGCAGACCGTGGAGGAGATCACCCGTTTGCCGGTGCTGCTGGTTGCCACCGCCCGTCCGGAGTTCAGCCCGCCCTGGCCCAATCACTGGCACACGAGCACCCTGCCCCTGTCGCGGCTGCCTCCACCGGATATCGAGGCGCTGATCGGCGGGCTGACCGACGGCATGCCGCTGCCGGCGGAGGTGGTGGCAGAGATCATCACCCGCACCGACGGCATCCCGCTGTTCATCGAGGAGCTGACGAAATCGGTGCTCGAGAGCGGCATGGTGCATAAGGTCGACAGGCGCTACGAGCTGACCGGCACGCTGCCGCCGCGGGCCATTCCGTCCTCGCTCTATGCCTCGCTGGCGGCGCGCCTCGATCGCCAGCCTGCCGTCAAGGACATCGCCCAGATCGGCGCCACCATTGGCGTGGAGTTCGCCTACGCGGTGATCGCCGCGGTCGCCAACCTGCCGGAGCCGCTGCTGAGGACCGGCCTCGCGCAGCTGGTTGCCGCCGAGCTGATCTTCGAGCGCGGTGCGCCGCCCGATGCGAGCTACCGCTTCAAGCATACGCTGGTGCGCGATGCCGCCTACGAGAGCATGGTCCGCCCACGGCGCGAGGCCCTGCACGGCGAGATTGCCCGGGCGATCGAGGAGCGCACGCCCGCCACTGCCGCGACGGCACCCGGCATGCTGGCACACCACTATGAGCAGGCCGGCCTGCTCGACAAGGCGGCCGCCCACATGATCCGAGGCGGACGGCTGTCGTTGCAGCGGTCCGCAACGATGGAGGCGATTGCACAGCTCGAGAAGGCCTTGAGCCTGCTGGCCGTGCTGCCGCCTTCCGCAGAGCGCGGCAAGCAGGAGGTCGATACGCGCCTGATGCTGTTCCAGGCGTACCTCACCCTCGGGCGGATCGATGAGATGACCGAGACGCTGGTGACGGCTGTCGACCTTGCCAGGCGGCTCGGAGACGAGCGCAAGCTGGCGCTCGTCACCTCCCAGCTCGCCACGGCGCAGTGGATGCGCGGCAAGCACGCGGAAGCGGCGCAGTCGGCGCAATTCGTGCTGGACTACGCCGGGCAGACCGAGAAGCTCGACCCGGCGCGGGGCGCGGAGATCCTGCAGCTGCGGATCTTCGGCAAGTGCACGCTGGCCAACGCGGTGCACGGCCAGGGCCGGATCGGCGAGGCGATCACCCTGCACCGCGAGATCATCGACACGCTCGTCGGCCTCAAGCTGGAGACTCAGCGCTTCGGTTGGGCCGGCCTTCCGAGCGTGATCTCGCGGGCATTCCTGGGCTGGTTCCTGGCCGAGACCGGCGATTTCGAGGCTGCCCGCAAGCAGATCGTGCGCGGCTGCGTGGTCGCCGATGCCGCCCTGCAGCCCGACTCGCAGGTGCTGATCCATGCCGCCGACGGCCTCTACCATCTGCGGCGCGGATATCCGGAGCTGGCCGTGCCGATCCTCGGCCCGACGTTGCGAATATGCCAGCGCGTGCCAACCATGGAGGCGATCGTTGCCGGATGGCTCGGGACGGCGCTGGTTGAGACGGAGCGCGCCACCGAGGCGCTCGCCGTCACCGTCGACGCGTTTCGCCGCCGCGCGCACCTGGCGGGCGGCAAGTACACGTGGTTCTATCTGTTCAAGGCGATCGGCGAGGCGCACGCCGCCCTGGGCCACGTCACCGATGCGATGAGCTGGGCGGACCGGGCCATCCAGGTGACCGAGGCGGCCGGAGAGTGCCTGCACACCGCGCAGGGGCTGAAAAGCCGGGGCGACATACAGCTCGCCCTGTCGCTGCCACGCGAGGCGGCCATCGCCGATCTCGAAGCTGCCCGGCAGATCGCCGAGGCGCGTGGCCTGAGGCCGCTCGTCGCCGAATGCGATCTGTCCCTCGCGCAGGCCTGGGCCGGGGCGGGCCGCAGCGACGAGGCAAGGCGGCTCGCCGCACGCGCGGGCGAGGCCTTTCGGGCGCTGGGGCTGGACCGGCGCCTTGCCGAGGCGGAGAGGGTTGCCAGGTGATGGGGCGAGACGGGGTCAGACCCCGTCCCAAGGCGCTCGCATCAATTGGTGCGCCAGGCGTCGCGCTGGCGCCGGCCGGCGAGCGAGACGAAGTGCCTGCCGATGTCAATGTGGATATGGTCCATGTAGGGGTAGGTCATGGTACCGCCGTCGCGGTGGTTCGCGACCAGCCACTCGACAATCTCGGCCTTGCGGTGGCCAGCATTGAAATCGACGGCGTTGCCGCTGGCATGCCGCGACGGCCATGCGGTGCCGGCGATGGTGGCACCCGGCCGGCACGTCGAGATGACCTTGACGCGACCGAACCGCTCCTCGATGCGATTGAGCAGCGCGCGCACGGCCGGTGTCAGGCAGGTGCGCGGAGCGCCGGCCGCATCGGACAAGACCGGAGGATCACCCTCCTCGTCGACCAGATAGGCGCTGTTGACCCAGCCGCTGGCGCCCCGGTGGGCGACCGGACACCATCTCGACCGGCAGGCGCCGGTGATGGCAACGCCGCGGCTGCCCGGCTGCAGCTCGCCCACGACCTCGTGTTCAGCCGACGGTCCGCTGCGGATGTTGAGCATGTCGTCGGCGGCGACATTGATCACGGTGAACTGGAAAGGCTGAGCCGTCCGCTTCGCCAGGCCGGGCGGCTGGACCGGCTTGGCCTGCGACTTTGCTGCGGACCTGGACGGACGTTGCACCGGGGCTGCCGGTCGCTCCGTGCGCCCGGCTTCCGCGGCCTCCGCCTTCTTGGGTGGGGGGGCCTGCCCGGCTGGCTCGGCGGGGCTGGGCGGCTGCGACGCAGGCTCGCTGCTGATCCAGGCGCTGTCAACGGCGGGCTTGCGGCCGAGCGCGGGCGGTGACGGGCTCGCCGCGTGGGGCGTATCGGCCTTGGGCTGCGGCGGTGTGCCGCGGGCGGTAGCGGTGGCGGACGCTGCCTGAGCCTGCGGCACAGGCTTCGGCGGCACAATTGGTTCCGGGGCCGAGGAACCCGTCGGCGCGGACGGCAACGGCAGCATGGCGGCAGTGGCGTACGCCTGCACACGGGGCGGCGGTGCCGCTCCTTTTTCCGCGTTCGCATGGGACGCGGCGGACGCGGCGGCGGCGACCTCGATCGGCGCCGGGACCGTGATGGTGGCAGTGCCGGTGTTACCGTCCTGCATCCACCAATGAATGCGCCGGCCCTCCGCCTTCAAGCGGAAGCACTGCGGCTCGCCGTTGAACCACCGCTTCCACTTGTGGCAGAGCTGGTCGGATGCGATCCACCACTTGCCGGTGTCGCTGGCCGAGCCGAGATACGACGCCAGGTCTCGGGCCCGGCCGGCGAGCTTGCCGTCGCGCTCGTAGCGGATCGGCAGCCGGTTGCCGAGCGGGGCGTCGATCTCGACGGTGGCACCGGCGAGGAGGGTGCGGATCTCCGGCCCGGAAAGCCTTGCCGGCTTCGCCTCGGCAAAGGCTGCGGCGCACAGGCAGGACGCGACAAGAAACGGCCTGAGCATTGCGATTCCCCCAAGAATCCCGCAACCGAATCAGCCCCTTATTTCGGTCGCCTCAATACTTCTTGGAGAATGAGTGTGGCGACAACGCGACGCCACGTCCGCGTGCGCCGCCCGTATCCCCTCTCCCCGCGCCGTTGGAGCCGGCAGCAAGCTCAGCGCGGCGCGGGGAGAGGGAGATGCACCCCTCACACTCGCGGCTGGGCCTCGGGGCGGAAGCGGATGAGCATGCTTTGCGGCAGGCGCAGCAGCTCGGCCAGCTCGCCGCCCGGACCGGCGGCGCGGCGCAGATCCTTGAGGCCCACGATTGCCATCAGCATGCTGCGCAGCTCGGCCAGGGCGATGTGCTCGCCGAGGCAGCGATGCGGCCCCGCTGCCGGGCCGAAATGCAGATAGGCTGTTGCCTCGCGGTCGAGCCGGAAGACGCGCGGCGTCTCGAACCTGCCCGCGTCCATATTGGCAGCCTGGACCAGGGTGCAGACCAGATCATCCTTGGCGATGCGCTGGCCGCCAATGGCGGCATCGGCCGTGCAAATGCGGAACAGGATCGGCGAGACCGGCCGGAAGCGCAGGCACTCGGCGATGAAGGCGTCGAGCTTGCGCCTGCGTGCATCTGCATCGGCGATGCCGCAGATGGCGCCCAGCACCGTCACCAGATCGTCGCGGCGCACGCCGCCGTCGTCGAAGATCGCCTCGATGCGCGGCTCGATGCGTGCGGGATCGAGGATCAGATCGACGATGTTGGCGAGCGCCTTGCCGACGGTATAGATGCCGCCCACCAGCATCTCCGCGAGGATGGCACGGATGTGCTCGTCGATGTCGGCCACCGGGGCGAGCGCCGGGGCGCTCGCCGACGCGCCCGCCTCGGCATTGCCTGCGCCGCTCTCCTGCCGGCGCTTGAGGCCGACCAGGGCCGCGAGCAGGTTGCGCTCTGCGGACGGCCTGCGGAACTCATCCTCCACGAGGGTGTCGATGTGCGCCAGCATCTCGTCGGTGGTACGCAAGCCGGCAGCCGTCAGCTCGTGTGCGCGCACGATGTTGAGAAAGACCTCGCGGAAGGCACCCTGCGCCCACGCCTGAACCGTCAGCACCGGCTTCTCCTGATCCAATGCCGGAGGCAGCCGCTTGAGCCAGTCGGGCGGCACGTCGGTCAGCTCGAGGCGCGCGAACGCCGTGGCGATGGCGGTCGGCGACAGCCGGTCCGGACCCGGCAGGCCGAAGAAATGCTTGGCGATCATGACGGGGACGACCAGTGCCAGATCGCGCACCAGATCCATGCGCCCGGCCGGCAGCACGCGCGCCAGGATGCGCTGGGTGATCTCCGCCGTCGCCGTTTCAAGCTCGGTGATGAGGTCGCGCTTGCCGTGCTCCGTAAGCTCGGCGAGCGCCGCCATCAGCAGCCGCATGCGGTCGGCGCGTACCGGGTCGCTGGCTGGCAGGCCGATGATCATGGACTTGCCGCGGGTGATGCCGGCGATGTGCTCGCGATAATGGCTGACGCCGAATGCCGCCTCGTTGCTCAGCACGCCCACGACATCGTCGTAGCGGCCGACAAAGGCCGCGAACGCCGCCTCGGCCGGCGTATCGGTGTCGCGACGCTGGCCGAGCCGGAGGCGGACGACGTGCGTCCCGCCGCGCAGGAGCTGCTGCCCCAGCAGCGCCAGGCGGTGCTCGGAGAAGAGTTGCGGCGTCTCGGGCACGGCCGGGTTCGGCGTCACGTGCGGCCGGTTGATGTCGATGCCGGTGCGAGTGCCGGCATCGTCGACGCCCATCAGCACGGCGGCATCGCAACCGGCCTTGGGCGCGGCAACGTAGCCGTCCTCGAACTGCGGCTCGAACGCCTTGCCTTCGATAAGCCCTTTGAGGGCGGTCAGGCTGGGCACGAAGAAGTAGTCGCCGCCGCGGGTGGTGACGAAGCGCGGCAGATGCGTCAGCGCCGCCGGATTGCCCGGCGCCTGGAATGCATCGGTGAGGGTGCCGTTGTTGGCGCCGACGATCGGGCACCTGTCGAGACCGGCCTGGCCGAAGATCTCGCCGCCGTTGATCCACTCGCGCTGTATGAACTCAAACTGCGCGTCGATGCGGGCGTTGTAGCAGATGAAGAGCAGGCCGCGCTCCTCGCCGTCCCAGTCGCGCCAGTCCTCCACCAGCGGGCCGCCGTAGGGCATCGACTGGCGCAGGATGCGATGCCGCTTGGCCACGTCGCGCAGCTGCTGGTCGCGGGGGTTGACTCGGCGTACGTGCGACGCGACGGGGCACTTGAGTCCGTGCGGATCCTCGCTATGGAAGCGGAAGTCGTTGATTTTGCTGCGCTCGCTGCCGCCGTACCATTTCGGCTGGAGCGGATGGCGCACCAGCGGGGCGCCATCCTGCCAGCGGCCCATCGCCTGGGCGGCCAGGAGCCGTTGCTCGCCGGGCTCGCGCGCCCGCTGCTCGAAGAACTGCTGGAAGCCCACCACGTCCTGCGCCAGCTTGCGGAACACCATGTAGGTGCCCTGGGCGCGCAGCTCGCGGTTGGCGGGCTGGATCGCGCACAGCTCGTCCTCGTCGGGGGGGCCGAGGAAGATCTCACCGGGCGCCACCGGTGCCCAGGTGCCGTCGCGGCGCGGCGTGCCGCCGCCGGGCGGCGGCGGCGTCAGCCCGAGGTCGACGAACGGCTGGCTGATGCCATCGCGGAAGCCGAAATGCTCGACGCGGTAGGATTCGCCCTTGACCTGGCGCAGCGGCGTGTAGCCCACCTCGATCTGCCGCACTTTCACCCCGGCGCTCTCTTCAAGCCGCGCCAGCTCAGGCAGCGGCGCGCCGCCGTGCTGGGCCAGCCTGCGGGCGAGAGCCACAGTATCCGTGTAGAGGCCGCGAACGCCGCCCGCGTCAGAGCCGGACTGCCCGGCCCCCGGCGCCGAGGCCAGCACGCCGACCAGACCGTGGATGGCGCGGTTCCCGAGCCAGCCGTCCCAGCTGCCCGGCGCTGACTCCTGGTCGTCGCCGAGAAGCTGCGCGCGTGCCGCCATCCCCTCCTTGAAGGCGGCAGGGAAGGTCTCCAGTGTTACCGGATGGATTCCCAGCGCAGCGAGGCCGGTCCAGGTGAAGGCGAGGGTGATGCCGACTTGCGGTCTGTCGCCCATTCGCCCGCCGGTGCGCCCACCGGTGCGCTCTGGCAGGATGCGGGCCTCGGGCGAGGCGAGCACGTCAATGAGGGTCCTGGCAGCCGGCGTGGCGCCTGGGGGCGCAGCGGGCGCCGCGCCGCCGCTGCGATCGCGCAGGAAATCGCGGAATCGCTGCGGGTTGGTGATCGTGAAGTGCGCATACGCTGCCACTTGCGGCCGGGCGCTGCGGACAATGTTGTGCTGGATGTCGCCGGGCGAGACGACATACCGCGCGCTGGTCATCTGGGTCATGATTTTCTCAGATTCGCGATGCGGTCGGACTGATCAACGTCGTAGGTCCCGCCGACGGCGGGGAAATCGGCCGTATAGGCCTGGTTCTCCAGAATGAACTTGTCGAGCAGGTCGCCCACTCCGTCGACAGAGCTGCCATCGGGCTTGCGGGTGGCGCGCACGAAGGCCGCGAACCGCTCCTTGAAGGTCTTGAGCTGATAGATCCGAGGGACGGACACGCCCGGGTAGGCATTGAAGAAGGCATCGGTCTCGATCTGATAGCGCTTGGCGTATTGCCAGAACGCCTCGAAGTCGAGCGAGCCGCCTTCAGGGTAGCCCTCGCAATTGCCCCACACGCGATCCACGTCCTTGCCGAGGAAGGCGGAAAACTCGCGCAGGTAGTCCTTGAGGTCGCCGTCGAAATAGGACGTGAAGTGCAGCCAGGTGCGAAAGCGGTAGTCGTGGGTGGGCTCCGCGTCCGCCGGCGCGTAGGGATCGAGCGTGGGCGGCGCATTGCCTGGAAACACGGCACCCTGCAGGTACTGCTCCGGGCGCAGGATCATCCAGCCCGCATAGTGGATGGTCGGGATCAGGCTGATCGGCGTGTTGAGGCCGATGTTAACGCGCCTCTGGATCGATCCGAGCTCGGAGCGCAGCCGCTCCTCGTAGGTGCGGCGCTCGCCTGGTATCGGACCCGGCATGATCGGCGTGAGCAGCACCAGTTCGGTCACCCCGCCCACGAATTTTGACTGCGCCCATCGATATGCTTTCAGCATTCCCTCCTCCAATCCCGGTGGCGGCGCGAGCAAGTCGACGTCGCAGGGCTCCGCTGGAGCCATTCGCCCAAAAACCCGATTCCGCCCGGCTCACCCGGTGCCATCGACGTCATGTCATCGCAGTCATGTCGGCGAGACCATGTCGCCCGAAAACGTGGCACTGAAATGCAATCCGTTCGCCAAGTGCTCCGTCGCCACCTCAGCCCTGCGGCCGGTGCGGGCAAGCCGACAGGTCCAGGCGGCGACGGAGCTTCGACCGCAAAGCCTTCAGGCCATGACGGCAGAGAAGGTCGGCGATCGACAGGTCGGTCCGCGACAACGCATCCTGGCAGCTTGACCTGCCGGCTGGATGCGGCGACGCGGGCGCAATCGGCACTGGGGCTCGGCCTCACCTGCTCGGGGCAGGGAGGTTGATGGCGTGACACGCGCCGTAGTGTGGCGCGGCTTCGCACGGGGTTGAGCACACGACAAGAAATGTGGTGGCACCAATGCACGCACAGCTCAACTCCCGCAATATGTTGGCGGAGCTTACACCAACACGGCGGATGCGCAACACCGATTGTGCGGGTGCGCCCCGTGACCGGTTTGAACGTCAGCCGGCTGGAGCCGGCCGGCGCACCGGGCGGAAGCCATTTTAGGCGATCCGCGGCAGTCGCCTCGCTCGCAGATCACACCGCTCCGGCCAGGGGGATAGTAAATCCGTGCTCATTATATATTGCTACGGATAATGACAGTCGAGACCGGATGTGCTGTGCTTGCTGCGCCTCGGAGATGAGACGGCGGTCACCTAGGGCCGTGCCTCAGACTAGGAGCCGGGGGCCGTAGCCCGGTGCGTCGGCTGGCTGGTGGGTAGACCGCCCAAGCGCCAGTGCGTCCGGACCAAACGGGGGAGACCCCATGCGGAACGCGCGCTCCCTCGGCGCAGAGTCGAGGTAGTGAGCCCGGGAACGGCGAAGTCGCTCTCCGATACCCCGCTGGGGCAGCCCTGCTGGCTGGTGGACAGGCGATCCAAGCGCCAGGCGGCGGTCGGAGAGGACCGAGCAGGGCGTTCTGCATGCCCCTCGCGAATAGGTCAAGGCCACCGGGCATGTGCCTGGACGCCCTGCTCCTCCCCTCTCTCCCCTCACGCGGAGCCGCCGCGGCGAGGCTGTGAGCGCTGCCCGCTCGCCTGCAGAGGCGCGGCATCAAGATCAACCAATTCGCAACTTCCGGGCGCGATCTCCTTACCCATCCGCACGCGGGCGTTGTAGGAGAAGGCGCGGCGGAACGATCGAAGGAAGGAGAGAAGATGAAGCCTCACATGAGCCTTCTGGCCCTTGCAGCCGCCCTGCTCATGCTGCCGGGCGCCGGCGCTGCCGCGCAGACCGCCCAGGCCTCGCTCAAGAGCGCGGACGGCAAGGATGTGGGGAGCGCGACGCTGACCCAGCTCCCGCATGGCGTGCTGATCCAGCTTTCGCTCAAAGGCCTGCCGCCGGGCGAGCACGCGTTCCATATCCACGAGGTTGGCAAGTGTGAGCCGCCGTTCACCTCCGCCGGCGGTCACTTCAATCCCGGCCACAAGATGCACGGCATCATGGCTGCCAAGGGCGCGCATGCCGGCGACATGCCCAACCTGCATATCCCCGCCAGCGGTGAGATCGCGGTCGAGATCGTGAATACGGCCGTCACGCTGGAGAAGGGGCAGCCTGGCTCGCTGCACCGGCCAAACGGCACGGCGCTGATCGTCCACACCGGCAAGGACGACTACAAGACCGACCCGACCGGCGACGCCGGCGGCCGCATCGCCTGCGGCGTGGTGCAGTAGGGCGAGCGGATCGGGCCAGGCCGCACGTCGCTTGCATCCGGCAGGAATGGCGGACGAGGCCTGGCTGATCCGCGCTGCCTTGTGGCGGCGCAATTTTCCCTTGGCCGGTTGCGATTTGCGGCGCATATGGGCCGAGTGTCCTGATCGCGAAATTCGTCACAGCGTGTCGCGAGGTTGGGAACGAGTTTTCGCGATCTGGAGGACACTAGCCAGCTTCATGATTGCTGGTGCGATCGAGAAACCCGCTTCTCCACCGAGCCGCGCGCGATGCAGCGGACGTCTCGATCATCGCACGAGCTGCGCCGCAGCCATCGAGGGAAAGTGGCCATGAAGAGACTGCTCCTGCTCCCAGCCGCCGCCATCATCGCCGCGCTTGTGTTGTCGGCGTGTCAAAACGGCGGCGACCCGGAGGCGTATCGGCGCAATCACGACAACTACATGCGCACCTATGAGCCGAAGACTGGCGGGCCGGACCTCTGATTTGACGCCCAGGTTTGGGCACGCACGGCGCCGACCCCACGGAGAAGGCCGGGCGGCCCAGCTTTCCGCCACGGTCGGGCAGCGGCACCGATGCAGCGTCGCATCGTGCGCCCGGTGTTGCATTTTGCCACCGGCTTTCGTCCTGGCACTTCCACTTTTCCGGCTTGCATGCATCATAGGCAGGGGCCGCTGGACGGCGTCCGCGACAGCGCTGCAGGTTGCCGTTTTCTTGCCCGCTCCATCTCGGTAAACTTGGCCGAGCAAAACCGCAAACCGCCTCGAGGAGAATGTGTCTCGTGCGCCGTAGAGCGTTGCACCGCAGAGCGTTCCTGCGCACGGGCGCGGCTGCTGCCCTTTCCAGCCCGGGCCTCGCCGCTCCGGCGATCGCCCAAGCGGCGCCCGAGATTCGCTGGCGGATGACGTCGAGCTTCCCCAAATCGCAGGAGATCCTGTTCGGGGCCGGGCAGCAGCTCGCCCGCTATGTGGCGGAGGCGACCGACAACAGGTTCCAGATCCAGGCCAATGCGGCCGGCGAGCTGGCCACCAGCCGCCAGGCCCTCGATGTCGTGCGCAGCGGCAGCGTCGAGTGCGCCCACACGCTGCTGGCTTTCCACGCAGCCAAGGACATGACCCTGGCGCTCGGCACCGGCCTGCCGTTCGGCCTCAACGCCCGCCTGCAGCAGTCGTGGTGGTCGTTCGGCGGCGGCGACGATATCGTCAACGCCGCGCTCGAGAAGCACGGTGCCCGCGGCATTCCCGCCGGACTCATCGGCGCCCAGATGGGCGGCTGGTTCAAGAAGGAGATCAACACCCTCGACGACCTCAAGGGGGTCCGCTTCCGTATCGCCGGTCTTGGCGCGCCGATCCTGGAAAAGGTCGGCGCGGTGCCCATCGACGTCCAGCACGCCGACCTGATGGCGGCACTGGCGAGCGGTACCCTCGACGGTGCCGAGTTCCTGTGCCCGCACGACGACGAGCGCCTGGGTCTCGCCAAGGTGGCGAAATACAACTACGGCCCCTGCTGGTGGGAAAGCGCCGGCATGGCGCATCTGGTGGTAAACCTGGACCGCTGGGGCGGGCTGCCCGCCGCCTACCGCGCCGTGCTGGCGCGTGCCTGCGATGCCGTGAGCGCGCACATGCTGGCAAGATACGACGCGGTGAACCCGCCGGCCCTGAAGCGTCTCATCGCGGCAGGTGTCTCGATCCGCCAGTTCCCGCAATCCATCCTCGAGGCCTGCTATCGCGCGAACGTGGAGCATCTTGGCGAGCTGGCCGCCAAGGACGCGCACTTCAAGAAGGCCATGGACTCCGCCACGGCCTTCCAGAAGAGCCATTTGAAGTGGATCCAGGTGTCGGACCACGCCAACGACAGCCTGCTGCTGGCGGTCAACGGGAAGGCCTAGTGTCCTGATCGCGAAATTCGTCTCAGCGTGCCGCAAGATTGGAGCGAATTTGGCGATCTGAAGGACATTAGCCAACCTTGATTGCCAGTACGATTGAGATCGAGAAGTCCGCTTCGCCACCCAGCCAGACCGACTAAGCGGACTTCTCGATCATCGCACTAGCGGTCAGATGCGGGGTCAGACCCTCGGCAGGCGACTGCAATGAGTCTGGCGATCGGCGAGGGGGTTGCCCCCGTCTCCGTCTCAACCCTCAGGCCACACCTTCGCCGCCACTTGCCCCACCAGGCGCAGCTTTGCCTCCTGCTCGGCATGGGTCATGGTGGTGGCGTACTCGCCGGAGGCGAAGCCGCACTGCGGGCTGAGCGCGAGGCGCTCCAGCGGCACGTGGGCCGCAGCCTCGCGAATGCGTGCCTCGACCGTGCCCGCATCCTCAAGCACCCCGCTCTTGGTGGTGATCAGGCCCAGCACCACGGCGGTATCGGAACGCACATGGGCAAGCGGGCTGAAATCGCCGGCGCGCGGCGTGTCGTACTCCAGCAGCAGCGTATCGTAGTTGGAGAGGCGCGGGAACAGCTCCGGCGCGATGCGGCCGTAGCCGCCGTCGGCAAGGTAGCGGCCGCCCGGCGCGTTGCCGCGGCACAGGTGAATGGCGCGGGTGATGCCGGTGATGCCGTCGAACACCGAGTTGTCGATCTCGGCATCCTCGATCAGCTCCTTGTCGAGATCG
>DASURA010000243.1:0-2744 GCA_036280295.1 Hyphomicrobiaceae bacterium
GCGCTTTCCGGTGCCGCGCCCGATCCTGGATCGCCTCGGCCTCAGGGCCACGAAGATCGGCCGCACCCTGCACAACCTCCCGCCTGCCAGCGTGTACCGCGTAACGCGCCGCCCGCCATTGCGGATCGTGGCCCGGTCGGGCGGGTGAGTAGGTCGTAGGCCGTGTTGGCGAAGCGTAACCCGCCATGACGACATGCATGTTTCTGATAGTCAGAATGAGGCGGATTACCGGCTTCGCCCTGATCCACTCTACACCAGCTGCCACCCGCTGGAGGTGAGGCGCTCCTGCGGCGTGAAGCGGCGCTTGTAGCTCATCTTGGGCGAGCCGTTGATCCAGTAGCCGAGGTAGACGTAGGGCAGGCCCAGCGCCTTGGCGTAGGCGATATGGTCGAGGATCATGAAGGTGCCGAGCCCACGCTTCCTCGCTTCGGGGTCGTAGAAGCTGTAGACCATGGAGATGCCGTCCGAGAGACGGTCGCACAGGGCGGCCGCCACCAAAGGCTGGCGCGCATTGGGCGCCTGGCTGACATCTGGGCTGCCTGGATCGGGCTTCAGCCGGTACTCGGTCATGAAGGTGTCGATGATGCTGTCCTCCACCATCATCGCGTAGTCGAGCACCGACATGTCGGCCATGCCGCCATCGGCATGTCGGGTGTCGATGTAGGCGCGGAACAGGGAGTATTGCTCTGACGTGGGCGTTGCCTGCTTGCGCTGACCCAGGAGGTCGCTGTTCGTCTCAAGCACGCGGCGCATCGAGCGCGACAGCTCGAACTTGTCGACCAGCACGCGCACCGAGACACAGCCCTGGCAGCCCTCGCAGTAGGGCATGTAGGCAATGTTCTGGCTGCGCCGGAAGCCGCCGCGCAGCAGATTGTCGACCAGGACGGGCGACTTCTCGTGCGTCAGATGGGTGAAGAGCTTGCGCTCCATTCGCCCCGGCAGATAGGGACAGGGTTGCGGCGCCGTGACGTAGAACTCCGGGAAGTGCTTCCGCTGCTCGGTCATTGGCACCTGCGCACGCCAGGACAATTATGCCCGATGATAAGTGAGGGCCAAGCGCGGGATCAAGTGCGAGACGCGCTTTTTCGCGATCGCAGCACGGGTTAGCGGTACATCTTCGTGCATGGCGGCGGTTGGCCGGCATGGTGCGGCTCGCGGTTGTGTCTGTGGATGCAACACAGCCTGGTGCATGACCGGAACGTTGCCGAGGGGCGGCTCGGATGGATTGACAGCCGCAGGCAGCCGGGCCATCGAGCAGGAGAGGAGCCCAGGTTTGCGGCGATTGGCAGCAGCCGCCGCACCCGGCATCCCGGATAAGGTCGCGATCGCGAGATGGCAGGCCCGACGCCGTGTTCACGCCCAGTGTCCAGGCCCAGTGTTCGGGCCCAGTGTTCGGGCCCAGTATTCGGGCCATGTCCCAGGGTCACGGAGGACGGCCGTGATGGGAGCGCACAGCAGCGCACAAGGAGCGCCATGACTGATTTCACCGAGCAGCGCCTCAACATGGTCGAAAGCCAGGTTCGGCCGAGCGACGTTACCGACCAGCGTATCCTGCGGGCCATGCTGGAGGTGCCGCGCGAACGTTTCGTTCCGCCGGTGCTTGCCGCGGTAGCCTATAGCGATGGCCCGGTACCGGTTGAGACCCGCAGCGGGCGCCGGCCGCCGCGCTGCCTGTTGCCCGCGCGTACGTTTGGCAAGCTCCTGCAACTGGCCGAGATCACGCCGCAGTCGACCGTCCTTGATGTCGGCTGCGCCACGGGCTACTCGACGGCCGTGCTGGCGCGGCTGGCGCAACGGGTGATTGCGCTCGAAGCTGATCCCAGCCTCGGCCGCAGCGCGGCGACGGTGTTGCAGGAGCTGGGGCTCGGCAACGTCAAGGTGGTGGAAGCGGCGCTCGCCGGCGGCGCGCCGGGCGATGGCCGGTTCGATGTGATTCTGCTCAACGGCGCCGTGCCGGCGGTGCCGGCGGCGCTGCTCGATCAACTCGCCGATGGTGGCAGGCTGGTTGCGATGCTGCGCAAGGGGCCGGTGTGCCGGGCGCATGTGTGGCGTCGCAGCGGCAAAGTGGTCGACGGCCAGTCGGCGTTCGAGGGCGAAGCCGCGCCGTTGCCGGGCTTCGAGAAGCCGGCCGAGTTCGTTCTTTAGCCGGCTTGGCCGCGACTCGGTGCCTCTGTGGAGTTCCGGCAACGCGGCAGAGAAATTTGGCTAACTCAAGGATTTATGACTGCGATTTGTCTGACCCGGCGTGTGAGTATCCCGGCAGAATCGGGTGTATATCGCCGCCAGCTCGAGTGGGGTTGCTGCGGCGGTTTTCTACTCATGTGACGGGGCGGCGAGTGTTGCACGTGCGGCAGGCAGGACTCACCGGGATCGGGAGCATTGCAGTGCAGATGGGGCATCGTTGGGGGCTCTGCCTGGCGGGGGCCGGCATAGCAGCATTGGCCGCTGTGCTGGTCGTTGGGACTGCCGGAAGCGCCAGCGCAGAGACGTTGAAACAAGCGCTTAATGCCGCCTACAAGTTCAACCCACGGCTCGACGCGGCGCGCGCCAACCAGCGCGCCACCGATGAGGAGGTGCCGCGGGCGCTGTCGGGCTATCGCCCGAGAATCGACGGCAGCGCGGACACCACCTACGAAATCCAATCGACATTACCGTCAGGTCAGCCGCGGAGGACGTTTGAAGGCAATCCGCGCGGCTATGCGGTCGGCCTGACGCAGCCGATCTTCCGTGGCTTCCGCACCAAG
>DASURA010000244.1:0-21804 GCA_036280295.1 Hyphomicrobiaceae bacterium
GGTGTTGGCGTGCTCGAAATTGTAGCGCGAGTACTCCTGCTCGGCCTGCAGGAACACGTCGCCGTAGGTGAGCTTCCTGGCATCCTCGCGGCCGTTGAAATTCAGGTCGAACACCCGGTCCACGCCCTGCACGTACATGGCAAGGCGCTCCAGCCCGTAGGTGATCTCACCGGCCACCGGGTTGCAGTCGAAGCCGCCGACCTGCTGGAAGTAGGTGAACTGCGTCACCTCCATGCCGTCGCACCACACCTCCCAGCCGAGGCCCCAGGCGCCGAGCGTGGGGCTTTCCCAGTCATCCTCGACGAAGCGGATGTCATGCAGCATCGGGTCGATGCCGATGCGGCCGAGACTTTCCAGGTACAGATCGAGGATGTCCGGCGGTGACGGCTTCATGATCACCTGGAACTGGTAGTAGTGCTGCAGCCGGTTCGGGTTCTCGCCGTAGCGGCCGTCCTTGGGCCGGCGCGAGGGCTGCACGTAGGCGGCGTTCCACGGCCGGGGCCCGAGCGCGCGCAAGGTGGTGGCGGGATGGAAGGTGCCGGCGCCCACCTCCATGTCGTAGGGCTGCAGCACCACGCAGCCCTGCTCGCCCCAGAACTGCTGCAGCGTGAGGATCAAATCCTGGAACGATTTGGTCGGCCGCAAGCCGGTGCCGACGCCTGCCTGCGGTGCCGCAGGGGCTGGCTTGGACGGCTTCGACGGCGTCGGTCGTGACGCTTTCTTCTGCATGGGGTGCGGGGCGTTGGGTCCTGGGTGCGGCGCGCACTATACGCAAACCGTGGCGGGCGTCATCAGGATTTGCCAGGCGCACGGTTGCCGTCTGCGTGTTCTACACATATCCGGTGTGCAGGAGGCCAGCCATGACGAAGATTGTCCGCACGCAGCTATTCGTAACCGCGGATCATAGCGGCGGAGCAGGACCGCAAGCTCGGGGCGTCGGTGATAGGCGATCCTGCTTGATACGAACATTCTGATTGAGTTCCCGCGCAGGCTTGCCGTCTGCGGTCACTCGGCTCGATACAAGCGGACCGCCTGATGACCTCGGCAGTCACGGCTTGGAGCTCTATGCAGGTACTCGCAGCGCGAGAGGGTGACATAAGCGCGGCCTGTCGGCAGCTCTCCAGTCTGCGGGTCAGTCAGGACATCGCCAAGCGTTCGGTGCAGTGATGCGCCATTTCCATAGAGCCGAGGGCATCGACGCTCCAGATGCGGTCATCGCCGTGACCGCGGAACATCACGGCCTGAAGCTGGCGACGCTCAATGTGAAGCATATCCTGATGCTTCCGGGCTGAGGGCGCCTATTAACCGCGATAGCCTCGGGTGGATCATGGCTGGAGCTTCGATGTGGACACAGATGCGTGATATGTGTTGGATGGGATCAACAACACAAAGGTGAGTCGCTCACGGGCGGTGATGTTGCATTGCACAGCACAGCCTGCGATTGAGGGGGAGCAACTCTCCCCGCTTGGGGCCAGCCACCAACCACTCCGAGGGGCTAGCCCGCCAGCTGAGCGCAAGCGTCGCTAGCGCTGGCGTATCAAAAAGAAAAGGGGCCGTTCGGGGTTACCAAACGGCCCAAGTCTAGGGAGGAAACGCCCAAGGAGGGCAACGACACCATCGCTGGCGTCGTGAGATTGAATGTAAATGTGCGGCGCACAAAATGCAAGGAAATCATTTTGCAATGCAGAAGCTTCACGGGTGCATAGGTCAGAGGGACTGACCTAACTCCAGCGTGGCTCGGCGCCTCTCGTCTCACGTAAGCCGCCCAGCAGAAAATGGACAAAAAGAAAGGGCCGCTCGCAGGCGAACGGCCCAAGTCTAGGGAGGAAACGCCCAAGGTGGGCTACAACACCGACGGGAAAGGTCGGCGTCGCGCCACGCATATGGGCGCGTTTGATGTGCAGTGCAATGGGCAGCTTAAGCCGTTGGCAGATTTTTGGGGCTGCTGTGGCGCTATAGCCACGAGCCATGCACCAGAATGACACAGCCGGCAGCGTAGCTGTATTCTATGGGTTATTCCGCAGCGGCGCGCCGGTCGAACAGCAGGGGCAGCACCTCGAAAACCCGCGCCGACATCTCGTAGAGCGTCTGCGCCAGGCTGTCGAAATGCGGGTTGCGTGTCAGGGTGACCTCGTCCAGATAGAGGGCGCGATTGATCTCCAGCTGCAAGGCATGCACGCCCTGCGTCGGGCTGCCGTAATGCTCGGTGATGAAGCCGCCCGCATAGGGTCGGTTGATCTGGACGTCATAGCCGGCCCGCTGCAGGATCTCGCGGATGAAGCGGGTGAGCCTGGCATCGCAAGAGGCGCCGAAGCGGTCACCCAGCACAAAATGCGGCCGCCCCCCCGGCGGCTGTCCCAAGGTTGACGACGGCATGGAGTGGCAGTCAATCAGCACCGCGGTGCCGAAGCGGCGCCGCGTCTCCTCCAGCAGATCCGCCAATGCCCGGTGGAACGGCCCGTACAGCCGCTCGATGCGCTCGAACGCCGCGCCGAGCGGCAGCCGCTCGCGATAGATCTCCTCGGTGTCGGCGACAATGCGGGCGATGGTGCCGAGACCGCCCACCACTCGGGCCGACTGGGTGTTGGCAAAGGCCGGCAGACGGCCCACGAACAGCTCGGGATCGAGCTCGTAGGGTTCGCGATTAACGTCGAGGTAGGCGCGCGGGAAGCGGGCAGCGAGCAGCGGCGCACCCAGGCCGACCGCCGGCATGAACAGCTCGTCGACATAGCAGTCCTCGGATTTGCGCAGCGTATGCGGGTCGAGCCGCGAGGACGCCAGGAATGCTTGTGGGTAGACCCGGCCAGAATGCGGCGAGCACAGCACCACAGGCGCCAGCTGCTCGGCAGGCCTGATCAGGGTGTAGGGAGGTGTGAGCTCCGCCAGGATGGAGGCGCGTTCGGTGTCGGACATCGGAGCGATGCGGCGTTCTCTGGCGATTTCTATATCTGACTGCGATGCTCGACGGCGAACGATGGCTGTGGCAGGCACGCGCCGAAGGCGCCTGCGTTGCCACTCTGCCAAGCTGCACACGCCCTGTCCATGCGTCGCGAGAGGGATGGACGTGGACACCCGGTGTTCGGTAGCTCGGCGGGGGCAGCGTCACGGGAGAATTGCGCATCTAACCTGTGCAATCGTTGCGTTTACCAAATTCACGCCAGAATTGACTGGCAACGGCGGATCCAGGGCGCGTCTCCTGCAGCGGAGACAGGTGGCGTGCGCGCCAGGGTCGCTGTTGCAACTCTGATTGAAGCCCTCCGCCATTGCCGTGCCCAGCCTGGCCGGACGTGATCCCTCTTGAAATGTGCGCCGAGCCCCAGACCAGGTTCTTGAGCCAACCATGACCGCCAAGCCCTCCCAATTGCCCGCGCGGCGCATCCTGCTGGCGGAGGACGATGACTCCATGCGCGCCTTCATAGAGCGCGCTCTCGTCCGGGCCGGCTATGAAGTGACGAGCTTCGGCAACGGCCGCGAGGCGCACGATCGTCTCGCGAGCGGCCGCTTCCAGGAAGAGCCGTTCACTCTCCTGCTCACCGATATCGTGATGCCGCAAATGGATGGCATCGAATTGGCCCGCCGCGCCGCCGAGATTGATCCCGATCTCAAGATCATGTTCATCACCGGCTTCGCGGCCGTCACCCTCAACACGGCCTCCAAGGCCGTCAAGGACGCCCAGGTGCTGTCCAAGCCGTTCCATCTGAAGGACCTGGTGCGCGAGATTGACCGGCTGCTCGGGGCCAGACCCTCCGGGTCTGACCCCATGGCGCCTGGCGCGTAGGTTGCGATACCGAAGCCGGGCGAACCCAGCCGGCGTCCGGGCTAATGCCCGGTGCCGTGCACAAGGAGCCGGCCTTTCCTCTCCCGAAGGGAGATCCACCTCCGACAGCTTGCAAGGCCGATGCTGCAAGGGGCTGCTGCGGGCGCGTCGGTGGCTGTGGTTGGTGTCGGCTTGTCGCTCGCATCCGAGGGGGCGATGGCTGCATCCACAGCTGCGGTCGGTTCGTGTTTCAACCCGCCTGTGGTCGCTGCGGGCTTTCCTATCAAGACGGGTGGAGCGCCGGCGGGCTCGCGCCAGAGCGTGATGGCGAAACCGATGCTGGCGGCGATGAGCAGCGCATTAAGCGTCTGCGCGATAAGCCTGTCCAAGCGTGGCAGCATGCTGGCAGGGTCTCTCCTGGCTTGGCCAACGCCTCCGAATAACCGTCTACATACCGATTCGTGGCTGGGCGACGTTTTGCGACGCAATCGGGCGACTGCAGCCCGGCCAGCGTGACCCGTCCGGCACGCTTCTACAGTAGACGTCAGATGCGTTATTGCGACTGAGCTGGGAAAGTCCGTCGACCCCGATTGCGCGCCGCAGGGCACGGTTTCTTAACGGGCTTGACGGCTTTTAGTAGTGAACGGACGATATTGGAACGGAGTGACCGCAGCCATGAAACACAAGGGCCTGTTGGCGGTGATTGCCGCCTGCGCGGTCATCGTGTGCGCCGGCCGGACGGCGAACATCGATCTCCTGACATCAAGGGCATATGCCGACGGAACCGGCTATGCCAAGGTTCGCTACAGGCGGCAAGGCTCACGGCGGATGCACGGCTACTACTCGTATAGCCGCCGCGATATCGCCGCCAGCCCCACGTGGATCAACCGCGTGTTCACCCCAATGTACGATCTGCAATCCCCGGCCGGGCCGTTCGACCGTGACTTCTTCTTCGACTCGGGGCTGTGGCCACATTTGTGGAACAACTCCCCTTATCCGAACTGAGCGCCGATCATCCAATCATTCGCCCGGCGCCATCATGCCGGCGCGTTGCGCAGCGCGCCGGTATGATGGTGGGTGCCGGTGCCAAAGGCGCTCCGTGCCTTGAAGCCCGCCGATTCGATCGTAATCGTGTATCCCGGCGCCTGCGGGCTTCCGCATCGCCGGGGCACAAAGGCGTGCAACGATGCGAGTTGGGAGGCCATCAGTGCCCTCACCGCCGCTCTCTCATGGCGCATCCCCGCGGCGCAACGCAGGGTTGACGGGCCGGTCCACCGCATGGTCAGAGTGAGGCCCGGCTGCATGGCGGGGCAGGGTTCTGCCATGGGCGTTCTTTTTCGATGACGTCACGATGGTCCACGCGTCTGCGCCGCATATCCTGATTGTCGACGACGACCCGAAGGTGCGATTGCTCCTGCGCCGATGCTTCGAGGGCGAGAGCTTCCGCGTCACCGAGGCCACCTGTGGCGCCGAGGCTGTCGAGTGTGTCGCGGCAGGGCTCGTCGACCTCGTTACCCTCGATCTCAAATTGCCGGACAGCGACGGGCTGACGATCGGACGCGAGATTCGCGGCCGGTCGCAGGTCCCGATCATCATGGTTACGGGGAAAGGCGACACCATCGACCGGGTGGTCGGGCTGGAGCTGGGCGCCGACGACTACATCACCAAGCCATTCCACGTGCGCGAGGTGATCGCACGGGTGCGGGCCGTGCTGCGCCGCACCGGGGCCGGCAACCGGCCTTCGCCGTCTCTGACAGCTGCGCCACCGGTTGAGACTGCCGGCCTGGCGTTCGACGGCTGGCTGCTGGACCTGACCAGGCGCGAGCTGCGCCATGCCGGCGGCGGCCCGGTTTGCGAGCTGACCACCAGCGAGTTCGACCTCATCAGGCTGTTCGCTACCCACGCCAACCGGCCACTGTCGCGCGATCAGATCATGGACCTGCTGCGCGGGCACGACTGGATGCCGACGGATCGCAGCATCGACAACCTGGTGCTGCGGCTGCGACGCAAGGTCGAGGCTGATCCCGATCATCCACGCCTGATAAAGACCGTGCGCGGCATCGGCTATTGCTTTGCCGCTAAAGTGAGTCCGTGCGTGATCAGCGCTTAGGGGGATCGGCGAAGAGTAGCCCGCCGCTCGTGCAACGGTCGGATCGGTGGATGGGGCTGCGGGTTTAATCCGTCCTGCGCGGCCGGCGCAGCACCTCGCGGAAGACCCGTGCCAGCTCGGCCTGGCGGTAGGGCTTGCGCAGCAGCGTGAGATCGCGCTCGGTCATGTTGTCCTGGTTCATCAACTCGGCGGAATAGCCCGAGGTGAGGACGATGCGCACGGCCGGATAGCGCTCCCGCACCCGGTGCGCCAGCTCGAAGCCCGATAGCCCTCCCGGCATGACGAGATCCGAGAACATGATATCGACCGTTGGCGTCTCCTCCAGGGCCACGAGTGCGGCGGCGCCGTTGGTGGCTTCCAGCACGCGGTAGCCGAGCTCCTTCAGGCGCAGCGCTGTCAGCCGCCGCACGCGGTGATCGTCCTCGACGATCAGTACCGTCTCGCCGCTGCCGGCGTTCGCCGATGGCCCTTTCGCGGCCTCTTCCGTTTCCTCCGTCCGGAGGGTGGCACGAGGCAGATAGAGATTGACGGTCGTGCCCTTGCCGACCTCGCTGTAGATCGTGACGTTGCCGCCGGACTGGCGTGCAAAGCCGTAGATGGTGGCGAGGCCCAGGCCGCTCCCCTTGCCGGTACCCTTGGTGGTGAAGAACGGCTCGAAGGCGCGGGCGCGTACCTCCGCCGTCATGCCGTGGCCGGTGTCGGCGACGGACAGCACGACATAGTCGCCGGCGGCGATGCCCGGAAATGTTGCCACCTCGGTGGCGTCGACCGTGGCGTTGAAGGTCTCGATGACGAGGCGCCCGCCATCGGGCATGGCGTCGCGGGCGTTGATCACAAGGTTGAGCACAGCCGCCTCGACCTGGCCGGAATCTGCCACTGTGGGCCACAGGTCAGGCGCGAGAGCGGTGGATAGATCGATTGGCGCACCGATCGTTCGGCGCAGCAGCTCGATCAGGCCCAGCACGAACTCGTTGAGGTTGAGGCTCTGGGTCTCCAGCCGCCGTCGCCGGGCGAAGGTGAGGAGCCGGTCGGTCAGGCGCGCTCCCATCTCCGCGGCCTCGCGCGCCTCCCCGGCGAGCGAGCGCAAGTGGTCGTGGGCAAGCTTCGGCTCAAGCAGCTCGATATTGCCGAGGATCACCGTCAGCAGATTGTTGAAGTCGTGCGCCACGCCGCCGGTGAGCTGGCCCACCGCCTCCAGGCGCTGCGCCGTGAGGAGCATCTGCTCCTGCTGGCGCTCAACCGTCACGTCGTGGATCCGCATCAGGGAGCCAAGGTCGCTGCCACTGCTGCTGCGGATGGTGGCGACAACCGTCTCGGCCGGAAACACGTCGCCCGACTTGCGGCGGAACTGCGCCGTTGTCGGCTTGGCGTTGGTCTGGCTGCCCATCTGTTGCGCGCCCTGCGGCATATTGGCGGGATCCTGCCAGGCCGCGGGGCTTTCGAGCAGGATGGTCACGCGCTCGCCCAGCACGTCGGGCTCAATGTATCCGAACACGCGCGTGAACGACGGATTGACCAGCCGGATCGCGCCGCCGGTGTCGCAGATGACCACCGGGTCGGGCAGGCTTTCGAAGATGGCACGAAACAGAGCCTGCTCGTGCTCGAAGCGCAGCTCGGCGGCGCGCTGCGCGCTCAGGTCGACGATGGTGCCGGTAAAAAACCGCTTCGTCCCGACCTTGAACTCCCCGACCGAGAGGTGCATGGGAAAGGTGCTGCCGTCCTTGCGCAGCCCCGCGACCTCGCGACCGATGCCGATAATCTGACGACGCCCGGTGGCAAGATACTTGGCGATGTAGGTATCGTGCTGGCTGCGGTACGGCTCCGGCATCAACAGGCTGACATTGCGGCTCAGCAGCTCGCTGGCGCTGTAGCCGAACATGCGCTCGACCGCGGGGTTGATGGTCTCGATGCGGCCGTTGGCCTCGATCGTGACGATGGCGGCGACGGCGGAGTCGAGGATTGCCTTGAGCTTGAGCACCTCGGCCTCGCTCGCTGCCGGCCCGCTCGGGGGTGCGTCGGCTGCTGATTCGGGGGCTGTATCGGGGTCGTGGTCAGCCACGGTCGCTCCGCAAGCTACGCCACGGTGTCACTACGGTGGCTGCCCCCGAATGTGCGGTGCCGCCGCCCCTTGCGCAAGCCTGATGCCTGCGCGACAGCGACGCGAGACAGGCGCACCGTCCATCGCCGCGAGTGCTGCCGTGCCTGAAATGGAAGGGGTGGCGGGTGGCGGGAGCCCACTCCCCTGCTCGCATTCCCCCCTTCTCAATGCGCGAACAGCACCGGCACCGTCATGTGGCGGAAGATGTGGCGGGTTGCACCGCCGAATATCATCTCGCGCATACGCGAGTGGCCGTAGGCGCCCATCACCAGCAGGTCGGCACCGAGATCGGAGAGGCGCGACAGGATCTCATCGCCGATACCGATGTCGCCGGCCACCGTGCTTCGCACGGTCGACCTGATGCCATGGCGCGAAAGCGCGACGGCGATCGACGTGTCGGCCGTGAGCGCCGGGCGCGTGTCGTCGCGCTCCTTGACCTCCAGGATCTGCACGGCCTCGGCGGCGGACAGCAGCGGCAAGGCGTCGAACACGGCACGGGCCGATTCGCGGGCAGCCTTCCAGGCGATGACGATATTGCGGCCGATATTGGGGTAGCGGCCGATATACGGCACCACCACCACCGGCCGACCGCTCTCCAGCGCGAGCCGCTCGGGGAAGTCCATCAGCGGAGAGAGATCCCAGTCCGGATCGGTCTGGCCGGCGATGATGAGATCGGCGGCGCGGCCGTGGTCCATGACCACCGGTGCCAGGTCCACATGCGGGACCTTGACGGAACGCCATTCCGCCACGAACGGCTGATTGGCGGTGACGCGCTGGAAGATCTCCGTGAGCTGCTCGGCCTGCTCGCGATCGGCGGCGACGATGGAGCCCAGCACCTGGCCGCTGTAGGGAACGGCGATTGGAGGAGCGGGTACAGCGGCGTGCACGTGGAGGCCGATCAGGTGCGCATTATCCTTGCTGGCAAGCGTGACGGCCGGCTCCAGCAACGCCTCGGCGCGGCGCGGATCGTTCAAATGCACCAGTATGGTCTTGTAGGACATGGCGTTCCTCATGGCCCTGCGGGTTCTCAGGCCGCAGACTTACCCGAGGGCGCCGGTGGGGGCATTGATGCGAGTCAAGTGGCGTAAAGCGTGCGGCGGATCAGCGAAGCGTAACCCGCGGCTCTCGACATCTGTATGGCTGGAGCGGCGGATTACGACTGCGGCCGTAATCCGCCCTGCCAACTACGCCAACCCCATTGCCTCGGCCAGCAGGCGGTAGCTGGTGTGGCGCACGGCCTCGTCGTAGGCCCAGGTGACGACCACCATCTCTTGCACGTTGAGGCGCGCGGCCATCTCCTGGAGGCGCTCCGCCACCCGCGGGCCGGTGCCGACAAACGACGCCTCGCGCTGCCGGTCGATGCGGTCAAGCTCGGCCGCGGTATACGGAAACGCCGCCGCCACCGACGGCGCCTCCAGCGGCACGAACTGGCCGCTGTCGCGGAGCAGACGCACGCGGGCGCGGGAGAGGAACTGGAAGCGTGCCTCCTCCTCGGTCTCGGCGCACAAGGCCCAGGCGCAGAGCGCCGCATAGGGCTCGGGGTGGCGTTGGCTTGGCTGATAGAGGTGGCGGTAGATCTCGAGCGCCTCCGGGCCGCCCTTGCCGTCCGAGAAGAACCAGGCGAAGGCATAGGGCAGGCCCAGGATGGCTGCCACCTGCGCGCCGTAGTCGGAGCTGCCCAGCATCCACACCTCGGGTGCCGTCTCAGACAACGGGTGTGCGCGCACCATGCGGAACGGGTGGCCCTCGATCAGCGGCGTGCCCGAGGTCCAGGCGATCAGGTCGCGCACGTCGCCGGGGAACTGGTTCGGCCGCTCGTTGGCGAGCGGGTTCAACGCAAATGCCGTGCGTCCGTCCGAGCCGGGCGCGCGGCCGACGCCCAGATCGATGCGGCCTGGCGCCAGCGCCTCCAGCACCAGGAACTGCTCGGCCACATGCAGCGGCGAGTAGTGCGGCAGCATCACCCCGGCGCTGCCGAGCCGCATGCGGCTCGTCACGCCGGCGATGGCGGCGAGCAGGATCTCAGGCGCCGAGCCGGCGATGCTGGCGTGATTGTGGTGCTCCGAGACCCAGAAGCGATGATAGCCGAGCGTATCGCAATACCGGGCAAGCGCCACCGTATCGCGGATCGACTGTCCATGCGGCCGGCCGACCACGGCAACGGACTGGTCGAGGACGGAGAGGCGCAGCGGTGTTTCTCCCGTAGGGCGGATGAGCGCAGCGTAATCCGCCGCGCCTGCTGGGCGCAACGGCGATTATGCGCTGCGCCTGATCCGTCCTAGCGGCGGGATCACGCAGCGCGGCGACGAGCCCACGCCGCCGGGCTACCACCCCTTGAACGGCGTCTCCGCCACCGGCGTCAACGGCGGCTTGCGCTCCAGGTAGGCAAGGAGGTTATCGACCGTCAGCTGGGCCATGGCGTCGCGCGTGTGCTGCGAGGCCGAGCCGACGTGCGGCAGCAGGGTGGCGTTGTCGAGCTCCAGGAAGGCGGGATTGAGCTTCGGCTCGCCGACGAATACATCGAGCCCGGCAGCCAGGATGGTGCGGTTCTTCAGTGCGTCGATCAGCGCCGCCTCGTCCACCACCGAGCCGCGCGAGATGTTGACCAGGACACCGCGCGGTCCCAATGCCTCCAGCACGGCGGCGTTGATGAGGTTCTGCGTCTCCGGTCCGCCGGGCGTCACCACGATCAGCGTATCAACGTCGCGCGCCAGCGCCACCAGGTCGGAGTAGTAGCGATAGCTGACGTCCGGCTGCTGCTTGCGGCCGTAGTAGGAGATCGGCAGGCCGAATGCCTCGACCCGCCGTGCGATCGCCTTGCCGATGCGGCCAAGGCCGGCGATGCCCACCGTGCGGTCGCGCAGCGATCCAGGGGTGAGGCGATAGTCGCCGTCTGCGGCCCAGCGGCCGGCACGCAGCCACTGCTCGGCGCGGTTGAGCTCGCGCACCGTATTGAGCAGCAGCCCCAGCGTGGTGTCGGCCACCTCCTCGGTCAGCACATCGGGCGTGTTGGTGATGACGACCCCGCGCTTCGCCGCCGCCGGCGCCTCGACCGAATCGTAGCCGACGCCGAAGTTGGAGATGATCTTGAGGTTGGGACAGGCCGCCATCATGGCGTCGGTGGTTTTCACCCCTGTGAAGGTGCCGGTGCAGATGGCCTCAATGCTGGGCCCCACCTGCTTCAGGAAGGCATCGCGGTCGGCCGCCTCCCAATAGCGATGCACCTCGAAGGCGGCTGCACAGCCCTCCATCACGAGGGGCATCATTTGACCGGTCATGAGCAGGGCGGTCTTGGCCATGATCGTCTCCGCTGAGGTTGGAAAGCAGTATCGGCAGCTCTGGTATGCCAGAGGCCGGGGCGGATGCCTAGATAGGCCAGTGCATAAGGAATTATCTCGTGATTTGTGGCATACAAGAGCGCTTCGCGGGTCGATTTCGCATCGCGGAAGCCTTATATTTGGTATCTCCCGACTTGGGGATGCTTGCGTCGCGGCAGCGATGTGGTGGATGCTTCCCCGCAACTCAGGATCAAGGCCAGGACCACCGAGGCATGAGCACGTCACGACCGAGACCCCAGGTGATGAAGCTGACCGAGCGCGCGGCCGAGCGCGTCAAGGCGCTGATGGCCGAGAAAACCGACGCGGCCGGGTTGCGCGTCGGCCTCAAGAAGGGCGGCTGCGCAGGAATGGAGTACACGCTGGAATGGGTTGCCAGGCAGGACCCGCTGGATGAGGTGGTCGAGCAGCACGGCGCGCGTGTGCTGATCGATCCGATGGCGGTCATGTACCTGCTCGGCACCGAGATGGACTACCAGACCGACAAGCTCTCCGCACAGTTCACCTTCTCCAACCCCAACCAGATGGGCGCCTGCGGCTGCGGCGTGTCGGTGAACCTCGCGCCGGCGGCGGGCTCGGTGGAGGGCAGGGCGCAATAACCCGAAGGCGCATTGCGCCATATCCGCTCTCGCCAGAGCAACGGCCCTCGCGGTGCAACGCGGCTGCGCCTTGTTGTACCGTGCGCCTACGCACGATGATAGGGGTGCCCGCTGAGGATGGTTGCCGCGCGGTAGAGCTGCTCGGCGAGGATGATGCGGGCGAGGCCGTGCGGCAGGGTGATGGCGCCGAGCGACAGCCGCAGATGGGCTGCGGCCAGCACCGCCTCGCAGAGGCCGTCGGGCCCGCCGATCAGGAGTCCAGCCGCCTTGGCGCCGCCGTCACGTCGCTCGGCGAGCAGACGGGCGATCGCCTCGCTGCTCAGACTCCTGCCCTGCACGTCCAACGCGACAATGAAATCCGCCTCACGCAGCGGCTTCAGCAGCGCCACGCCTTCCTCCTCTCGGCGTCGCGTGGCATCGCCGGCCCGGCTTTCTCCCGTCTCATGCCAGGACACGGGCGCCAGGCCCAGGCGCTTGGCCAGCGGCTCCAGCCGCTTCTGATACCGCTCCAGAAGCACGCGCTCGGGGCCGTCCTTGAGCCGGCCCACGGCTGAGATGATCAGGCGCAGCTCACACCTCGATCCTGCCCTCGGCCACACGCACGGCGTGGCCACCGATGCGCACGGCCTGCAGCTTGCCGCGTTCCACCTCCATGCCAAGAGCGATCAGGCTCGGCCGGCCCATCTCATAGCCCTGCTCGATGAAGCGCTTGTGCACGCCATCCGGCAGGATATCGAAGCGCTGCACGACACCGGCAAACGCGGCTGCCGCCGAGCCGGTGGCCGGGTCCTCGGCGATGCCTAGATCCGGGGCGAACATGCGCGCATGGAAGCTTGACGCGGTGTGCACCGTCTGCCGGCAGTAGAGGAAGGCGCCGGTGAGTCCCTGGCGGCCCAGCACGGTCTCCCAATGCGAGGCCGACACCTGCGCCTTGGCGATGGCATCGAGCGAGGCGACCGGCACGAAGGCAAAGGCATTGCCGGCGGTGTACTTCGTCGGTCGATGGTTCTCGAAGCCGATCTCCGCCGGAATCAGGCCCAAGGCCGCGGCAAGCCGCTCGGCCGGCGCCAGCGATCCGGCCTCGGATGGCAGGTTGGGGGCGACGAACTCGGCGTGCGGCGGCATCCCCGGGCGCAGCCTGACGCCGACCCGCACGATGCCGATCGCCTCCTCCAGCACCACCAGCGCATCCCTCGTACCGGCGGGCTCCGCTGCGCGCAGCCCTGCCAGCAGCGCGCCCGTTCCCACGGTCGGGTGCCCGGCGAACGGCAGCTCGCTCGCGGGCGTGAAAATGCGCACGCGCGCCGTATGGGCGGGGTTCTGCGGCTGCAGGACGAAGGCCGTCTCGGACAGGTTGAGCTCGCGCGCGATCGCCTGCATCTGGGCCGGATCAATGGCATCGGCATCGAGGACGACGGCGAGCGCATTGCCGCCGAAGCGGGTATCGGTGAAAACATCGAGCACATAGTAGGGAAGCTGCATGGCGGCGCTCGATCCGGGGCCTGTTGTCTGAGGCCAACTCGCGTGGCTGCCGGCACATAGCCGGATTCTGCTCCAGCTTCCACGCCCATGGCCTGCTCTTCCAGTAGGCCGATCCGCACGCCGGCGCTAGCCGCGCCCTCACCTGCATTGCCAAATATTGCAGCGTGATCAATTCGTTGTCTCATCCGCGTGGCGTCCCGGCATTGCCACGGCGGTGCCGCAACTGTCACAGCAACGTCAAGTTGAAGACAAGATTTCCCCGACTAATCAGCGCCTTGCTTGGAGCCCGGCCGTGTCGCGCAGCTGCCCGCGACGTTCCTCCCAACTGAAGCGGCTGACGGGGTCTGAGCAGGTTTGGGAGCGCGTGAGCCTTTGCGCTTCCTTGGGACGGCAGAAGTGGCCCGCGCTTCTGCCGTCCCATATCGCCTTTCCCTCAGGTGTCAGCCCGGTGCGGGGGCCGATGCCGCAACACCAACACCAGGAGGGTGCAATGCGTGCTCAGCGCGCCGTGGCTTTGGCCATCGTGATTGGAGCGGTCGCTCCTTGCCTTACCGACCCAGCCACTGCCGCCGATCTTGGCCGGCCGGGCCGGATCGCCGGTGTCCAGCCGATCGAGACATTGCCCAGTCCATTCACCTGGGCCGGCCTCTACGTCGGCGCCCACGCGGGCTACGGCTGGTCGACCATCGACTGGGACGAGGGCGCCTTCATGGGCAGCCAGGACGGCGAGGGATGGCTCGCCGGCGGCCAGGTCGGCTTCAACCTGCAAATGGGCCGGCTGGTCTATGGCGTGGAGGCGGATCTCTCCAAAGGCTGGGTCGACGGCGGCGAGTCCGGGAGCGGCCACAGCCTGGACTGGCTCTATTCCGTGCGGGGTCGCCTGGGTCTGGCGAGCTACGACAACCGCTGGCTGTTCTATGCAACCGGCGGTGCCGCCTGGGCCGACCTGGACTACCACAGCGCCGGCTTGCCGGGCACCTCCGACACGCAGTTCGGCTGGGTCGCGGGCGGCGGCATCGAACGCGCGCTCTCGCCCAACCTGACGGCACGCGTCGAGTACCTCTACTATGATTTCGACAGCCTCAATGTGCCCGCGGGCGTCCTGGGGCCGACAACCGAGCTGGACCCGTCCATGCATACGGTACGTTTCGGCCTCAACCTCAAGTTCTGATCACGGATGGTCTGCGCAGGCAGGCCCTCGGCATCTACCGGGACCGCACGCAAGCGACGGCGAATCATGCTAGATTCCCCGCGCGGAGAAGATCCTGTAGGGGGACTTGCGGCGCCGAGATGCGAGGAGCCCTATGCGCAAGACTGCGACCGTGGCGTTGGCCGCCTTGCTCGTCTCCGGATGCAGCTACGACTCGCGTTTGGAACGTAACGTGTCGACCGGCGCCCTGCTTGGTGCCGGCACCGGCTTGGCCATCGGCGGCCTGACGCGTGGAACCGTCGGCGGCGCTGTGGCAGGCGGCGTGGTCGGCGCTGTTGCCGGCGGCCTGATCGGTGCCGCAGTCACGCCGGCACGGCGCTGCTACATCCGTACCTCCACAGGCCGGCTGCGCCGCGCCTGGTGTCGGCGATAGTTGAGCCGGCAACGGCGGCTGCTTGTATGTCGTGGCCGGATGGTCTGGTTTTCCTGCGGCTCAGCCGTCCGCGTGCCTTGACTGCAGCGTCTTGGGTGCGGTGTTGCGCCACGCCATGCCGAGCGCGCTCTTGGCGGTGGTGGCGTCCACGGCAGCGAGGCGCATATGCGTCCAGCCGCGCCGCCCCCAGGCGCCGGCTGCCGGCTTGAACGCGCCTGGCTCCGCCGCTTGCAGGACCTCCTGCTGCTCCACGGTGAGCTTAAGCGAGCTCCATTCCCTGTCCGGCGACCCGAGCGTGGCGAAGATCTTGTTGTGTACACGGAAATCCGGATGACCCATGTGGGCCGCCTCACTCGCCTCGGGGAGGCTGAGGGCGATGCGACGGAATGTGGCTGGGGTCACGGGCATTGGCTTTCCTGGGCGTGTGCCTGGCGCTGCTGCAGGATGGACGCGGCTCTGTGGCATCTCGATCCACGAGTGAGACACCGTGATGGCACTGACCCGGACGATCGGGCGTGCGCCGCCATTTGACAGCCCTGGGCGGCGTTGGCATAGCCATTCCAGTGTCCTGATCGCGAAATGCGTCTCAGCGTGCCGCAAGGTTGGAACGAATTTCGCGATCTGAAGGACCCTAGCCAACATTATGATTGCCAGTGCGATCGAGATCGAGAAGTCCGCTTCGCCACCGAGCCAAGCCGATGAAGCGGACCTCTTGATCATCGCACTAGTCAGATGCAGCAGGAGCCCGCGCCTAACAGATGCCGAAGATCACCTTCATCGAGCATGATGGAACCACCCGCACCGTCGATGCGGAGGCCGGGTTCACCCTCATGGAGACCGCGCTCAAGCATGACCTGCCCGGCATCGTCGCCGAGTGTGGCGGCTCGTGCACCTGCGCCACTTGCCTCGTGCACGTCGACGAGGCGTGGGTCGCCAAGACCGGGACGCGCTCGGAGGAGGAGGAGGATCAGCTCGACAACGCCTTCGACGTGCGGCCCAACTCGCGGCTGTCCTGCCAGATCCAGGTGACCGACGAGCTCGATGGCCTGATCGTGCATACGCCCTCGTATCAGGGACGCTGACGAGGCCACCTTGCTGTCTCTTTTGCAGGCTCCGGGCCGTAGCGGGAGCGCGCAGATCCGGAAGACGGACCCCAGTGGAGGCGCGCCCGACGGCGTGTTGACCGGAAAGGGCATGTCAGACCGGCATGTTTGACAGTACCTGTTGAGCCGCGTCCATTGCTCCCTGTGTGGCTGCCGCTTACGATCCGAGACAGGTTCTGGGTCAGCGCGAAAGGGACTCGCTATGGTACGGAGTTTGCGGACGATCGTAGCATGGGCTTGGCTGGGAAGCCTCGCACTGACCTCTCCGGCTTATGCCCACCACCTCATGGGCGGAGAGCTGCCGCGGACGGTCTGGCAGGGCCTGCTCTCCGGCCTTGGCCATCCGATCATCGGCGTCGATCATTTCGCGTTCGTCGTCGGCGTTGGCCTGCTGGCGTACCTGGCGGGCCGGGTGGTGCTGTTGCCGCTGCTGCTGGTGATCGGCACTGTGGTTGGCTGCGTGCTGCACGTGCAGGGTTTCGACCTGCCCGCGGCCGAGCTCACCGTCGCCCTCACCATCGCGGCTGCGGCAGCGCTGGTGGTGACGCGCGCCCAGCTCCCGACCGGGTTGCTGGCGGTACTGGTGGCGGCGGCAGGTATCGTTCACGGCTACGCCTACGGCGAGAGCATCGTTGGTGCCGAGCCGATGCCGCTTGGCGCCTATTTCCTGGGTTTTGGTATTATCCAGAGCGTCATCGCGATCGGCAGCGCGGTTGCATTGCGCGCGGGTATTGGGCGAGACTATCTGAGCGAGGCGATGGCCATGCGGCTGGCGGGTGCCGGGCTTGGCCTTGTCGCGGTCCTCTTCCTTGCCAACACGGCCCTGGCCGGCTGAAAGGACGGTCGACATGCACGACGATCACGATCATGGGCACGACGATGGGCACCATCACGAGGGCTCGCATCTTTCTGAGATGGACCTCAGGGTGCGGGCGCTGGAATCGATCCTCACCGAGAAGGGCTATGTTGACCCGAAGGCGCTGGATCTCCTGATCGAGACCTACGAGACCAAGGTCGGTCCGCACAACGGCGCCCGTGTCGTCGCCAGGGCCTGGAGCGATCCGGCCTACAAGGCGCGTCTGCTGCAGGATGCCACCGGCGCCATCGCCGAGCTCGGCTTCAGGGGCCGGCAGGGCGAGCACATGGTGGCGGTCGAGAACACCGGCCAGGTGCACAACATGGTCGTCTGCACGCTGTGCTCCTGCTACCCGTGGTCGGTGCTGGGGCTGCCGCCGGTGTGGTACAAGTCTGCCCCCTATCGCTCGCGTGCTGTGATGGACCCGCGCGGCGTGCTCGCTGATTTCGGCGTAACGCTGCCGGCGGGCAAGGAGATCCGGGTGTGGGACTCGACCTCCGAGATCCGCTACCTGGTGCTGCCCGAGCGACCCGTCGGCACCGACGGCTGGAGCGAGGAGCAGCTGGCCACGCTGGTCACCCGCGACAGCATGATCGGCACCGGGCTGGCACAGGTGCCGCAAGACGCCGCGCCGGGAGCAGCGCCATGAACGGCGCACAGGACATGGGCGGCATGATGGGCTTCGGCCCGGTGCAACCCGAGAAGGACGAGCCGGTCTTCCACGCCGAATGGGAGAAGCGCGCGTTCGCGCTCACGCTCGCCATGGCGGCACCGGGTGGCTGGAATCTCGACCAGAGCCGCTCTGCCCGCGAGAGCCTGCATCCGGCCCAGTATCTCGCCAAGTCCTACTATCAGATCTGGCTCGCGGGCCTTGAGAAGCTGATGGCCGAGCGCGGGCTCGTCACGGCCGACGAGATCGCCGCCGGCAAGGCGCTCCATCCGCCCAAGCCGGTGCCGCGCATCCTGGAGCCGGCCAACGTGGCGTCCACCCTGCTCAAGGGCGGGCCGTCGGCGCGTCCGGCCACGTCGCCGCAGCAATTCCAGGTCGGCGCGCGCGTCCGCGCCCGCAACATGCACCCGACCGGCCACACCCGCTTGCCGCGCTACGTGCGCGGGCATGTGGGAACGATCACGCACGTGCACGGCGCCCATGTGCTCCCGGATGCCCACGCTGCCGGCCGCGGCGAGAGCCCGCAATGGCTCTACACGGTGCGCTTCACGGCCCCAGAGTTGTGGGGCGAAGCGGCGGACCCGACCGGCTCCGTGTCGGTCGACGCCTGGGAAAGCTACCTGGTGCCGGCATGACGACCACCACACCCACCGAGGTGCCGCCACTGCGCGATCTGCCGCCAGAGCTGTTGCGCGATGGCAAGGCCCCGGTATTTGCCGAGCCCTGGGAGGCGCACGCCTTCGCCATGGTGCTGGCGCTCTACGAGAAGGGCCTCTTCACCTGGCCCGAGTGGGCCGCTGCCCTCTCGGACCAGATCAAGGTGGCGCAGGCCGCCGGTGATCCTGATACCGGCGAGACGTACTATTCGCATTGGTTGGCTGCCCTGGAGCGTCTGCTCGCCGCCAAGGCCGTCACCACGCCCTACGCGCTGGAACGCTATCGCAAGGCCTGGGACGCTGCCGCCCACCGCACCCCGCACGGCACGCCGATCGACCTGCACCCGAGGGATTTCGATGACGGAAGCGCGTAGGGTGCAATAAGCGAAGCGCGTTGCGCCGTGGCCGCCGTTGTCATCGGCCACGGGCTGCCTCGGTGCAACGCGGCTGCGCCTTGTTGCACCCTACGCAAAATCATCGCTTCGCCACCTTGCCCGGCGTATCCGGCTCCATCACCAACCGAGCAATCGGGTAGCGCCAGTCGTTCTTGGTGTTGTCGGCCATGGCATCGACGGCCGCCACCGTCAGCACGCCGATCAGGCCGCCACCGGCGCCACTGGCCAGCCGGCTGCTGCGAGTCTGATCGTACGGCTCTACCGTCACCATGCGCTTGCGGAAGCCCCGCATCTCGCAGGTGACCGCCAGTGTGCTCGATTGCCCGCGGTACAGCGGAACGCGCACCTTCGCCGGGCTCTTCATAGTGGCTGAGAAGCCCGAGGCCGACAGTGAGCACGAGGCGCCGGCCATCTCGACCTCGCCCTCGCCTTCGACGTACTTGTAGGTGCGGACCTCCAGGAGCTGGTCGCCCGCGAACTCGGGCACGTCGGCCCCCGCCCTGCGCTTGGGCTCGTACACGTCAAGCCCGCCGCTGCCGGTGCTCGGCTTGATGTTGGTGACGCTGCCTACCTCCAGCGGCGTGGCGCATCCGCCACATATGGCCAATCCGCCGATGACGGCCATTACGCGCAGACGGTACATGGACTTCCTTCCCCCGAGCAGCACACCAATTATCTGATATCGGTTAGCAGGACTCGGACTGACCTGCAATGCGCCTGCCAGGGGATGGCTGTTTGTTGCGAGCGTATGGTTCGGATTGTCACCGGGCACACGCTCCGTGCCGGCATGGGCTTGGTCATGCCAGATCCAATACCGTAAGGGGGTGTTCCGCTGGGGAATGCGCGGGGACGCTGCTCAGTCCTCGAACGCCGGATCAACCGGTACGCGGTAGCCGTTGGCCAAGCGGTTGGTCTCGTTGGCCATGCCCACCACGGCCATCAGCTCGCCGAACATGGCCTCAGTCATGCCGGCCTTGCGCGCCGCTGCGGAATGGCTCGCGATGCAGTAGGCGCAGCCGTTGGAGACGCTGACCGCCAGGTAGATCATCTCCTTGGTGAGCGGATCGAGCGCCCCCGACGCCATGGTCGCTTTGAGCGTGGCCCAGGTGCGCTCCAGGAGCGCTGGATCGTTGGCGAGATACTTCCAGAAATTGTTCACGTCGGGGACGTTGCGGGTCGTCTTGATGTCCTCGAAGACGGCGCGGACTTGAGGCGGGGCCTTGTCGGCGTCGATGGGCTTGGTCATGAGTTGCCTCACTGGATGCTGGGGCCGCGCGGTTGCTTGCCGGCCGAGGGGGCGGCTATGGTCCGGCGCATTGACAGACCGCGGGGTTTCCCATGTCAAGTATGTCAAGACGATCCTGGAGGTCCCTGAGATCCGGGCGCTCGCGGCGTTCCGCCCTCCGCCTTGTGCTGGCGATCGTTGCCTGCGGTGCGACCTGGTGCATGGCCGCGCATGCCGATGCGCGCGCCGACTGCTACGTCAAGAGCGGGGCCGCCGCCATTCGCGCCTGCACGGAGGCGATCGCCCGCGACCCAAGGGACGTGCCGTCCTACGTCAGCCGCGCCTACGAGCTGCAGGCGGTGGGCGATTACGCGGCGAGCCTCGCGGATTACGCCAAGGCGCTTGAGATCGACCCGACGAGGTGGGAGGCCTACCAGGGACGCGCGTGGGCGCACTTGAAGCTGGGCAAGGCCGCCGCGGCACTCGCTGACGCCGACAGCGCGCTGAAGCTCAATCCGCAGGCGGCGCCGGTTTTGGACGTGCGCGGTCACGCGCTGGAGGCGCTCGGTCGCCGCGACGAGGCGATCGCGGATTTCCGCCGTGCGCTCGCCATCGAGCCGCGCCTGTCAGGCAGCCGCGATGGCCTGAAACGGCTCGGTGCGGAGCCGTAGCTCCCGCTCAACCCACCCCTCTGCCTGTGCCATTGGCGTCAACGTCAGTGTCGGCGCTGCGCGGGGAGAGGGAGATACTCGCGGCACCGAGTTGCTCCGTCAGGGCCGGCAGGTCGCCGCGGCGTGTCAGCTCGTCATGGAAATTGCACAGCGTGACCTTCAGGTAGTTGTGCGTCGTGGGGAAGTCTCGGGTACGGATCTCCTTGTGGATCGGCATCATGTCCCAGTAGGCTCTGGCGTAAGGCTCCGGGATGTCGATCGCCCGCTTCGGCGGATGCAAGCTGAGGCCCCGGAGGCGCTGATCCAGCGCCGCGCGTGCCTCGCGCCAGGCGTCTTCTCCGAGCGCAGCGGGCGTCGGGTAGCGATCGAGCACTGACAGTACAAGCACGCGCAGGTTGTCCGCATGCTCTGGCGCGCTGTTTCGCGTGTGGCCACGCAGGACGCCATCGACCAGCTCTCCCACCATCGCCAGCCCGAGCGGATAGGCAAGCCAGCGCGACCGCTCCATGGCGGCTACGAACTCCGGTTCGTTGAACAGCACCTTGGCGTAGTGCCCTGCGCGGGCGCGAGAATATTCGTGGAGACCCTTTTGCACCAGGAAGGCGGCACGCTCGTCGACGAAGGTCGCCAGCGCAGCCAGATCGGCGATCGGCCGGCGTCGCCAAAAAAGCAAGTCGTGCCAATCCATTGCCTTCCTTTCCGGTGCCTATGTGCGCATCTTCGACGAAAGTATTATGAAACCGCGTTACGACGCAATGCTAGCTTTTTTCCGGGATCTCCGTGAGCGGTTTTTCTGGGCTGGCGACGTGTGGGCGCTTGGGGGCGCTCATTCCTTCGACCGACCGTCACAACGGGGACCAAACGATCAGGGAGGATCGGACGAACCATGCAAACCTCATCAAGCGATCAGGCGCACTGGAGGAGGACGACCCGGCTGATGCTCGTGCATCTCGCGGTCTGGTTCTTCTTTGGCTACGTCATCCACATGTTCGTGAATACGCTCAATCAGTTCACAATTCCGATCCTCAAATTCCCGCTCGGCTTCTACATGGCCGCGCAGGGCTCTTTGATCGTGTTCGTGGTGATGCTGTTTGTCTTCGCCTACCAGCAGGACAAGATCGACCGCGAGCATGGCGTGGCGGAAGACGACTGAGGGGGGAGCAATGGCAACACAATCGGATTCCACAGCTGCATTCTATAAGCAGCTCGGCCGCATGTACGGCATGTACACGGGGTCGTTCGTCGTTTTCGTCATCTTCGTCGG
>DASURA010000245.1:0-4537 GCA_036280295.1 Hyphomicrobiaceae bacterium
GCGGCCGAAGTCGAAAGGATCATCGACCATCGGCATGAAGAAGTCGGTCGTGGCGATGATGCAGGTCGTTGCATCGAGCTGCCAGACCGCTGCATCGTCGGCCGTCTCCGTGCCGACAAGGAGCTGACTGAACGTGGCCGCCGCCGGCTGATCGGCGAGCAGCTGCTGCAGGACGGAAGGCGCAAGCTTGCAGCCACAGCCGCCGCCGTGAGCCAGGCTCGTGAGCTTGATCGGGGGAATGTTCATGACCAGAGCGTCCTACTGACGGTTTCCTCGGAGCCGCAAGACACAACCACGGATCGGGCGGCTCGCGTGACATCAGGCAATCTTGCGGTAAAGGCGTGCGAGGCGGCCGTCGCCGACGAACGGCCCCGTCGACATGCGCGCGATCAGGCCGTCGAGACCCAGGCTCCTGCCGGCATTATCGAGCACAAAGAAGCCTTGTACAAAGATCAGGAAGACGTAGAGCCAGGGCCACTCGGCGGCGAGGAGATAAAGGCCGAGCCAAAGGTGCACCACGTATAGCATGCCGATGACACCGAATGGCCGGACGAGAAAGCCAAGAATGAAGGATGCTGCAAACAGCATTTCGGTAAGAAACACCAGCGGGTCAATGACCGGCAGAAGCGGAATGAAGACATTCTTGGCAATCCACCGGTGAAACGCGAAGGCGGCATTGTCGCCCAGCGAAGCAGTCCAATAGGCAAAGCCCCCCGAGACCGGCAGCGGCAGCTTCCACAGGGCGCCTTGAAACCACATGGCACCGATCATGACGCGCATGAACCATATGGCGAGATGATGGAACGTACGCTGCGTGGGGTCCTGCACCCAGCTTCGGTAGGCGATCCAGACGCTGGCAACCAGCAGCGCCAGGAACAGGACCGTCATCAGCCAGCCGACGCCGCTGCTGTGGTGGTCGGGGGTGCTGCCGATCAGGAACAGCCAGGCGTCATAGAACGGGTTGGTGCGCATGGGCGCTCTCCCTCGGCCACGTCAGTGCTCTATGCATCGGTCAGCGTCCGGTCCAATCAACAATCATGTGCGGGCCATCTGGCCGGGCTCGGTCCACTATCGTGAGGGCGCATCGGCAAGCCGGGTTGTCAGGGTAGACAGCCGCAAGGTTTTGCGAAGACGACGCGACAGGGCATCGATCAGCGCACAGACACCCACGGTTGCCAGGATCAGCACGACGGCGACATCGAATCGCAACTCGGAGATGGCGGCATCGACGTAGTACCCAAGTGTAGCCACGCCGAGGATACCGAAGATCGCGCTCTCGCGCACGATGATCTCCCAGCGATAGAGGTTGTAGGCGAGAAACTGCCCGTAGAGGCGCGGGGTCGTCTCGTAGGCATAGAGATTGACGCCTCGCGGAGCGTCGGCGCGGTGGTCGAGAGCGTCGGCGTGACGCCCCATCAAGTAGCCCACGATGGCGCCGTTGTGCACGACCAGCGCAATAATCGCCGGCAGCATGGACGGCCCCAGCAGCTGCAGCAGCACGTAGGCCAGCATGTACTCGGGCGTCGACCGCACCACGACGAGCAGCACCCGGCCGGCCGGCTGCGCGACGGGTCCCATGAACTGGCGCGACACCAACGGGAACAACACCAGCGCCAATATCCCCATGCCAACGAGGGCGATCTGGGCCACCACGATGGTGGTCCAGGCGCCGGGCAGGATCTTGCTCCACACGATTGCCTGCAGCCAGGTCGCAAACCCGCCCCAGGTGGCGAGGCTGCCGAGATCGCCGTTGCGCAGCGGGGCAGGCACGATGTCGTGTGTGACAAACCGGACGAGATTGGCAAGCACCGATCCGCCGCCGATTCCCTCGGGTAGCAAGAGCAGGCTACCGATCAGCAGGATGGGCACCGTCGCAGGTCGCGCCCACAGGCGCCGCGTGCCGATCAGCACGTAGAAGACGGCCAGCAGTGCTGCGGCCTCGGCGTACTTGCCCTGCTTGAAATAGCCCTCGAGGTGGAAGCCGACGGTGGGGAGGCCTACGAAGCCGAGCACCAGCGTGGAGCGCAGGCCGCATTCCAACCGGTAGAGCGTATAGGTTTTGAAGCGCTCGGCGACCTCGGGCAGGCGTGCAAAGGCGAACGCCGAGACAGGCGGCGTGCCGGCCGGAAGCGTTTTCTCCGCTGCCAAATCCGCTTCCTCGATGATCTCGGCAAAGACCTTGGCGAAGATGCCGGCGTAGGGAATGGCGATCGCCAGAACGCCGGTTACCGGGCCGAGACCGAAGACCTGGATCAGCAGGAGCGCCCAGAACAGCTCGTGGATGGAGCGCAGCACCACGGCCGTCACGCGCACGATGGCGAGGTGAGGGAAAGCAATGGCCAACAGGAAGCCGGCGGTGGCGCCGATGCCGACACCGACGACGGCGAAGGCCACCGTCCACACCACGCTCCACGCCTCGATGGAGAGGAGATCCGGGCGCAAGATGCCGCGCACCAGGCGAAGCATCTCGGCCCACGGGTTGAGGGCCGTGATCGCGATGTCGGCGACAGCCAGGCATGCGAGGGCGCTGATCAGGAACAAGAGGCTGGTGTTGCCGAAGGCGAGGCGGTTCACGGCTCGCCTCCGAAGTGGCGCAGGAGGTCATTGGCGGTGAGGCCGCAGGACGGCTCGTCGATGATCTTGCGGCCATGCTCCAGCACCACGATCCGATCGGCATGCTCGAGCGCATGATGCACGTCGTGCAGGGCCAGCACGACGGTCGGATGGTGGCGCCTGACGAGCGACAGGACAGCCGAACCCTGCACGCGGTCCAACGCCGACACCGGCTCGTCGCCGACAAGGATCGGGCGGCCATTGTAGAGCGCCCGCGCGACCGAGGCGCGCTGCTGCTGCCCGCCGGACAGCGCTCCGGCGGCGTTGAAGATCTCATCCTCCAAGCCGACGCCTGCCAGCACGCCGCGTACCTCGGCCACCCTTTTGGCGGCCGGCCACACCAGGTTGCGGAGGTTGTGGGCGGTCGAGTGGCGATCCAGCCGACCCATGTAAACGTTGTGGAACACCGAGAGCGGCTTGACGAGGGCGGAAGCCTGCGGAACGAGGGCCACGTCGCCGGGACGCTGGGCGTAGAGCAAGCTGAGGAGCGTCGACTTGCCGGCGCCGCTGCGGCCCATCACGGCCACGCGCTCGGTAGCCCGCACGGTGAGATCGATATCGAAAAGGACAGGCCGGCCATTGTAGCCGGCGCGCGCCCTCTTCAATTCGAATACGATGTCGCCGCGCTCCCTCTCCCCGCTTGCGGGGAGAGGGTCAGGGTGAGGGGCAGCAGCCGTTTCTACGCTCGGAGCGTGCCCCTCCCCCTCGCCGCGCGCTGTTGGAGTGCGTGGCGACGCCAACGGCGCGCTGGGAGCCGGAGTTTCCATCTTAGTTGATGAGACCAGTGAGCCTGCCGACCTCCTCGATCACCTTGTAGTCATCGTTCTTGGCCGGAATGAACCCTTTGCGGTCGAAGATGGCGAGCAGCTTGGGATCGTCGATGGCGAGGATCGAAGCCTGCAGCCGGCTTGTGAACCCGGCACCGAACGCCTTGTCGATGTCGCCTCTCGCCACCCAGTGGTAGTCAGGATAGGTGGGCGTCTCCCAGATCACCGACACCGCCTTGGTATCGACCTTGCCGCTCTTGACCTCCTGCTCCCAGACCAGATGGTTGAGCACGCCGACCTGATAGGCCCCCGACTGCACAAGCTGGATCGTGCGGCTGTGGTCGCCGGAGTAGCCGACGCGCGAGAAGACCTTCTCGGGGTCCTTGCCCAGCGCCTGACGGACGAAATACTCCGGGAACAGCCGGCCCGAGGTCGACGCGCGCGCCCCGAAGGTGAACGTCTTGCCCTCGATGCCCTTCGGAAACTCCTTCGAGAGCGTGAGCCCGGTCGACGTGTGGGCAATCACGTAACTCTTGAACTGCAGGTCCTCCTCCCCTTGGGCAAGCGCCTGCGATCCGGGGACGGCAAGGCGCGCCTGCACGCCCGTCAGGCCGCCGAACCAGGCGAACTGCACCTGGTTGTTGGTGAAGGCGGTGACGGCGGCCGGATAGCTCTTGAGTGGCAGGTATTTTACCGGAACGCCGAGCTTGGCCTCGAAGTACTTGGCGTATTGGGTGAAGCGCTCGACGAGGCGGGTCTCGTCCTCATCGGGGATAGCGGTGAAGACGAGCGTGGGCTGCTGAGCGAGCGCGGACCCCGCCGCCAGCGCGCTTAGGACTGCGAGCGCAAGAATCGATCGCTTGAACATGGTTGCTCCTTAAGCGGTTCGCCTGCTTGGCCTTTCGTTTGACGGCAGAAAAACGTTACAGGACGCGCGCCGTGCCGATGAACGCGACGCCGGCCAGGCTGACTGGACCCCTGCCCAACCGTATTTCCAGGTTTTGGACAAACCGCTGCATGACGACAGTTGCCCGGTCACCAAGGGCGGCAATCATGGCGGCCATGCCAGGCGCGAAGGCGATGTGCTCGGACAGCCAGCGGGCTGAAGATGCCTCCAGGCGCGCCGTTGCCGTTGTGATCAGCGGCTCGCTGAGGCC
>DASURA010000246.1:0-11305 GCA_036280295.1 Hyphomicrobiaceae bacterium
CAAGCAGCTGTTCGGCTGCGGCTTTGCCAATGTGCAGCCGCACTCCGGCGCTTCCGCCAACCAGGCCGCCTTCATGGCACTGATGCGGCCGGGCGACACCTACATGGGGCTGTCGCTCGAGTGCGGCGGCCACCTCACGCATGGCTCGCCGGTGAACTACTCCGGCAAATGGTTCAAGGTGGTCCCCTACAAGGTGCGGCGCCAGGACCACCTGATCGACATGGACGAGGTGGCAGCCCTGGCGCGCGAGCATAAGCCGAAAGTGATCATCGCCGGCGGAAGCGCCTATCCGCGCATCATCGACTTCCCGGGCTTCCGCGCCATCGCCGACGAGGTCGGCGCCTTACTGATGGTCGACATGGCGCACTTCGCCGGGCTGGTCGCGGGCGGCGTGCATCCAAGCCCGTTCCCGCACGCGCATCTCGTCACCACCACCACGCACAAGACCCTGCGCGGCCCGCGTGGCGCCATGATCCTCACCAACGACGAGGCCCTGGCCAAGAAGGTCAACTCTGCCGTATTCCCCGGCATGCAGGGCGGCCCGCTGATGCATATCATCGCCGCCAAGGCGGTGGCGCTGGGCGAGGCGCTGACGCCGGCATTCCGGACCTATGCGCAGGCCGTCGCGGACAACGCCAAAGTGCTGGGCGAGGAGCTCGTCAAGGCCGGCTTCGATCTGGTCGCCGGCGGCACCGACACTCACCTGATGCTGGTGGACCTGCGGCCCAAGGGGCTCACCGGCAACCGTGCCGAGAAGGCGCTGTCGCGCGCCAACATCACCACCAACAAGAACACGGTGCCGTTCGATCCGGAAAAGCCGACCGTTGCCTCCGGCATCCGCGTCGGCTCGCCTGCCGGCACCACACGCGGCTTCGGCACAGCCGAGTTCCGCGAGATCGCCCGCATGATCGCCGAGGTGCTGGATGGCCTGAAGGCGAACGGCGAGGACGGCAACGGTGCGGTGGAGGCCAAGGTCAAGGCCGAGGCGATCGCGCTGTGCGAGAGGTTTCCGATCTACGGGTAAGGAAGTGGAGTCCCTCTCCCCGCTTGCGGGGAGAGGGTTAGGGTGAAGGGCAGGAGCAAACTCTGACGTTGGAGGTGCCGCTGCCCCTCACCCCGGCCCTCTCCCGCGCTGGCGGAGCGCGTGGAGAGATTGGCGAGGCGCGGGGAGAGGGAGATCCCAATATGCGCTGCCCCTACTGCAACGGCGAAAATACCCAGGTAAAGGACAGCCGGCCCACCGAGGAGAACGCCGCCATCCGCAGGCGGCGGGCGTGCGAGGATTGCGGTGGCCGCTTCACCACCTTCGAGCGCGTGCAGCTGCGCGAGATCATGGTGGTCAAGCGCTCGGGCCGACGTGAGCCGTTCGACCGCGCCAAGCTCCTGCATTCGGTGGAAGTAGCTTTGCGCAAACGCCCCATCCAGCCCGAGGCGATCGAGCGTATGGTGTCCGGACTGGTTCGACAGCTGGAAGCCCTGGGCGACCAGGACGTACCGTCCACGGCGATCGGCGAGCTGGCGATGGATGCGCTGAAAAAGCTTGATCCGGTCGCCTACGTACGCTTCGCATCGGTCTACCGCGACTTCCGCGGTGCTGCCGATTTCCAGTCGGTGCTCGCCGAGATTGCGGGCCGGGCCGTGGTCGTGCAGGACGATGCCGGCGGCGATCCGGGAGCGGCGGCGCTGGGTGCAGGCAGAAAGCATTAGACTTGGAAAGCATAGGTGCCGATGAACGCCACAGGGCCCGCCAGCGGCTCGCAGGATGAACGCATGATGGAGCTTGCCCTGCGCGTGGCGCGCAGGGTGCTGGGGCAGACCGCGCCCAACCCGGCCGTGGGCGCGGTGATCGCCGATGAGGCCACGGCCGAGGTGATCGCCCGCGGCTGGACCCAGATCAGCGGCCGCCCGCACGCCGAGGTGCACGCGCTTGGGGCCGCCGGCGAGCTGGCCCGCGGCAGGACCATGTACGTGACGCTGGAGCCCTGCTCCTATCATGGCCGCCCCAACCCGCAGGTGGGCAAGGCGATGCCGTGCGCGGAGGCGATCCTAGCCGCCGGCGTGCAGCGCGTGGTGGTGGCCACGGAGGATCCCAACCCCGAGATCGCCGGCCGCGGCGTCGCCGTGCTGCGCCAGGCCGGCGTAGAGGTCGATATCGGCGTGCTGGGCGAGGAGGCGCGCTGGTCGATGGCCGGCCACATCCTGCGCATGACGGCGGGTCGCCCGTTCGTGCAGCTCAAGGTGGCGGTCGGCGGCGACGGCCTGATCGCGCCAGGCGATGGCGCGCCGGTGTGGGTGACGGGGCCGGACGTGCGCGCCTTCGCGCATCTTCTGAGGGCGCGTGCCGATGCCGTGCTCGTTGGCCGCCAGACCGTGATCGACGACGATCCGGAGCTGACCTGCCGCCTGCCAGGCCTCGCCAACCGCTCGCCGCGCCGGGTGGTGGTCGACTCCCGCTTCAGCATCGCCCCGCACGGCAAGTTGCTCGCTACGGCCCGCCGCGTGCCCATCACGATCTTCGGCACCGATGGCAGCACGCCGCCCATCTACCCCGCCGGCATCGAGGCGCGGCAGGTCGCGGCCGGGCCGGACGGGCGCGTCGACCTTGGCGCGGTGCTCTCTGCCCTGGCGCGGGATGGCGTCACGCGCGTGCTGGTGGAAGGCGGACCCACGATCGCCTCGGCGCTGCTCGCCGCCGATCTTGTCGACGAGCTGGTGATCGCCCAGGGGACGGAGACCATCGGTGCCAGCGGCCGCAAGCCGTTCGGCGAGCACGGGCTGGAGCTCATCGACGATAGCGCGCGCTGGCAGCTCGCCGAGCGGCGCATGCTGGGTGCCGATACGCTGACGACCTACCGCAGGGTGGGCCGCCTTTGAGAGACTGACTGACGGGGCTCAACCATGGCTGTGCCGTTTCGCTATTACCTGCGTGTCCGCTTTCAGGACTGCGATGCGCAGCGGGTCGTCTTCAACGCGCGCTACAGCGAGTACGTCGACATTGCCTGCTTCGAGTTCCTGCGCGCGGCGCTGCCGCGGCCGACGGACGCCTTCGACGGCAGCTTCGAGCTGCAGAACGTGCGCCAGGTGATCGAGTGGAAATCGCCGGCGATCTTCGACGACGTGCTGGAGATATCGACCTGGACCAGCCGCATGGGCACCACCTCGTTCACGCTCTCCACCGAGATGCGGCGCGCCGGGGAGACGACGGTGCTGGCAACGACCGAGACGACGTACGTGCACGTCGACCCCAAGCACCACCGCAAGCGCAGCATCAATGCCGACATGCGCGCCGCCCTCGATGAGGGTGCCCGCGGCAAGGCCGCCGACCACGCCGGCTACCTGCGGCCGTGCCAGTCGGGGACGAGCGCCGGGTAGGCTAACCCGTCCTACTTGATCACATACCGCGCGGTGAAGCGGTCGCCGTGGTCGTCCTTGCCGGAAAGGACGACGATGGCCCCCTTCTCCAGCGGGGCCGGCAGCTTGGCGGTGAGCTTCTTGCCGTCCTGGTCCGCCAGGTCGATGGTCGTGGTCTTGCCGGATTGCTGGATAACGGCGCGCAAGGTGGTGCCCTTGGAGTCGTGCGGCTTGCCATCCTCCAGCAAATGGACGCTGAGCTCGGTCGGGCTGACGACCAGCTCGGCCTTGTGATGGCCGGCGCCGGCGACCATCCCGCCGTTCGGCCCGGTCTGGGCGAGCGCGGCCGGTACCAGCAGGGCCAGCCCGGCAATCAGAGCTGCAAGCTTGCGCATGGTCGTTCACTCCTCCGTTGTCTCAGTCGGCGAAATTCTAGACTGCTCAAAAGGCTTCGGCGGTGCGCGAGCCGGCGCTGCCGGCCGGGAAGCGCTCCGCATGCGTCGCCATAATGCGTCCCAGCGGCCGCTCCCCGAGCCGCAGGAACAGCACCGGCGTCAGCAGCGTGTCGAGCAAGGTCGAGCTGACGAGGCCGCCGAAGATCGTCACCGCCACCGGGTGGAGGATCTCGCGCCCTGGCTCGCCGGCACCCGCCAGCAGCGGCACCAGGGCCAGGCCGGCACACAGCGCCGTCATCAGCACCGGGGCAAGGCGCTCCAGGCTGCCGCGGACAACGAGCGCAGGCCCGAAGCGCTCGCCTTCCAGCAGCGCCAGGTTGATGTAGTGGCTGACCTTGAGGATGCCGTTGCGGGCGGCGATGCCGGCGAGCGTGATGAAGCCGATCATCGACGCCACCGACAGCGGCTGCCCGGCGATCGCCAGCGCGACGACGCTGCCGATCAGGGCAAGCGGGATGCTCATCAGGATGATGCCCGCCAGCACCACCGACTGGTACCGCTGGTAGAGCACGGTGAAGATCAGCGCCAGCGACACCAGCGACAGGAGGCCGATCACCAGCGCCGCCTCCTCCTGCGCCCGGAAGGTACCGTGCAGCTGCACGGTGAAGCCGGCAGGCAGCGGCGTATCGGCGATCACCCGGCGGATATCGGCAACGATGGCAGCCATGTCGCGCTTGCCGTCGCCGTTGGCGGAGACGACGATGCGGCGCTGGCCGTTCTCGCGCAGGATCTGGTTCGGTCCCTCGCCCTCCTCGATGCTGGCCAGCAGGTGCAGGGGCACGAAGCCCTTGGGGGTGGAGACCAGCAGGTCCCTGAGGCCGGTGGTGGAGCGCTGCTCGTCCGAAAGGCGCATCACCACGTCGAAGCGGCGGTTTCCGTCGACGATCTGCGACACCGTGCGGCCGTTGGACAAGGCCTCCAGCGCTTCGGTGAGCGCCGCGGGCGTGATGCCGTAGAGGGCGGCACGCTCATAGTCCGGCGTCACCTTGAGCTGCGGGATCAGTACCTGCTTCTCCACCCGCAGATCGACCACGCCGGAAATGCCCGCCAGCCGCAACCGCAGCGCCTCGGCCTCGGCGCGCAGGCCATCCAGATCCTCGCCGAAGATCTTGACGGCAATCTGGGCCTGCACGCCAGACAGCATGTGCTCCAGGCGGTGCGCGATCGGCTGGCCGATCGAGACCGAGACCGGCAGCACGGCGAGCTTGGCGCGGATCTGGGCGTAGACGTCCTCCTTGGGGCGCTCTGAGCGGGCCAGGTCGACGTCGACCTCCGAGGTGTGCACGCCCTCGGCGTGCTCGTCGAGCTCGGCGCGGCCCGTGCGGCGGCCGACGCTCTTGACCTCCGGCACCTCCAGGATCAGCCGCTCGGCCACGGCGGCGAGCCGGCTCGACTCGGCGAGCGAGATGCCCGGATTGTACTGCAGGCTGACCAGGATCGTGCCCTCGTTGAACGGCGGCAGGAACGTACGCGGCAGCAGGGTGGCGCCAATGGCGGCAACCAGCACGCCGAGCCCGACCATCGCGAGCAACGCCTTTGGCTGGCCGAAGGCCCACTGCAGGAGGCGAGTGTTGCCGGCCTTCAGATGCCGCACCAGGAAGCTGTCGCCGTCGCCCTGGCTGCGCGGTGCCGACAGCAGGTAGAAGGCAAGCACGGGCGTGAGGGTGATGGAGGTGGCGAGCGAGGCCAGGATCGAGACGATGTAGGCAATGCCCAGGGGCGCAAACAACCGCCCCTCGATGCCGGACAGAGCAAACAGCGGCACGAACACCAGGATGATGATGATGGTGGCGTAGAAGATGCCGGAGCGCACCTCGTGGCTGGCGCGGGCGATCACCTCCAGCACCGGCAGCGGCTCTCCTCGCCGCCGGTTCTCCTTCAGGCGGCGCAGGATGTTCTCGACGCCGACCACGGCATCATCGACCAGCTCGCCGATGGCAATGGCGAGCCCACCGAGCGTCATGGTGTTGATTGAAAGACCGAAGGCGTTGAACACCAGGGCCGTCATCAGCACCGAGATCGGAATGGCAGTCAGCGAGATCAACGTGGCGCGCCAGTTCATCAGGAACAGCAGAAGCACGACGGCGACAACCACCGCGGCCTCCAATAGCACCCGCTCGACGTTTGCAATCGACGTCTCGATGAAGGTCGCCTGCCGGAACTGCACCTTGTTGGCGGTGACGCCCTCGGGCAGGGTGCGCTGGATCGCTTCCAGCCTCGCCTCGATGGCGCGCGTCAAGGTGACGGTATCGGCCGCCGGCTGCTTCTGGATGCCGACGATGACGGCGGGGTTGCCCATGTACCCCGCATCGCCGCGCTTCACCCGCGCCGCGAACTCCACCTGCGCCACCTGCCGCAGCAGGATGCTGGTGTCCTGGCGCGTCGCCACCACAAGGTTGCGCAGGTCCTCGAGGTTCTTCGTCAGGCCGATGTTGCGGATCAGGTACTCGCGCGAATGCTGATCGATGAAGCCCCCGCCGGTATTGACGCCGAAGCCGCGGATGGCAGTCTCGATATCGGCGGCGGAGATGCCGAGCCGGCTCATCATGGCGGGATCCGGCATCACACGGTACTGGCGCACCTCACCGCCGATGGGGATCACCTGGGCCACACCGGCAATGGAAAGCAGCTGCGGCCGGATGGTGAAGTCGGCGATCTCGCGCAGCTGCATTGGGCTGACGGTCTTGGAGGTGATGGCCACCAGCATGATCTCCCCCATGACGGAGGAGATCGGCCCCATCTCGGTGTGCACGCCTTGAGGCAGCCGGCTCTGCACCGTCGCCAGGCGTTCGGCCACCTGCTGGCGGGCGCGGTAGATCTCCGTCTCCCAGCCGAGCTCGACATAGACGATCGAGAGGCCGACACCGGAGGCGGAGCGGAGGCGCACCACGCCCGGCATGCCGCCCATGGCGGTCTCGATCGGATAGGTGACGAGCTGCTCCACCTCCTGCGGGGCCAGCCCTTCCGCCTCGGTCATCAGCACGACGCTGGGGCGGTTGAGGTCGGGGAATACATCCACGGGGAGGCGCGGCACCACGTGGCTGCCGTAGACGATGAGGATGGCCGCGGCTGCCAGGACCAGCAGCCGGCTGCGCAGGCTCGCGGAGACGAGCAGGTTGAACATGGGTCTGCCCTCCGCCTCAGCGTACCTGGTTGAGCAGCAGGGCATTGCGCACGACAATGCGCTCGCCCTCGGCAATGCCGGCCGTGACCAGCACGTGCTTGCTGTCGAACGGCTCTACGCGCACCGCGCGCGGCTGGAAAACCTCTGGGTCCTTGTGGCTGAACACGACAGTCTGTCCACTCGGTGCCTGCACCAGGGCCGCGCGCGGCAGGATGAAGCCGGTGGCACGCTCGCCGGTGGTGGTAATGACCGTCACCGGGGCGCCGGCGTTGAGGGCCGCCTTGCTCTCGACGATCGCGAACTGCAGAAGCGAGTACTGCTGCTGCAGCGCCCGGCTGCGGCCGAGGAACTTCAACTTGACGATGGCGTCGCCACGCCCCGCAACGCTGGCGCTTGCCTCGTGAACGGCGTCGGGGTCGACCTGGTCGAACACGAGCGCCTCCACCATCAGGCTGGTCGGATCAATGATCTGGAACAGCTGGTCGGACGGGCTCACCACCTGCCCGGCTATGACGCGCGCAGCGGCAATGACGCCGGTGACGGGGGCGCGCAGATCCTCAGGCCGCACACGTGCGGCCAGCAGCTCCCGGCGCCGCTTCTCCAGCCCATCGAGGGCAATGCGCGTATCCTCGACGGCCGCCTGGGTGACGGCGTTGCTGGCAAGCAGCTGCTCCTGGCGCGCGAGCTTGCGCCGGTTGAGGCTGATCTCCTGCTCCAGCGCCCCCAGCGTCTGCATCATGTCCGAGGAATCGATCGAGGCGAACGAAGGGGCGACGCGTCCGAGCAGGTCTCCAGCCCTGACCTTGGTGCCGAGCGGGGGCACACCGCCCGGAGGCGCCTCATAGCGGCCCTGCAACGTCGCCTGCACCACGCCGCTGCGGTTCGGATTGGGGACGATGCGGCCGTAAAAGCGCACCGTGCGCCGCCGGGACTCGACCACAGCCGACCGCGTGCGGATCTCCAGGAGCCGCTGGGTCGGCTTGGGGACGAACAGGGTGCCATCGGGCCGGCGCACCGGTGAATTGCCGGTGCTTGCGGAAAGATCGGGGCCGTGGCCGTGCCCCTCGTGCGCCCAGGCGATGGTGGACGCCAGGATCATGCCGAGGATGGCGGCCGGAACGATCAGCAGCTTGCGCCGGCCGAGAATGGCTGCGCCGGCAGCCGCAGCGATCAGCACCAGCCCGGCACCGGCAATCGCCACACGGCCGGTGGAAAATGCCTCCATCGCCTGGGCCAGGGAGTCCCCCACACGATGGTGAGCAGTGTCCGTCTCGTTCGCGGGGATCGCCAGCGTTCCCACCAGCAGATCGCTGACGCTGCCCTCGGCGATGGTGACGAGCACCTCGTGCTCGCCCGGTTGGCGCAGGACCGGCGCCGTCACCTCGTAGGTGCCGGCCTTCTCCTGCAGCCCCGCCTTGTAGGGCGCACCGTCGAGCGAGACCTCGATCGTCGCCGACGTGACCGGCGCATTGTCATCCGCACGGTCGAGATAGATGACCAGCACCTCCCCCTCGACGATACCGACGAACTGGTAGCGTTCGGAGCTGGCCACCACCCGCGGCGAGCCGGCGACCGGCACTGCAGCCGGCGCAGACCCGTGCTCGTGGCCTTCGTGAGCATCCGCCAGGGCGACGGCAGCGACGGCAGCAAGACAGACAGCGAAAAGGGCGATGACTGAGCGCACGGCTCCGGCGCGACCGAGGGCGAAAATACCCGTCTGCCGAGCGCGCGCCCGAAGGCGGCGAATCTGCAAGGACATGAAGCTATCCGTTCCGGCCAGAAGAGAGACCGGGCACCACAGGGCTCATGCCCTTTTTCTGGCGCCCAAGCGGAGATCAGGCAGGAACGAAGGCTTTCGGTGGCCGGTCGAGCCCACCCGGGCTGGCCCCATAGAAGGCGGCCGCAGCCTCGATCGCCGGCAGGCTCAATGGCGGACGGAGCACAACAGCACCGGCGGCGAGAACCGCCTGTCCGCCGTGGCAGATGGTATCGCAGCAATCGAGCGCCTGGCCCGGCTTGTTGCCGTCAGCGCCACCCATCTGCCCAGCCTGGGGCTCGGCGGCCGTGTCCCGCGCGGAGGCGTAATGCTGCAGGGCGCGGTCTGCCTGGCCGTCCGTGCTCGTCGCCTGCACGGCCTGAGCGAGGCGATGGCGGTCCATCCGGTGCCCGGAAGCATGATGCCCAGTAGCATGGGCGTAGGCGCCGATGGAGTAGGATGCCAGCAGGGCGAGCGCCATCACGGTTGCGAGCAACCGGGACGGCCATGCCCTGAAGACGCTGCGCATCGGGAGCTTCCGATCCACCTGAGACGTGGCCTTATGACCTCCTTTTTGGCCAACATCAAGACAGCCAACCATTAACACCACGTAGTGTGGAGGTTGTCGGATCGTCGTCTGCCGTTCTTACGTGTGGATTAGTGGATTGCGGCGGGCTTTGCCCCAATCCGCGCAGCACGCCACGCGGGCCCTACTCCACGTCCACCACCATTCCGTCGTAGCCGACCTCAACGTTGGCGGGCATCTGCCGGCTCAGCGTCTCGTAGTCGAGCTCCACCGTCATATGCGTGAGGATACCGCGCTTGGCGCCCACGCGCTTGATCCAGTCGAGTGCATCTCGAACCGAGAAATGCGTGCTGTGCGTGACATGGCGCAAGGCGTCGACGATCCAGAGGTCAAGCCCCTGGAGCAGGGGCAGCGAGCTCTCGGGAACGCCGCAGATATCAGGCGAATAGAGCACGTTGCCGAAGCGGAAACCGAGCGAGGGCATCGCACCGTGGTCCTGCAGCACCGGCACCGCCTCGATGACGCCGCCGGGGCCTTCGATCCGCACCGGCTCGGGCGGCACGATGTCGTGTGCCTCCAGCATGGCCGGATAGGACGAGCCCGGTTTCTGCTTGAAGCAGTACTCGAAGCGCGACTCCAGCGTCTGGCGCGTCACGGTGTCGGCCCAGATCTGCACACGTTTCTTGGTGTTGAAGAAAATCCCGCGCAAATCGTCGATACCGTGCGTGTGGTCGGCATGGTCGTGCGTGAACAAAACGCCTTCCAGCACCCCGATCCTGGCGTCGAGAAGCTGCTCGCGCAAATCAGGCGGCGTATCGACGAGCACCCTGGTGCGGCCGCGTGGCCCGATGCGCTCGACCAGCAGCGCGCAGCGCCGACGCCGGTTCCTGGGGTTGTTGGGGTCGCAGTTGCCCCATACGTTGCCGACGCGCGGCACGCCGGCGGACGAGGCCGTGCCCAGAAGCGTGAAGCGCATGCTCATTCCTGCACCGGTGCTTGCACCGGGGCCTGCGCCTGGGCCTGCCTTTGGGCCTGTCCCTGGGCGGCTGCCGTCCGCGGTGCCTTGCTGTAGAGGCGGTAGAAATTGTCGGTGGTCGCCCGTGCCAGCTCGTCAGGCGAAACCCCTTTCACCTTGGCGAGCACGGCGGCAGTCTCGACCACGTAGGCGGGCTCGTTGCGCTTGCCGCGGTATTTGCCGGGCGCCAGGAACGGCGCGTCGGTCTCCACCAGCAGGCGGTCGAGCGGCACCTCGCGCGCGATCTCGCGCAGTGCCTCGGATTTCTTGAAGGTGACGATGCCGGAGAACGAGATGGTGAGGCCGAGAGCGAGCGCCGCGCGCGCCAACTCGGCGCTGCCGGTGAAGCAATGCAGGAGCGCCGGGAATTGCCCCTTGGCCATCTCATCGGTGAGGATCGCCGCGGTATCCGGGTCGGCATCGCGGGTGTGGATGACGAGCGGCAGCTGCGCGATGCGGGCGGCAGCGATGTGTTTGCGGAAGCCCTGCACCTGCGCCTCGCGCGGGCTGGAATCGTAGAAGTAGTCGAGCCCCGCCTCGCCGATCGCCACCACCTTGGGGTGCTGGGCCAGTGCCACGATCTGCTCGACCGGGATATCGAGCTCCTCGTGCGCGTTGTGCGGGTGCGTGCCAACCGAGCACAGCACAGTCTCATTGGCCTCGGCGATCGCCCTGAGCCGTGGGAAATCGCGGATGCGGGTGGAGATCGACACCAGCGTGCCAACGCCCGCCGCCTTCGCCCGGCCAATCACGCCGGGGAGGTCGTCCGCAAAGTCAGGGTAGTCGAGGTGGCAGTGGTGATCGATGAGCATTGGCGTCACGTGTTCCATGGACTTTCCTGCGGGCGAAGTGCGCGAGGCTCCGCAACGCTGGCCCGTAGGCGGCGATGTCGACCTTGTAATACACGAGAAGGGAAGATGTCATTGCGGGGCTTGTCCCCCGCAATCCAGCCAACAACGCGCTCCGGAGCCTGCTTCACGCTGGATCGCGGGCACAAGGCCCGCGATGACGGCGGAGACAGGCACCGATGGCGGAGCGTCAACCCTTGGGTGCCTTCTTCTTAGGCTTCGGCTCCGGC
>DASURA010000247.1:0-17790 GCA_036280295.1 Hyphomicrobiaceae bacterium
AGCTTGACGAAGTCCGGCAGCGCGGCGGTGTAGCTTTCCGAGATGCGGTTGCCGTGCAGCAACTGCTGCCACTGCCGCACCATGCCCATGTACTGGTTGTTGAGGATGAACACCTTCACCGGCAGGCGGTACTGCACCGCCGTCGACATCTCCTGGATGTTCATCAGGATCGAGGCATCGCCGGCGATATCGATGACCAGCGACTTGGGGTGCGCCATCTGCGCACCGATCGCCGCCGGGAAGCCGTAGCCCATAGTGCCGAGGCCGCCCGAGGTCATCAAGCGGTTCGGCTCCTCGAAGCCGAAGAACTGCGCCGCCCACATCTGGTGCTGGCCGACCTCGGTGGTGATGTAGACGTCGCGGTCCTTGGTCAACGCGTGCAGGCGCTCCAGCGCATACTGCGGCATGATGAAATCGCTGGCAGACTTGTAGGCCAGGCAATCCCTGGCCCGCCACTTGTCGATCTGCGCCCACCAGGTCTTCAACGCGGTCTTGTCGACCGTGGCGCCCTTCAGACGCCAGGTACGGATCATGTCCTCCAGGACGTAGGCGACATCGCCGATGATCGGGATATCGACGCGGACGTTCTTGTTGATCGACGACGGATCGATGTCGATGTGGATCTTCTTGGCCCTCGGCGCGAAAGCGTCGAGCCGGCCGGTGATGCGGTCATCGAAGCGCGCGCCGATGCACACCATCACGTCGCAATCGTGCATGGCGAGGTTGGCCTCGTAGGTGCCGTGCATGCCGAGCATGCCGAGCCACTCCTTGCCCGAGGCCGGGAAGGCGCCAAGCCCCATCAGCGTCGAGGTGATCGGAAAGTGAGTGAGCCGCACCAGATCGCGCAGGAGCTGGCTCGCCTTGGGACCGGCGTTGATGACGCCACCGCCCGTGTACAGGATCGGCTTCCTGGCACGCGACATCAGCTCGACCGCCGCATCGATGGCGGTGGCATCGCCCTTGAGGCGCGGCTGATAGGTCTTGTGCTTCACATCCTTGGGGCCGGAGTAGGTGCCGGTCGCGAACTGCACGTCCTTGGGGATGTCGACCACGACGGGGCCGGGCCGGCCAGTGCGGGCGACATAGAACGCCTCGTGCAGGATGCGGCCGAGATCATCGACGTTCTTCACCAGCCAATTGTGCTTGGTGCACGGGCGAGTGATGCCGACCGTGTCGCACTCCTGGAACGCATCGTTGCCGATCAGGTGCGTCGGCACCTGGCCGGTGATGCAGACCACGGGAATGGAATCCATCAGCGCATCGGTGAGGCCGGTAACGGCATTGGTGGCGCCGGGGCCGGAGGTAACGAGCACCACCCCGACCTTGCCGGTGGAGCGGGCGTAACCCTCCGCCGCATGCACGGCGCCGCCTTCCTGGCGCACCAGCACGTGCTGCACCTTCTCCTGCTGGAACAGCTCGTCGTAGATCGGCAGCACCGCGCCGCCCGGATACCCGAAGATGTGCTCAACGCCCTGGTCGGCCAACGCGCGGATGACCATCTCCGCGCCCGTCATTTTCAAGGTCATCTCTCCACCCAACGCCCGTGCGCTCGTGCGCTCCTGGCCCATTGGAGCCGCCATTTCCGGCCGCCCATTTCGGGCCGAATGCAAGCTCGTCCCCACCGCAGGAAAAAATCCCCCCTTGCAGGGTTGCAGGCGCCTCATTATCGGGCAGCTCAGGCGCGGTCAACCCCATGCAAAATTAAAGAAACATCATGCCGCAGCAAACTTCCCAAATCTTGCGCCTTTATATGTTTCCAAGCAATCATATTTCTCGTCAGCCACGTGAGTTGTCTCTTCGCATATCTGCGCGTGTCTCTCTTGGCGGTGGCGGCCGCCTCCTCCAGAGAGAGCAGGCCACGCAGATGAGCGGCGAGCGGCGCCACCCCCAGGGCGCGCATGACGGGCAGCTCGCCGGAGAGCCCCGCCTCCAGGAGGCCGCGCACCTCGTCCAAGGCGCCGCTCGCCAGCATGGCATCGAAGCGAGCCTCGATCAGTGCCCCGTGGCTGCTCCGCTCGGGGAGCACCAGGAGCCGCCTCGTCTCGGCCTCGCGCAGCACCGGGCAGCCCGGCTCGCGCTGCCAGGCCGCAAGCGAGCGGCCGGTACTGTCGAGAACCTCCAGCGCCCGCACGATGCGCTGGGAATCGGTCGGCATCAGGCGCACCGCCATGACAGGATCACGCTCACGCAGCAGACCGTGCAGCTCGAGAGCAGGCCTGCGCGCCGCCTCGCCGCGCCAGTACGCCCGCACGCCAGGATCCGCAGCCGGGATCGGCGACAGCCCTTCCAGCAGCGCCTTGAAGTAGAGGCCGGTGCCACCGACCACGATCGGCACGCGGCCTGCCGCCTGGGCCTCGGCGATCGCTCGCGCCGCGTCCACGGCATAGCGGCCTGCCGAGTAGGCCTCCGCGCCGCTGATGCAGCCGTAGAGGACGTGCGGGGCCCGCGCCTCGTCCTCGGGGGACGGACGTGCCGTGATGAGGCGCAGCTCGCGATAAACCTGCATACTGTCGGCATTGATGACCGTCCCACCGAGCCGTTCGGCCAACGCCAGCGCCAGCGCCGACTTGCCGCTGGCGGTGGGCCCGGCGATCAGGATGGGACGCGGCGCCGGCAGGGCATCGGGGAAGACTTGGGACATATCCTGAGGCAATGGCTCAATCACTTGGACGGATGCGGGCGCGACACTTCCAGCATCGCCAAAGACAGGTGGCGATGCTGGCCAGCCACGCAATATCGTAAAGATCAGCTCTGGGACAGCTTGCGCAGGGCCACGACCAGCTCGGCCTGCCGGTGCACCTGCGTCTTGGCAAATATGCTCTTCAGGTGCGCACGCGCCGTATGCCGTGTGATCTGCAGGCCCTCCGCCGCCGCAGCGAGCGAGCTGCCGTCGGCCAGCGCCAGAGCCAGCCTCGTCTCGGCGTTCGTCAGCGCGAAGGCCTGGCGCAAGGATGCCTCGGTGGGAATGCCGGCCCGCCGTGGCTCCTCCACCAGGAGCAGGACGACCGGGCCGGCGAAAAAGCGCTCGAATGGCGCGAGCGCGGGCACCACCAGCGTCACACTCGCGGCCAGCTCCGCCGCATTCTGGCGACGTATGCTTAGACGCGCTTGCCGGCGCCGTCCTGACGGTCGCTGGCGGCCTGGGCAAGCGCGATCGCCTCTCGGAGCTCTGCGCTGCACGTCTTCAGGCGGCCGCGCGCGTCGATGCCGATCGGGTCTCCCTCTGTCAGCAACCGCCACCCGGCAGCGTTGGCCCAGCGCACGGATCGCCCGAACCCGATGGCAACGCAGGCCACCGTCAGCGCATCGGTGATCGCTCCGACGAACGGCGGCGCTGCTCCGCCGGTCGGCTTGGCACCCCGGTAATACGCGAACGCCTGGCGCAGGTGCGGCGCCAGCCTGCCAAGCAGCTCCGCGGCCGCATTGCCCTCGGCGTCATCCACGGGAACCGACATCAGGCTCAGCATGAAATTGCAGCCCTGCTCGCGAAAGATCGTTACCCCGACGCCCGATTGGACGCCTTCGCGACGCAGGAAGTCGTTGTAGAACTCGGTGCGCAGCAGCTCGTCGGGCGGGAACATCTGCTCCGCCCGCACGCCGAGACCGAGCGGGCGAAGCATCGCCTTGGCCATCCACGGATTGCGGCCGCTGAAGTGGCAATTGTAGGCGTCAACGTTGGCAGCCTCCATGTTCGCGCTCAGCGACAGCGCGCCGGCTCCCGCCGCGACGTCGTGGTAGAACAGCGTTCCCTTGCCATTGGGCAGGATTGCGGTGAGGCGGCGGAGAAACACCTGCCAGTCGCCGTGACCGAGCAGGGCCGCGTAGATCTCGCTGATGAAGGCCCCTTCGAGCTCCCGCACATCGCGTGCCATGGCTGGCAAGTCCTAGCGGGGGCTGACCGGCTCGTGCGACCGCAGGGATCGGCAGCCGGCGCTCGATTCTCCGGGTGCTCGCCGGTAACCCGGCTGGCCTCGTCGCATTGGTCGAATCTCGGACTATCTAGTACTATATGATCCTACTCATACACCCGTTGGATTCCCAGCGCATTGGCGCCCTGCAGCAGCAGGGTGGTCAATCTCTGGGATAGGCAGACGCCGCCTATTGCGGCCGCGGCCGCGTTCAAGGTGCACCGGACAATTCCACTCTTGAGTTGCCGCCGTGCGGCGGGCCCATGCTGCGACCGGAGCAAAATGGCAGGCCTGAGCGAATGCCCGTATACTGGCGCACGGAGCCGCAGAGGTGCACATGACACCACAAACTCGCCTTGTCTACTTCGCCGATCCCATGTGCTCGTGGTGCTATGGGTTCTCGCCGGTGATTAGCACGCTCGCCGAGCGCTTCGAGGACCGGCTGCCGCTCGATGTGGTGATGGGCGGCCTGCGTGCCGGCAACACCGAGCCGATGCGCGACAAGGACAAGGACTTCATCCGCGGCTCGTGGGCCAAGGTCGGCGCCGCCACCGGCCAGCCGTTCGACATGGACTTCTTCGACCGCGAGGGTTTCATCTACGACACCGAGCCGGCCTGCCGGGCGGTGGTGACAGCTCGCCGCCTGCTGCCGCGCATGGCCCTGCCGTTCCTGGCGCGCGTCCAGCAGGCCTTCTACGCCGAGAACCGCGACATGACCGCCGCCGGCGAGATCGCCGATGTCGCCGAGGAGGCGGGCTTCGACCGCGCCCAATTCGCCGACGCGTTTGCCAGTGCGGAGGTGCGTAATGCGACGTTCCGGGATTTTCTCCTCGCCCAGTCGCTCGGCATCCACGGCTTTCCCACCCTCATCGCGGGCAGCGACGAGCGGGGCTACGCGCTGCTCACCAACGGCTACCGACCGTTCGAGGACCTTGCCGATCCGCTGGAGCGCTGGCTCGCCGCCGGCGCCCCGGTGACCAAAGACGGCTAATCCTGTATTCTGAGCAAAAGAGCCTTCTGGCAACTGAGGGAGAAAAGTCGTGCCAAGACGACCGCAAACAGGCTTGCGCGGAGCGCTTCGAGACGGGTCAGGCGCAGCGATCCTCAGCGTCGCCCTACTGCTGGCGCTGACGACGGTGCCGGGCGCCGCCCAGACACCCGGCGGCATGCCAAGCGACATCGAATGGAAGCTCGCCAAACTGGGCGCGGTGATCAATCCGCCCGAGACGGCCAAGCTGTATGCCCCGCTGCAGCAGAAGGAACCGTACCCTGGTGTCAACGTCACGCGCGACGTTGCCTACGGGAGCGATGCGCGGCATCGTCTCGACCTGTTTGTGCCTGAAGCCTCTGCAGCCACGCCGCGCCCGGTGCTGATATTCGTGCACGGCGGTGCCTTCACCCGCGGCGACCGGCGCTCCCCGCCCGGCGGCCCATTCTACGACAACATCATGCTGTTCGCCGCGCGCAACGGCGTCATCGGCGTCAACGCCACCTATCGCCTGGCACCGCAGCACCAATGGCCTGCCGCCGCCGAGGACCTCGGCGCCGCCGTGCGCTGGGTGAGCGAGCACATCACCGGGCACGGCGGTGATCCGGCCCGCGTCTTCCTGATGGGACATTCGGCCGGTGCGGTGCACGTGGCTAGCTACGTCGCCCATCGCCAATTCCATGGCCCCAAGGGCATCGGCCTCGCGGGCGCCATCCTCACCTCCGGCCTCTACGACCTGACGACCTCGTCGCCGGGACCGGCGGAGAAAGCCTACTTCGGCGAGGACGCCGCCAAGTATGGCGAGCGCTCATCGCTGGCGGGGCTCGTCGCAACGCCGATCCCCCTGCTTGTCGCCCATGCCGAGCTGGACCCGCCGGTGTTCCGGCAGCAGGCCAAGCAGCTCACCGAGGCACTGTGCCAGGCCGGCCATTGCCCACGGACCGTGTCGCTGGCCAGGCACAGCCACATGTCTGAGGTGTACGCCATCAACACCACCGACACCGCGCTCAGCGGACCGATCCTGGCGTTCATCGAGGGCGAGAAATAGCCCGGCGTGCGCATCATCACGGGTGATCAGCGGGCGACATTGCACCGCATCGCCCAGCGCCTCCTGCCGCCCGGCGGCGGGAGACAATCAGGCTTCGCGATCATTGCACGGGCGGCGGATCACGGGCTGCGCCCTGATCCGCTCTGCGGCTCTACTGCTCGGCGTCGTCCGACGTCTTCTTCCTCCGGGGGCGCGCCTTTTTGGCCGGAGGCGGGTTGTCGGCGGCGGCGGAATCGCTCCCGCCCAGCGCACCCTTTGCGATCTTGAGCTGCTTGCTCAGCTGGCTCACCACCTTCCACGCCTGCGCCTTCGACGCCTGCGCCTTGGCAAGCACCGCCCGCACCTCCTTTATGGACTCGCGAGCCTCCCTGGCCGCGCGCTCTGCCGCCTCGCGTGCGCGCTTCTCCTCGGCCGCACGCTTCTTGGCCTGCTCCGCAGCACGCCGTTCCTCGGCAAGGCGTTTCTTGGTCTGCTCGAGAGCCCGCTGCAGCTCGGCCGATGCCTTCAGGACCTCAGGGCTTGGTCCGGATTTCCGCGCCGACCCCGCCTCTGCCGGCCTGGCTGCTGCCGCCGCGTTGGCCTTCTCCAGCGCGGTTTGCGCCTGCTTGGCCGCGCTCTCGGCAGCCGCACGCGCCAGCTGCTCCTCCTCCGCACGCCCCAGCGCGAACTCCTTGGCCATTTCGGCCGCGGCCTTGTCGGCCCGTGCCTTCTCCAGCTCGGCGCGCGCCTCCTTTGCGGCACGCTCGGCGGCCTCCAGGCGATGGTTGTCGGCCCCGCCCTTCTCCGCCGTCTTGCTGGCGCGGTCCCGCTCCTGCTGAAGCTCGGCGCGTGCCTCCTTGATGGCACGCTCGGCGGCCTCTCTGGCGCCCCTCTCCTCCTCCAGGCGCTTGCGCACCTCGTCGCTGCTGGCCGCCGCTGCCGTCTTCTCGGCGCGTACCTTCTCGAGCTCCGAACGCGCCTCCCTGGCAGCCTGCTCTGCCGTCTCCCTGGCGCCCTTCTCCTCCTCCAGGCGCTTGCGCACCTCGTCGCTGCTGGCTGCTGCAGCCACCTTCTCGGCGCGTACCTTTTCGAGCTCCGAACGCGCCTCCTTGGCAGCCTGCTCTGCCGCCTCCCTGGCGCGGTGCTCCTCCTCCGCGCGCTTCGAGGCGTCGGCCCCGCCGCCTTCGGCTGCCGCAACCTTGCTGGCGCGCAGCTTCTCCAGCTCCGCCCGTGCCTCATCGGCGGCACGCTCGGCGACCCCACGGGCGCGGAACTCCTCCTCCAAACGCTTGGCAAAAGCGCCTTTGCTGGCGACCAAGTCCGCTTTGGCGGCGCGCTCACGCGTCAGCTCCGCTTGCACGTCAGCGGTGCGCTTGCGGGCATTCAGCGCGGCCCGCTCGGCTGCCTCGAGTGCGACCGGGGAGACCGCATGGACCTGCGCCGGCGACCCGGCTGCCGTTGCTGCGACTCCGCTCGTCCGCATCGTCGCGCCGGCGTACCAGCCGGCGGCGCCCGTTCCACCGATCAGGATCAGTGTGAAAAGTGCCCGCGCCACGCGGCGCACGCCGCCGCGGGAAGCCCGCGGCGGCGCTGCCGCCTCGGGGAACTTGCCCTGCCAGGGATCATAGGTGCCGAAGGTCCAGATATGGCCCTCAAGGTCGCGGCACGTGTAGGTGCGGCCGCCGAAATCGTCATCCTCGACATTGAGGATGATGCCGGCTCCGGCCGCTTTCGCACGTGCATAGTGCGCGTCGGCGTCAGGAACAACATAGTAGCCGCTCTGCGTCTCTGCTCCGCCGATCTCATCGGGCTGCTTCATGAGCTGATCGATCGGACCGGCGCGCACCGGCGCCAGCATCAGCATGGCGCGCCCGCAGGTGAGCTGGATATAGAGCGGCGAGCCGTCGTCGTCGGTCAGGACGGTCTGCTTCTCGAAACCAAAGGCCCGGCAGAGCCAATCGGCTGCCGCCGCAACGTTGCGGTAGCGCATGGCTGTCGCAGGTGTCGACGTGGTCGGCATCTTTGCTGGCTTACCCCCCGATTTCCCGCTGCCGGCTCGCACAGGCTTCCGCATCGACCTATACAGGGCAAGTGCGCCCTGTACAGGGCGACGGGTCGCCCTGTACGAGGTGCCCCCCGAAACGTCCGGGTCGTGGCCCGAATGTCACATTCGGAAGCCGGCGCGATGCGCCCCGCTTATCGCATCCTACGCCTGCCGTTTCGCCCAGCGCCGCGCGATCTCCGCGGCGATGGTCTCGGCCGAGTTGAGCGGAGCGTAGCTCCACGGCTCCAGCCGCTCCACCCGCTCCGGCAGCGGCCGTGTCGCGCCGTGCCTGCGGAGCGCGTCGTGGAACCGGCTGAACTTGGGCGAGCCCCCTTCCGGCTCGAAGGTGTAGACCGGCTTGCCCGTCGCGCAGGCCTCTCCCACCATGTTCACGGAGTCCGCCGGCGCAACGAGCAGATCGGCATGGGTGAGGAAGCTGGGATAGGGGTTCTCGCCAGCTCCCTCCCAGAACAGGCGTGGCAGGCCGTCGGTGGCGTCTCGCACGTATGTCGTGATCTCCGCCGGCGTGCGCCGCGACGGCGTGATCATCAGGCCCGCGCCCAATGCCGCCAGCGACCGCAGCCCCGAGACCAGGTGCGCCAGCGTTGCGGGCGTATAGCGATAGTCGCCGTTGGGGCCGCCCAGCATCACGGCCACGCGCGGCGCCGGCAGGGCAGCAATCTGCGCCGGCATGTTGCGCCTCAGCTCGGCGATGCGCCGCGGCGTGAAGCTGTGCGGCGCAGTCAGCGTGGTGATGACATTGGCCCCGCGCAGGGTGTCGTGCTCGGGCACCCAGAACAGGTCTGCAGCCCCGGTCCCCACCTTCGGGTCCTGCAGAATGACCGTAAAGGTCTGGCGACCGGAAAGCCGCTTGAGCCGGCGGATGTAGGGCGTCGTCAATCGGCCGACGGCGATCGCAAAATCCGGCCACGGCGGATGAAACTGGCTCGCCGGCGTGCCGAAGCGCTCGGCCGGGGTGACAGGCCCCCACGGCGAGAGCAGCTTCCACAGGCCCGCAGGGTCGACCCGCTTGACCTGGTAATCAAGGCCGAGCGCATCGAATACGCCGTGGCTCTGCACATCGTTGCCGGCCTTGCCGTCGCTGACGATCCAGCCGCTGCGCCCCCGCACTGTCTCCACGCCGGGCCCAACCTCGGCCATGTCCGCCGCAGCCATGTCCTGATCCATCCGAGAAATATTGTTGCTCACGGCACTGCTATGCGCCAGACTCGATCAAAGATGCGGCGAAGCCCTCAAGCCCTGCGAGTTCATAGTCCCATGCGCGCCGGCCTCGATGCTACCGATTGGCGCATCCTGAAAGAGCTGCAAGCCAACGGACGCATTACCAACGTGGAGCTGGCGCGCAAGGTGGGCATCTCGCCGCCACCGTGCCTACGCCGAACACGTGCACTGGAGCAAGCCGGGATGATCGCCGGCTATTTCGCGCTGCTCGACGAGAAGGCGCTCGACTTCGAGCTCATCGCGTTCGCCAATGTCGGGCTTCACAGCCAGTCGGAGGCGGACCTGCGAGCCTTCGAGAACAGGGTGCTGGCCTGGCCGCTGGTGCGGGAATGCTACATGCTCTCGGGGGAGACCGACTTCCTCCTCAAGTGCGTGGCTCCCGACCTGACCAGCTTCCAGGAGTTCGTCATCAACCAGCTGACGGCCGCTCCCAACGTGGCCAGCGTGAAGACCACCCTGGTCATCCGGCGCGTCAAATTCGAGCCGGGAGTGCCGATCACCCTGGGCCAGCCCCGCAGCGCAGCCGGGGGCGCGGCCCACGCCAGACGGTCGGGATAGCGGCGGGTGGGGTTGGAGACGATGGCCGAGGCTGTTGGCCGGGCTGCCACAGCGCGGCAAGGCATTTGCGCCGGACGGGAATAGGCAGACCGCAGCACCGTTGTCCAGTCATCGCGGGGAGGAGCGCGTGAGTGACGAGGTCCGTGACCGGATGGTGGCGGTCTTGCCGCGCCTTCGGCGGTTCGCACACGCTCTTACCGGCAATACCGAGCAGGCGGACGATCTGGTTCAGGACGCCTGTCTCAGAGCACTGTCGCGGATTGATCTTTGGCAGCCTGGAACCCGGCTCGACTCGTGGATGTACCGGATCGCGCAGAACATCTGGCTTGATCGCATGCGAGCCAACAAGGTGCGCGGCGAGGCCGTGGACCTCGACGAGATGGAAGGCATGGCCGGCACCGACGGCCGGCTTGTCACCGAGAGCGAGCTCACCTTGCAGGCGGTCGCCGCGGCGATGGGGAAGCTGCCGCCCGAGCAGCGGGCGATGGTGGCATTGATCTGCATCGAGGGAGCCTCCTACAAGGAGGCTGCGGAAATCTCGGGCGTGCCGCTCGGGACGGTCATGAGCAGGCTGGCGCGGGCACGCCGTTCCTTGCATATAATTCTCAATCAGCCGCAGCACATCGGTGCCGCGCGCCTGCCAGCCAAGACAGGGTTCGTGAGCGAATGAGCAGTGCGGGCGAGAAGACAATGGCGCTGGTCGACGGCCAGCTGCCCACTGCCGAGGTTCCAGGCCTCGTGCAGGAGCTGGCGCGCAACAGCGCGCTCGTCGAAGAGTTGCAGGAGTACCTGGCGACATCCAGGAGCCGGATCGGCGATGCCTACGCCGTCATAGGCGTGGAGCCGGTGCCGCATCGGCTGATCGACACGGTGATGGAGTGGCGCGCACCGGCGACGCCGCGACCACCGAGGCGCGCTGCGCCACTGACGTGGCTGGCGCGCATCGGCGGCCGCATGCTCCATTGGCTGCGGCAAAGCTACAACGTGCCCGCGTGGTCGCTGGCAGCGTTGCCAGCGCTGGTCGCAATCGCGGCGTTTGCGTCCGCATTGTCAGTGATCTCCGTTCACGGCAGCCTGCAGCAGACCGATCTTGCCGCCGCGCTGGAGCAGACCCCGAGCGGCAAAAACGCTGCGCTCTCCACCGTACGCCCGATGTTGTCGTTCAACAGCAAGGATGCCGGGTGGTGCCGGCAGTTCGAGATGCGCCATGCCAGCCGGCAGGTGTCCCACGCCTTGGCGTGCCGCAAGGACGGCGCCAAGTGGCGTGTGGTGGCATCGACGGCACCAGGTCCGACAGGATATGTGCCCGCTGGCAGCGACCGGCGGAAGGTGATAGACGACTTGGCGACATCAATGATGCGGGGCGAGCCGCTCTCGGCGGCAGACGAGGCGGCCGCAATCGGCGATGGCTGGCGGCAAAGGCTTTGAGGGGTTGGGGAGGGCAACTTGCAACCATATCTCGCGTTGCCATCTCTTTGCCGAAATATGCAGTCCAATAGAGCTGCTGCCCACGCTGGTCGATTCGAGAGACCGGCACGGTGCTAACAGGCTTCGGCCGGCCGCACCGCTGATACCCGCACCTCAGCGGCGCAGCATGGCTAGAAGGGGCGTGGCGGTACATCCGGCGCAAGCCGCGGTGTACCGCCGGGCCTTTCTCTCAGCGCTCAATCAAATCCAGCAACGGCCAATCCCGCGACGGGCGACGGCGACAGACGTACGACGACCGCATCGGCACGTCGCGTCCTGGCAGCAAGTGGCTGCGACGGCCGTTTCTCTGCTCAACGGGGGATGCCCCCTCCCGTGGCAGCGCGGACTGTACCGAGCCAGGAGCCCATAACCACCGGCTCAGGTCCGCCCGGGTCCAACACGCGGTGCACGGTGCTGGCCCATGGTTGTGGTTGAGGCTCGTTGGCGGCAACAACCGACACCGGCAACTCGCAGGAGGCAGGCGCCTGTACAAGGCCCTCGCCGAAGGTCGCGTTGCGTCCCTTGTTTCCGAGACCCCTGACGTTTCCGCGCAACAGGGCAAGGGCATGTCGCTTGGGGGTGAGTGCGTCGCCATCCGGGACTGCAGAGTCCAGTGCCGGAACGACGACCGCCGCGACGGCGGTCACATAGGGCGCCGCAAACGAGGTTCCCGTCTGCGGGCCTTCGCGCCGCCCCGGCACCGCAGTCCAGACATCCACGCCCGGAGCGGCGAGATCAATGTGCGCCCCCCGGTTTGCATAGCGGTAGGCCGCCAGCCTGCGGTCGACAGCCGTCACGGCAATGACCTCCTCGTACGCTGCCGGGTAGGCGGGCGGCGCCGCTGGGCCTTCGTTGCCGGCGGCAGCCACGACCACCGCGCCCGACCTCGTCAATTCGCGCACGGCATGGTGCACCAGCGGATCCTCCGGGCCGGCAAAGCTCAGATTGACTACCGCGACGCCGCTCCGCTTCAGCCAATTCAGCGCCTGCACCATGTGGGACGTGTCGGAGACCGAATCGCCGCTGGCGTCGGCGAAGAACGCGTTGGCGATAACAAAGGAGGCTTCCGGAATAAGCCCTGGCGTGCCGCTGTCAGCGCTGCCGGCCAGAAGGGAGAGAACGCCAGTGCCGTGCTGGGCCGATGCCTTGGCGCGACCCGCCGGCAGGAACTCCCGGTAGTCGTAGCGCAAGCCCGCAAATGCGGGGTGGCCCTCGTCGAAACCAGTATCGACAATGCCGACCCGGACGTTCCGGGCGCACGCGGCAAGGCTCGGCCTCCAGCCGATGAGGGCGGTGCCGAAACAGCGCTCGGAGGAACAGCCGCCGGCACCCTGTGCCGCCGGCACGGATCTGCCCGAGCTCAGCCGTCCCGCCCCGGGCCGATAGGGCGAATAGATGCGATTGAGCGTGAATCCCTCCTCGGGAAGCAGCTCGAACAGGCGCTCGCGCGCGCTGATGGCATTGAGGCCTGCCGGCGGCGTCAGGTGCGTGATCGTCATCCCGAGCTCCGGCAGCTCGGTCGTTCCGGCCACGCGGTAGTCGCTCGCGCGAACCCTGGCGAGCGCTTCGGTGGAAAGATTGACGGCCAGCACCTCATCCGGCCTGAAGCTGCCGGCCTGGGGCAGCAGCTCTCCCGCCCATCGTGCGCCAAGGCGCGCGGGCCGCCCAGCGCGCACGCCATTTGCCTTCGGTTTCTCGGCTGCCTTCCCTGTGGAGGGATCAGCCTTGGGCGGCTGACCCTGCCGCTGTGTGAGCTTCTTCAGATGCTCCCGAAACCATGCGCGCCTCTTGGTGGGCACACGAGGCGGAGAGACGGGCTGGTGCACGGTCCGTGCGGCCAGTTCCGCCCTACCACCGGGTTCACCCTCGATCCGGCCGCTCACGTGTGCGCTCCGGACCTGCGCCTTCCAGCCTCCCACGGACGTTGCCCGATCCGGCGCCTGCAGCCGCGGGGCGCCGCTGTCCGTCCCTGGCGGACGCCCCGGGCCAAAGATCTCCCGGCGCGAGGGACGCCAAGCCTTTGGAGGTATAAACGGCGGCAGAGGATGGCGCTCGATACGAGGCGCTGCCGGACGCCGATGCGGCCATGGCGCAAATGCCCGGGCATTGGGTGCAGTCGGGAACGCCGCCGCCTGCGGCAGGCGAGCAAATCCCGGTGCCGCCGGGACCGGCAGCACCATCGGTGTGCGCAAACGGCGACTGTCGAGCGGAAACGCCCGCGAGCTCTTACGCGCATCGGCGGGGGCAATGACGACGTCGGCAATGCTGCGCCCGGCGATGTCGGGCCGGCTCACAGCACCGAGCACAACCAACGCGACGAGCCCCCTAGCGACGCGGGAATGCCACAACGCCCGCCACCACGACAACTGGAAGCCGCGCCCTCTCGCGCCCGTACGCATCACAGCTTTGAGGCCCCGTCCACGCCACGCAACCCTGCGCCTACCGTCAACCGCAATCATACGTCAAAGGACGGACTCAGGGAGACGCAGACTGATGCTGTGGAAAAAGCGGACTCACCGCCGGGCAGATCGTCAAAACGGAGTTTCACCGCGCGTCAACGCCGCGACAAAGACACGTCCGCTGGCGGCGAGGGTCTGCCCCGCCCCCACATGGAGCCAATCTTGGGAGATACCGGCGCGCCAGCGCTACTTGAACTCGACCTTGAGAATCTCGAAGCTGCGGGCGCTGCGCGGCGTGGTCACCTCGACGTTCTCGCCCTTGGCCTTGCCGATCAGGGCACGGGCGATCGGGGAGGCGATGGAGATCTTGCCGGCCTTGAGATCGGCCTCATCCTCGCCCACGATCTTGTACTTCACCTTCTCGCCGGAATCTTCGTCCTCCAGCGTCACTGTGGCGCCGAACTTCACGGTGTTGCCTGACAACTTAGACGGGTCGATAATCTCGGCGCGCGCGATCTTGTCCTCAAGATCGGCCACCCGGGCCTCGTTCAGGCCCTGCGCCTCCTTGGCGGCGTGATATTCGGCGTTCTCGGACAGATCGCCGTGATCGCGCGCCTCCGCAATCTGCTGAATGATACGCGGGCGCTCCTCGACCTTAAGGCGGTGCAGCTCTGCCTCGAGCTTGCGATAACCCTCCATGGTCATCGGCACCTTTTCCATGATCGTCACTCGTGTGCTCCGGGATGATTTTTTCCCTGACAGGGCGTGCAGATCCCGTCAGTGTCACTCAAAAACTCGGCTTTGGCCAGCCCAAAGCATGAGCTTTGGACTGGTCCTGGCGAGAGGTGCTCAGGAGGCGAGGTTTATGTAGGACTGCAGGGGCGCGACCGTCAGGGAGCCCGCTGAGAGCGCCTTGATGGCATGCGTCGCGGCCTGCGCACCAGCCAATGTGGTGTAGTACGGTATATGATGCAATAAGGCCGTTCTGCGAATATCCTTGGAATCCGCCAGGGCCTTGGCCCCTTCCGTGGTGTTGACCACCAGGCTGACCTCGCCGTTCTTCATCAGATCAACGAGATGAGGCCGGCCTTCGAGCACCTTGTTGACCTGCTCGCAGGGTATCCCATGGGCGTCGAGTGCCCGCTTGGTGCCGCGCGTCGCCACGATGCGGAAGCCGGCCAAAGCCAGCTCGCGCATGGCGTCAACCACGCCGGCCTTGTCCTCGTCCCGCACCGACACAAGCACAGTGCCGCTGCGCGGCAGCACGTTGCCGGCCCCGATCTGGCTCTTCGCGAACGCCAGGGCGTAGTCGCGATCGAGACCCATCACCTCCCCCGTCGAGCGCATTTCCGGGCCGAGGATGGTATCGACGCCGGGAAAGCGCGCAAAGGGGAACACCGCCTCCTTCACGGCGACGTGCTGAAGCTTGACCGGGGTCAAATTGAACGCGGCGAGCGGCGCGCCGTTCATGACGCGGGCGGCAATACCGGCGATCGGCCGGCCGATGACCTTGGCCACGAACGGCACCGTGCGCGAGGCACGCGGGTTCACCTCCAGCACGTAGACCTCACCGTCCTTGACCGCGTACTGCACGTTCATCAGCCCGACGACGTTAAGCGCCAGGGCGAGATCGCGGGTCTCGCGCTCGATCTGGGCCATCACTGCCGGCCCCAGCGAGTGGACGGGCAGCGAGCAGGCACTGTCGCCGGAGTGTATGCCGGCCTCCTCGATGTGCTCCATGATGCCGGCGATGAAGGTGTCCTTGCCGTCGCACAGACAGTCCACATCGACCTCGACGGCACCGCCCAGATAGCGGTCGATCAGCAATGGCCGCTCGTCGGAGACCACCAGCTCCGACGGCCGGTTAAGGATCGCTGCGAGCTTGGTGAGATAGCGGTCAAGGTCGGCCGGCTCCGCCAGGATCTCCATGCCGCGCCCGCCCAGCACGTAGGAGGGGCGGATCAGTAGCGGGTAGCCCAGGGCGAGCGCGGTCTCGCGCGCCTCGGCGAACGACCGGGCAATGCCGCTCTCGGGCTGCTTGATGTCGAGGCGGCCGAGCAGCGCCTTGAAGCGATCGCGGTCCTCGGCGAGGTCGATGGCATCGGGCGAGGTGCCTAGAATGGGCACGCCGGCCGCTTCCAGCGGCTCGGCAAGCTTGAGCGGTGTCTGGCCGCCGAATTGCACGATCACACCCTTGAGGCGCCCCTTGGACTGCTCGACGGCGATGATCTCCAGCACGTCCTCCGCCGTCAGCGGCTCGAAATAAAGCCGGTCGGAGGTATCGTAGTCGGTCGAGACCGTCTCCGGATTGCAGTTGATCATGATGGTCTCGACGCCGGCGTCGGACAGCGCAAAGCAGGCGTGGCAGCAGCAGTAGTCGAACTCGATGCCCTGGCCGATGCGGTTGGGCCCGCCGCCCAGAATGATCGCCTTGTCACGCCCGGAGGGCTGAGCCTCGCACACCGGTGCGCCGCCACCGAGGCCACTCTCGTAGGTCGAGTACATGTAGGCCGTGGGCGAGGCGAACTCGGCGGCACAGGTATCGATGCGCTTATAGACTGGCCGTACGCCCAGCGAATGGCGCAGCTCGCGGGCCTCCTTCTCGGCGAGTCCGGCAAGCTTGGCGAGGCGGGCATCCGAGAACCCCATCGCCTTCAAGGTGCGCAACTGCTCCGGCGTCTCCGGCAGACCGTGGACGCGCACCCGGTCCTCCATGTCGATGATCTCCTGGAGGCGCTCCAGGAACCAGTGGTCGATCCGGCAGGCGGCGTAGATCTCCTCGTGGTCGACGCCCAGCCGCATGGCCTGGGCCACTTTCAGCAGCCGGTCCGGCGTCGGCGAGCCGAGCGCGGCGCGCACGATGTTCTTGTCGTCGCCGCCTCCCCAGCCCTCGAAGGCCAGGTCGTCGAGGCCGGTGAGGCCGGTCTCCAGGCTCCGTAGCGCCTTCTGCAGGCTTTCGGCGAAGGTGCGGCCAATGGCCATCGCCTCACCGACCGATTTCATCGACGTGGTGAGCGTCGGCTCGGCGCCGGGAAACTTCTCGAAGGCAAAGCGCGGGATCTTGGTGACGACGTAGTCGATGGTCGGTTCGAACGAGGCCGGCGTGGCGCCGCCGGTGATATCGTTCTCGATCTCATCGAGCGTGTAGCCGACAGCCAGCTTGGCGGCGACCTTGGCGATCGGAAAGCCAGTGGCCTTGGAGGCGAGGGCGGAGGAGCGCGACACGCGCGGGTTCATCTCGATGACCACGAGGCGGCCGTCGTCCGGGTTGACGGCGAACTGAACGTTGGAGCCGCCGGTCTCGACCCCGATCTCGCGCAGCACCGCGATCGAGGCGTTGCGCATGATCTGGTATTCTTTGTCCGTCAGCGTCAACGCCGGCGCAACGGTAATGGAATCGCCGGTGTGCACGCCCATCGGGTCGACGTTCTCAATGGAGCAGACGATGATGCAGTTGTCCGCCATGTCGCGGACCACCTCCATCTCGAATTCCTTCCACCCGAGCACGCTCTCCTCGACCAGCACCTGGCGCGCGAACGAGGCATCGAGCCCGCTCTCGACAATGTCGAAGTACTCCTGGCGGTTGTAGGCGATGCCACCGCCGGTGCCGCCAAGCGTGAACGATGGCCGGATGATCGCCGGCAGGCCGACGTGCTCCAGCGCCGCCAGCGCCTCCTCGCGGTTATGGGCGAGCCGCGACTTGGGAGTGGCGAGGCCGATTCGCGTCATGGCCTCGCGAAACAGCTCGCGGTCCTCGGCCTTGGCGATGGCATCGGCCTTGGCGCCGATCATCTCCACGCCAAACTTGGCGAGCGTGCCATCCTTGGCCAGTGCGAGCGCGGTGTTGAGCGCGGTTTGCCCGCCCATGGTGGGCAGCAGCGCGTCCGGGCGCTCCTTCTCGATGATCTTGGCCACGAACTCCGGCGTAATCGGCTCGATGTAGGTGGCATCGGCCAGATCCGGATCGGTCATGATCGTGGCCGGGTTGGAGTTGACCAGGATGATGCGATAGCCCTCCTCGCGGAGGGCCTTGCAGGCCTGGGTCCCGGAATAGTCGAACTCGCACGCCTGGCCGATGACGATCGGGCCTGCGCCGATGATGAGGATGGATTTGAGGTCAGTACGCTTGGGCATAAGGGGGCTTCTTATTGCAGCAA
>DASURA010000248.1:0-3658 GCA_036280295.1 Hyphomicrobiaceae bacterium
TTCAGCCTGCTCCCACGCACTTGTCTTCACGAAGGCGAGCAGCGGCGGGATCGGAAAATCCTCGGTGGCGGTGGTGAGCAGGCGCGGGCGGCTGGTGTTGAGACTGGCGGCATCGCGTGCGTCGTAGGCCTGCAGCGCGTCAGCAAGCAACGCCATGTCCTCGACCGAGCGGCCGAGGACGCCGACGGTGTCGAGGGACGAGGATTGCGGCAGCACGCCGTAGCGCGGAATCAGGCCGAAGGTCGGCTTGAAGCCGTAGATGCCGCAGTAGGCAGCCGGGCGAATGACCGAGCCGCCGGTCTGCGTGCCGACGGCCCCCGGCACCATTCCGGCTGCCACTGCGGCGGCCGAGCCCGAGGACGAGCCGCCGGGCGTATGCTCCGGATTGAGTGGATTGCGGGTGGGCGGCGGGGTGGTCGTGGCAAGCTCGGTGGTGACCGTCTTGCCGAGCACGATGCCGCCGGAACGGCGCAGTGCCATGACGCAGCTTGCATCGTGATAGGGCCGGCGGCCCTTGAAGATGGCGCTGCCGTGCTCGGTCGGCAGGTCCGACGTATCGATGATGTCCTTGAGGCCGACAGGAACCCCGTGCAACGGCCCGACGCCCGCGCCCTCCCGGCGCGCGGCATCCGCCGCTCTGGCTTGGTCCAGCGCGTGCTCGCGATCGATGCAGGCCCAGGCGTGGAGCTCAGGCTCCAGCACCGCGATGCGGTCGAGGCAGGCCGTCACCAGCTGCTCGCTGGTAATCTCGCCCGAGCCGATCTTGGCAGCCGCCTCCACGGCGGTCAGCGCAGTGAGCTCCAAGTCTGCCAACAGCGACCTCCTGCAGAACGCCTAGAGTAGGATCCGCTCGCATGCGCTCACGGCCATGCCTTGGATCTTTTGTTTGGTCGCGTAGTTCACGCCTAGGGTGATGCCACCTCCGGCGACCACGCTCTACGGCGCTGTCTCCAACGCCTTATCCGTTCCACCCATTATCCCGGAAGCCGAGCCGCAGGCGAGGCTGTCCGGGATCTCGTCATGAAAGGCTCGGCCGGCCGCCACGAGACCTCGGACGGAGAGCCGCTCGCCTTTGGCTCGCATTCTCCGTCCGGGATGGGGGGGTCGATCTGTCAGAGTCACGACATTAGCTCAACCCCTGCAGTACGCCGGCCAGGATCATGGTGAAGGACAGCGCCACCATCGATGTGAGCAGGACGGCGACGTAGGGCTCCAGCTCGGTGCCGACGAAGCGGTGGGTGCGCCCGCCGCGCGGCAGCAGCGCCAGGAACAGCGCCACGGTGATCCCCAGGACGACGAGCCCGGCAAATTCGAGTGCGATCAACGTTGCCTCCCCGACCTAGCGGTAGATGTAGTTGGGCAGCCACAGCCCGATCTGCGGGAACGTGTAGAGCATGACCATCGAGACGAACACCAGGATCAGGTAGGGCAGCACTCCGCGGAAGATGTCGTTGATGTTGACCCAGCTCGGTGCCACGCCCTTGAGATAGAATGGCGCCATGGCGACCGGTGGTGACAGGAACGACGTCTGGATGTTGAGCGCGACCAGCAGGCCGAAGAACAGCGGGTCGATGTTGAAGAGCTTCAGGAGCGGCAGGAAGATCGGCATGAAGATGACGATGATCTCGGTCCACTCCAGCGGCCAGCCCAGTATGAAGATGATGATCTGGGCGAGGATCATGAAGCCGGTGGGAGACAGGTTCATCGAGAGCACAAACCTCTCGATCGGCTCGTGGCCGCCGAGGTAGGCGAACACCGCCGAGAAGCAGTAGGAGCCGATGAACAGCCAGCACACCATGGCGGTGGTGCGGGCGGTGAGGAAAACCGACTCCTTGAGCTGTGCCAGCCTGAAGCTATTGCGCGGCAGCATGATGAGAACGATCAACGCCGTCAGTGCCAGTCCAACCACGAGCACCGCGCGTGGCGGATTGGTGCCGGGCGTGAGCCACCACGCGGCAAGCAGCACCATCAGGATGCCGTAGATGCTCATCGTGATCACGCGCCAGCGCTTGGAGTAGTCGGCGCCGTAGCCTGCGGCGAGCAGCAGTGCGCCGAGTGAGCCCATTGCCGCCGCCTCGGAAGGCGTCGCCAGGCCGAACATGATCGAGCCGAGGGCCGCGCCGATAAGGGCTGCGAGCGGCAGGAACGAGGTGATCAGCGCCAGGAAGATCTGTGCGTAGGGGACGTTGCGCACCTCTGCCGGCAGCTTCGGCGCCAGCTTCGGGTTCAGCAGCGCCATCAGGCAGGTATAGAGCGCATAGAGGCCGGCCAGCATGAGGCCTGGGAAGAATGCGCCGGCGTAGAGCTTGACCACCGAGACGCCGGCCGTGGCGCCATAGAGGATGAGCATCACGCTGGGCGGGATCAGAATGCCGAGGCAGCCGCCCGCGCAGACCGCTCCGGCGGCAATCTTCACGTCGTATCCGGCGCGCAGCATCGCCGGGAAGGCGAGCAGCCCCATCAGCGTCACGCAGGCGCCGACGATGCCGGTTGCAGTCGCAAAGATGGCGCAGGTGGCGATGGTAGCGAGGGCAAGCGATGCCGGGATCGGCCCGGCGGCGAGTTGCAGCGAGCGGAACAGCCGGTCGAGGATGTTAGCGCGCTCGATGATGTAGCCCATGAAAACGAACAACGGGATCGAGATCAGCACGTCGCTCGTCATCACCGAGTAGGAGCGCTGGACGAGCAGCGAGAAGATCAGGTCGCCCATGGCGAAGTAGCCGAAGCCGACACCGAGCGCCATCAGCGTGAAGGCGATCGGAAAACCGAACATGATGAAGACGACGAACAGGGCGAGCATCAGCACGCCGAGCTCGGGATTGCCGAGGCCGAGCATCAGATGTCTCCCTTCCGCAGGCCAGCTTCCTCTGCGGCCGTAATTTCGGAGGCCTTCTTTTGCTCGGCCTGCTCCAACATGACTTTCTCCAGCTCCTCCACGTCGTGGAGGCGGGCCGGCCACGCGCCGGTTCTGGCGCACCGGATGCAGCGGATCACCTCAACAATCCCCTGCAGGACCATAAGCACACCAACGATCGGGATGATCCATTTGAATGGCCACACGATCGGCCCGTTCGGGCTCGCCGCGGAGTGCTCATTCATTCGCCGCGACAGCTCGGCGAAGTTGTAGCCGGCGTAGATGAACGCGAGCATGCCGGGAAAGAAGAACAAGATGTAGAGCACCAAGTCCATCAATGCCTGCCGGCGCGCCGACCAGGACCGATAGAGGAAGTCGCCGCGCACATGGCCGTTGCGCGAGAGCGTGTAGGCCCCGGCCGTCATGAACAGCGTGCCGTAAAGAATGTAGGCGGCATCGAATGCCCAGTCAGTGGGAGCTCCGAACATGTAACGCGCGAACACCTCGTAGCTGGTCGCGAAAGTCAGGAACACGATTGACCAGCCAAAGGTCTTGCCCACGGCTGCACTGAAGGCGTCGACCCCATAGAGCAGGCGGTCGGATCCCGACGCGCCTGCCGATCTGCGCAGCGACGAGCGCAGCTCATATCCGAAGCTGACGAGGATGATCGGCACTGCAGCCAGGAAGGCATACAAGGGAAGCTGTTTGGGCCCGCCGATCAGGTCAAACAGGTATTGCGGATACGGCATGTGCTCTGAAACTCGGGCTGAGAGACTGGCTGCGGAGCCGGCCGCCGCAAGAGTA
>DASURA010000249.1:0-3201 GCA_036280295.1 Hyphomicrobiaceae bacterium
TCTTCGACCGCAACGGCTGGAACGTGGCGCAGGCGGCGCGCATCCCGAGCCACCTCAACTCGATGAGCACCTTCCTCACCGAGATCCTTGGCCGCCACATCCCGCCCGATCAATGGCAGCCCGGCGACGTGGTCATCTCCAACGACCCCTACTGCGGCGGCCAGCACCTGCCCGACATCTGCGCCTTCATGGCCGTGTTCCACGAGGGCCGCCGTGTCGGCTTCGTCGGCACGCTGTGCCATCACCTCGACGTGGGCGGCTCCTCGCCCGGCAGCTACGGCTCCAGCGCCACCGAGATCTTCCAGGAAGGGCTGCGCATTCCGCCGCTGAAGCTGATCGAGGCCGGCCGCCTCAGCGCGCCGCTCCGCGCGCTCATCCTGCAGAACGTGCGCCAGCCCGAGATCCTGTGGGGCGACCTGCAATCGCAGATCGCCTCGCTCAGCGTCGGCGCCGCCAGCATCGAGCGGCTGGTCGTCAAGCTCGGCGAGGCCCGGTTCGAGCGCGCGCTCAGGCAGCTGCTCGACGCCTCGGAGGCCGGCATGCGCGCCGTCATCGGCCGCATCCCCGACGGCACCTACGCCTTCGCGGATGAAATAGACGACGACGGCATCACTGACGATCCGATCCGCGTCTGCGCCCGCGTAACGGTCGCCGGCGATCAGATGACGGTGGATCTCACCGGAAGCAGCCCACAGTCGCTCGGGCCCAGCAACGCCACCCTGGCCTCGACCTGCTCCGCCGTCTTCTACGCCCTGATGGCGACCGCCGACGTGCCGGTCGCCGCCAATGCCGGCTGCTATCGGCCGGTCAAGATCATCGCCCCGGAGGGCACGTGCGTGAATGCCGCATCGCCGGCGCCGGTAGTGCACCGCATCGCCGTCGGCCACCGCCTGGCCACGGTGCTGTTCGGTGCCCTGCACCAGGCGGTGCCGGCGCGGATGCCCGCGGCCTACTACGCCGTCTCCTATGTCGTCAGCTTCCAGACCATCGATCCCAGGCTCGGGCGCAAGGTGCTGGTGGAGATCGAGATCGGCGGCTGCGGCGCCCTGCCCGACGCCGACGGCGCCTCGGCCATGTCGTTCGGCATGCACAACAACGCCAATATCCCAATCGAGATGATCGAGAGCGACATGCCGCTCACCTTCCTGGGCTACGGCCTGCTGCCGGACTCCGGTGGCGCCGGACGCCAGCGCGGCGGCATCGGCTTGTGGCGCGAGTGGCGCATCGATTGCCCGGCGGCGACGCTGTCGACCAACCTCGACCGCTTCAAGCGGCCGCCGTTCGGCCTCGACGGTGGCCAGCCGGCCAGCCTCAGCACGCTGACGCTGATCCGCGACGGCCAGCGCCAGTCGCTACCCTCCAAGGTGACCAACCTGATGCTGCGCGCTGGCGACATCGTGCGCCTGGAGACCTCCGGCGGCGGCGGTTTCGGCCCGCCAAGGGCCCGCGCCCCTACGCTCATCGAGCGGGACCTCCGCCAAGGCTACATCACTCCTGCAGCCGCAGAAGAAGTGTACGGTTACGGAGCGTCCGGGTGACCCTGCCGCGCCAACGCACGTGCGGGTGGATTTCCGCGCTGGCGCTGTGACTCCGACAGAGCACACGGGGCTATTCCGGCCCTTGTCGCCGGACTCCTACTCGCTACGCGCTCCAGTACTCACGGCGGGCTGAAACCGGAGCAGGCCCCGGCATGACGCGCGTAAGATCAGTGGACCCGTAAGATCAATCGGAAACAGCACGCTGGCCCGTCTTGCGGCAGGGCTTCTTTCCGGGCGCTTAATCGCCGCCAGCGTCAACCAAGGTGCGTCTGCTTGTAGACATCTCGCAAGGGGCAGGCGAAGCCGATGCTCTGCAGGCTCAGCGTCCCGTCCGCCTCGATCTTGTCGGTTTCCGTCGGCCAGCCGCTGTCGGCGCCGCGGCGCAGCACTTCGGCCAGCACGGCCGTCGAGTGCACGACCACGATCTCGCGCACGCTGGAGATGGTGGTGTAGGCCCAGACGTTGTCCCAGGTATCGGCAGCATTGCTGGGCGACAGGATCTCTATCAGCACCACCGGATCCGGCAGCGCACGATCCCCCGGTGCGTCCGGTGTACAAGTCACGCCGAGGTCCGGCACGCGCATGTTGATGTGGGCGTGGCGCGCGGTGATTATGCCCGGGGCGCAGACGACCTGGCACAGGCTGCTGGCGGCCGCCAGCTGATTGAGGATCAAAGCGCCGAGCCTCATCTGAATCTTCCCGTGCGTCGGACTGCCGGGCGACATGGGGCGCAGCTCACCGTCGACAAGCTCGAACGTGCGGCCAGTGCCGTCGCCCGGCCAGTCGTAGAACTCGGCAACCGTCATCAGGTGCGGCCGTCTATTCAGCGCGTCTGGCATGGTGCATCTTCCGCCGACAGACCTAACACAATCGCCGATGGAACAAAAGTAGAAAATTTGCAGATGCAATTTTTTCCAGGGAGATCCGCTGAGGCCCGCCGGCCACGCGTCCCAGGCGGAGCCGGCAGTTCCATCACCCCAAATGTTCAAACATCCGCCGATACCCCATCACCGCCGGGTCGAACAGGATATCGCTCGGGCGCAGCGGGCGGGCCAGGGCCAAGCCCTCCAGCGAGCGGCAGCGCGAAAGCGCCACGTACGCCTGGCCGTGGGCGAAGGTGCCGCGCCCCAGGTCGATGTAGACCTTGTCGAGCGTCAGGCCTTGGCTCTTGTGGATCGTCAACGCCCAGGCCAGCCGCAGCGGGAACTGCTTGAAGGTGCCGACCACATTCTCGACGATCGCCTCGGCATCCTTGTCGTAGGCGTAGCGCCGGTTCTCCCATGAGACGCGCTCCACCTCGTGCTCCTCGCCGTCGATCTCCACCCACACCTTGTCCGGCTGGATGCGCGCTACGCGGGCGATGGTGCCGTTGACCCAGCGCTTGTCCGGGTCGTTGCGCAGCATCATCACCTTGGCACGCGGCCGCAGGACCAGATTGGCATCGGTGGGCTGGGCGCTCTCGTTGAACTCGCCGGTCGTGCTGGCCTCATAGGCGATCGTGTGCCCGGGCAGCGCCTGCAGGTAGGCGTCATTGATGCGCTTGGCCGCTGCATTTGTGGGGACCAGGATCACGTACGGCTCGCCCTCCGACAGCCGGCGGATCGGGTGCACGCGCTCGTTGAGCACTGTGAGGTCATCCTCCTCGGCCTCGCCGTCGCGCACC
>DASURA010000250.1:0-4435 GCA_036280295.1 Hyphomicrobiaceae bacterium
TCGCCGTGCCGGCGTTCTCGCTCGACAGCCCGCACTCCAAGCCCCGCCTGAACTGAGATCCGAATCGAAAGACGAAATGGGCCCAGCACCGGTCGCGGCAGCCACGGACATCCTCGCGAAGCTCGTCGCCTTCGATACCACCAGCCACAAAACCAACATTCCGCTCATCCGCTTCGTCGAGGACTACCTGCGCCAACAGGGTGTGGATTGGGTTCTGGTGCCGACCGCAGACGGGCAGAAGGCCAGCCTGTTCGCCACCATCGGCCCTTCCGGCATCGGCGGCGTCGCCCTCTCTGGCCACACCGATGTCGTACCGGTAACCGGGCAGACCTGGTCCACCGATCCCTTCACGCTCACCGAGCGCAATGGCCGGCTTTACGGCCGCGGCGCCTGCGACATGAAGGGATACCTCGCCTGCGTGCTGGCGACGGTGCCGGGGCTCAAGGCGCGCACACTGACGACGCCCATCCATATCGCCTTCTCCTACGACGAGGAGGTGGGCTGCACCGGCGTGCGGCCGATGATCGCCGAGCTGGGCCAATCGCTGCCATGTCCGCGCATGGTGCTGGTGGGCGAGCCCACCAGCATGGCCGTGGTGGACGCCCACAAGGGCCCGATGCGCTGGATGGTGCGGCTCACCGGCAAGGCGGCGCACTCCTCGATGCCGCACCTGGGCGTCAACACCATCACCTACGCCGGACACCTCCTGGGCGAGCTTGCCCGCATCGAGGCCGAGCTGAAGGACGGCCCCCGGGATGCGCGGTTCACGCCGCCCTACACCACGCTGCAGGTGACTCAAATCGCCGGGGGCAATGCCACCAACATCGTGCCGGCGGCGTCCTGGTTCGGCTGGGAGATCCGCCGCCTGCCCGGCTTCGACGGCGCCGCGCTCGACGCCCGCTTTCGCCGCTACGCCGCGGAGCGCTGCCTGCCCCCCATGCACGCCGCTGCGCCGGAGGCCGACATCGACATCGAGATCGTCAACGACGTGCCGGCGTTCCAGGCCGGAGCCGCCTCAGGCGTGGTGCCGCTCACCCTCAAGCTGGCCCAGCAGAACGAGACGTTCGCGGTCTGCTACGCCACCGAGGCCAGCCTGTTCCAGGCCGGGGGCGCCCCCGCAGTGGTCTGCGGCCCAGGCGACATCGCCCAGGCGCACACGCCCGACGAGTTCATCGAGATCGCCGAGCTGGAGAAGTGCCTGGCGTTCCTGGGACGGCTGGCGGATTGGGCGGAAAGGTAGGGTGCAACACGGCGCAAGCCGCGTTGCACCGAGATGACCGCCAAGCTTGCCGTCGCGCGGATCGGCGCGACGCGCTGCGCTTACCGCACCTGCGGGATGCGGCCTCGACCGTCGTGGCAGTCCGGGCGGGCCATCACCCCCGCCCCCACCTCACAGGCCGGACCGAGCAATGGTGTCGGATCCGGAGGGACTGACACCGGCTTGCACGTCGGCCGGTAATCCTCCACCGCCCTGGCCAGCACTGCCCGGATGGCGGCGGCAGAGCCGTCCGCCATGGCGTCGCGCAGGTCGTGCAGCACGACATCGAGCGCATGGCGCGACAATGACGGCTCCAGGCAGCGCATGATGCGCGGGTGCTCCGTCGCCGTGACGTTGGCGCCGAGCAGCAGCTCCTCGTAGAGCTTCTCGCCCTCTCTCAGCCCCGTGTACTCGATGGCGATGTCGCCGTCGGGATGCTCCGTGTCGCGCACCTCCAGCCCGGTCAGCCGGATCATGGAGCGGGCGAGATCGTCGATGCGCACCGGCTCGCCCATGTCGAGCACGAACACGTCGCCGCCCAAGGCCATGGCACCGGCCTGGATAACGAGACTGGCGGCCTCGGGAATCGACATGAAGTAGCGGATCATCTCGGGGTGGGTGACGGTGAGCGGCCCGCCGGCCTCGATCTGCCTCCGGAAGCGCCGCACCACCGAGCCGGAGCTGTCGAGGACGTTGCCGAACCGAACCATGGCGAACACGGTGCCGCCGGCTCGCTGGCCAGTTCGCTGATCTGGGCGCTCCCTGGCGCGCGCCTGCAAGACCATCTCCGCGAGGCGCTTGCTGGCCCCCATGACGCTGGTGGGCCGCACCGCCTTGTCGGTGGAGACCAGCACCAGCCGCTCGACGCCGCAAGCGATCGCGGCATCGGCCAGGCAGATGGTGCCGAAGGTGTTGTTGCGCAGGCCGGCAACCGGATTCGCCTCCACGATCGGTACATGCTTGAAGGCGGCCGCATGATAGATGGTCTCGATCTCATTCTCCTCAATGACCCGTCGGACCAGCGCCGCATCCAGCACCGACCCGAGCACAGCGACAACGAACGGTCGCCCGCCGGCGGGAGTGGACAGCCGCTGCAGCGCCGCCTCGGTCTCCTGCCCGATCTCGTAGAGATGCGCTTCGCTCCGCTCCAGCAGCACCAGCCGCCGCGGCCCCTGGCGCACAACCTGACGCACCAGCTCCGAGCCGATCGACCCGCCTGCCCCCGTCACCATCACCGACTTGCCGGCAATGTTGCGCTTGAGCAACCCGGCATCGGGCGGAATCTGATCTCGACCCAGCAGGTCCTCGCTGTCGACCGGTCTGAGGTCACTGACGGTAAAGCGGCCGGCGGCCACATCCTCGATTGCCGGCAGCGTGCGCACCCGCATCTTGAGGGCTTCCAGTTGACGCAGGGCCGCCTGCCGGTCGTGCCGCCGCGCCTTCGGCATCGCCAGCAGCACCTCGTCCACCTCAAGACGCCGCACCAGCGACGCAATCCGGTCTGGTGGCAGCACCTTGAGGCCGCCGACGTACTGGCCGCGCAGAGTCGGATTGGGATCGATGAACGCCATCGGCTCGCAATCACCCGCGCACTGCAGCGCCTCGAGCAGCTGCACGCCTGTCGTCTCCGCCCCGTAGATCAGCACACGCCGCGCCCGCTCCTGGCTGCGCTGCGGCAGCTCGACGCCGGCGCTCCGCAAGAAGCTGGCCGCAGCCTGACGGCTGCTCCAGATGAACGCGGTCGCCAGCACCGGATAGACCAGCACCACCGAGCGCGGCACACTGTAGACACCGGAGAGGTAGACCAGCAGCCCCCAGTACAAGCCCGACAAACCCACGGCCCCCGCCGTCAGGGCGGCACCACGGCCGCCGATGAACCGCGTCACCATGCGGTAGACATTGAGCTGAAAGAACGTCGTCACGCCGATGACGGGAGCGGCGCTCAGCACGATGAAGAGGCTCCAGGTCGTCGGGAGGAACAACTCCCCGAGACGCACGGACATCGTCAGCCACAAGGCCAGATTGAAGAGGATGAAGTCATTGGCGGCGAGGACGGCGCGCTTCTCATGCCGGCCGAGCTGCACGAGCCACAACGCCAGGCAGCGCGCCTGCCGGTTGAGGTCGGTCGTTCGCTGGTAGGTTGTCAACACCCCGGCCGCGGCCATGCGGCCGCCCCCCGTTGCAGTGAGCTGATAACCTTCCGAGCGATAAACCCAAGGGCGAGACAAGTGAACCTTGCAATCCCCGGTATCAACAGCATCGGCAACGGACAGAGGCGACGGCGCGCGTTAATCCTGCTACGGCGCTGCCCGCGTGTCGGCGATCAAGCCTGCGCGGAGCGACGCCGCGCACTCGGGCCGCCGCCAGAGCCCCCGCGACAATGCTTGGCGGCGACTTGTGATGACGATTGAGCGGGCAGCACCTAGAATGCCCGGGGATCAGGGCAGCAACGAAGAGCGACAGGGAACATCTGATGCGCGTGGCAATGATCGGCTCCGGCTATGTCGGTCTGGTGTCCGGGGCGTGCTTTGCCGAGCTTGGCCATACCGTGACCTGTGTCGACAAGGACACGGCGAAGATCGCCGGGCTGCGGGAAGGCGTGATGCCGATCTACGAGCCCGGCCTTGCCGAGCTTGTCGCCAACAACGTGCGCGAGGGCCGACTGGCCTTCACCACGTCGGTGCACGGCGCTGTCGAGGAGGCCGACGCCGTCTTCATTGCCGTAGGAACCCCGTCGCGCCCGGCCGATGGGCTGGCCGACTTGACGCATGTCTATCAGGCCGCGCGCGAGATCGCCGGGGCTGTGCGCGGCTACACCGTGATCGTGACCAAATCCACGGTCCCCGTCGGCACTGGCGACGAGATCTCCCGCATCATCGCCGACGTCCGGCCGGATGCCCAGGTCTCCGTCGTCTCCAACCCCGAGTTCCTGCGTGAGGGCGCGGCAATCCAGGACTTCATGATGCCTGATCGGGTCGTCATCGGCACCGACGACATGCGCGCGCGTGAGATCATGGGCGAGCTCTACCGCCCGCTCGCCGAGAAAAAAACGCCGATCGTGTTCACTGCGCGACGCGGTGCCGAGCTCATCAAGTACGCGGCCAACGCCTTCCTGGCGACCAAGATCACCTTCATCAACGAGATCGCCGATCTGTGCGAGCAGGCCGACGCCGACGT
>DASURA010000251.1:0-29466 GCA_036280295.1 Hyphomicrobiaceae bacterium
GATGGCCAGAGCGCGGTGACGATCCGCGTCTCGCAGGGCGAGCGCGAGATGGCAGCCGACAACAAGCTGCTGGGACAGTTCGACTTGGTCGGCATCCCGCCGGCGCCGCGCGGCATGCCGCAGATCGAGGTGACCTTCGACATCGACGCCAACGGCATCGTGCACGTGTCGGCCAAGGACAAGGCCACCGGCAAGGAGCAGTCGATCCGCATCCAGGCCTCGGGCGGTCTGTCGGATGCCGATATCAAGCGCATGACGGAGGAGGCCGAGCGCTTCAAGGATGAGGACAAGAAGAAGCGCGAGCTGGTCGAGGCCCGCAACAATGCCGAAGCTCTCCTCCATTCCACCGAGAAGACGCTCGCCGAGCTGGGCGACAAGGTCTCGGCCGGCGACAAGAGCGCCATCGAGTCAGCCATGGCTGCCTTGAAGACGGCCACCGAAGGCGACGATGTCAATGACATCAAGGCCAAGCTTGGCGCCCTCGGGCAGGTCTCTCTCAAGCTCGGGGAATCCGTTTACGGCGCGGCTCAGCCGGGAACCGGCGATGGCAGCAGCGGGGCGGCCGGTGGCACGCAGGGCAGCGGCGGCGACAACGTCGTCGATGCCGACTTCGAGGAAGTGAAGGACGATAAGAAGAAGTCGGCATAAGACCTGATTGTTGGGGGGAAAACGAATGCAGGCCCTCGGCCGACCGGTAGAGCTTCGGCGCTGATCCGGGAGGACGGGGGCCATATATTTTGTCCGTAGGCGGCAGGCCGCCCGCGGCGAAGAGAGAAGACTGCTGGAAATACCATGGCCAAACGCGACTACTACGAGGTCCTCGGGCTCTCTCGGGGGGCCAACGAGCAAGACATCAAGTCGGCCTTCCGGCGGCTGGCAAAGGACTGCCACCCCGATCGCAACAGCGGCGATAGCACGGCGGAGCATCGGTTCAAGGAGCTGAACGAGGCCTACGAGGTCCTCAAGGACCCGCAAAAGCGCGCTGCCTATGATCACATGGGGCACGCCGCCTTCGACGGCGCACGCAGCGGCCATGGCTTTGGCCCAGACTTCGCCAGCTCGATGTCAGACATCTTCGACGATCTGTTCGGCGAGTTCATGGGCGGCCGGCGCAGCCGCACGCGCTCGGGGCGCGAGCGTGGCGCCGACCTGCGCTACAACATGGAGATCGACCTCGCCGAGGCGTATGCCGGCAAGACCGCGCAGATCCGTGTCCCCACCAGTGTCACCTGCACCACCTGCACTGGTACCGGTGCCAAGGCCGGGGCGCGGCCCGCCGTATGCCCGACCTGCGCCGGCCAGGGCAAGGTGCGCGCGAGCCAGGGCTTCTTCACCATCGAGCGCACCTGCCCCGGCTGCCAGGGCCGCGGCGAGATCATCTCCGATCCCTGCAGCACCTGCTCCGGCTCCGGCCGCGTCGTGCAGGAACGCACGCTGTCAGTGAACATTCCGGCAGGCGTCGAGGACGGCACGAAGATCCGGCTCGCCGGCGAGGGCGAGGCTGGCGTGCGTGGCGGCCCTCCGGGCGATCTCTACATCTTCCTGTCGATCCGCGCGCACGATTTCTTCCAGCGCGACGGCGCCGACATCTTCTGTCGCGTGCCGATCTCCATGACGACGGCGGCGCTGGGCGGCCAGGTGGATGTCCCCACCATCGACGGCGAGATGACGCGCGTGCGCGTGCCGGATGGCACCGAGACCGGCAAGCAGTTCCGCCTCAAGGGCAAGGGCATGCCGGTGCTGCGCTCCAAGGTGATGGGCGACATGTACATCCAGGTGGAGGTGGAGACGCCCAAGAACCTGACACGCAAGCAGCGCGAGCTGCTCGAGGCGTTTGAGCGCGAGAGCAACAAGGAGACCTCGCCACACTCCGCCGGCTTTTTCGCCAAAGTGAAAGAGTTCTTCGACGACGTCGGACGCGCGAAGTAGAACGCGCAAAAGCAACGGAATCGGGCAGGCGAAAATGCCACGGGCCGGCCAAATCCGCTGCCCGAGGTGCCGGCGCGATCTCATGGAGCGTTGCGGCCGCTACGGCAATAGGCACTAACTCATCCAAGATGCTTGATCGTGCCTATCGGCGCAGCGCGCTTCCCGAAGCCCTCGCCGCCAGCGGAGGGACGTGCGTATGACGCGTGACGCGTGCAAGTGGGTTATGGCCGGTGCTCTGATGTGGTCGGCGATGACGGGAGCGACTGCGGCGAATGCGGCCGGTATCGGCTGGGAGAAGCAGGGGGCCCTGCAGGCCTGTCTCGACGCCGAGATCAAGCGCTGGCTTGACGCCAGGGTCGAGCTGGTGGTGAACGAGGATCCGACCGCCGGCGATATCAACGACGCCAAGGTCGCGCAGTGGGCGACGCAGGCGCTCAAGGGGTGCACCGCCAAAGCCGGGGGTGCCGCGGATGCTTCCTCCGAGCAACACTTCATGAAGTACATGGCGCACTGGCGCGAGCATATCTTCAATGCCGCCAATGAGATCCGGAGACGGGGCCGGCCGGATTGATCGAAGTCTGCGGCGCGGCTATGGTAATCAGAATTTCAGGTATCCGCATATCGGCCGGCACGTCGCCACAGGGCGGCACCATTGCCGATAGCGTTGGCATTGGAGAGCGTGAATGACGAGGATGGCCCGCGGACTTGCCCGTAGACTCGCATTTGCGGCGGTCGTGGCGTTTGCCGGCGCGTTGCTGCCGTTTGGCAACGCAAGCCTGGCCCAGGAGGAGATAATCAAGCAGATCGAGCTCACCGCGAAGCAGGTCGAGGGCTTCATCTCGGCGCAGAAGGACATGGTAGCGCTCGACGAGAAGGCGCAGCAAGGATCTGCCTCGGACCAGCCCGATCCCAAGATCAAGGTGGAGCTGGAGGAAATATCCAAGAAGCACGGCTTCAAGGATTTTACCGATTATGACGACGTTGCGGTCAACATTGCCATGATCATGGCCGGCATCGATCCCGACACCAAGAAGTTCCAGCAGCCAGCGGAGATGATCCAGAAACAGATCGCCGAGATCAACGCCGACGCCAGCATCACCAAGGCCGACAAGGACAAGATGGTCGAAGAGCTGAACCAGGCGCTCAAGACCACACCGCCGATCCAGCACGCCGCGAACATTAAGCTGATCGAGAGCTACTACGACAGGCTGGAATCCGTGCTCCAGTAGGGCTGATTAGTGATGGTGCAATCCGCCGTTGCATCGGCCGCAGCGGCGGATTACGGACTGCGCCCTGATGACCCGCCCTGCGAGAAGGAGAGCGGCGTGACAGGCACAGCATCGAGCATGGGCGCACGCGACCGATTGATCGTGGCGCTCGATTTCCCCGAGGTCAAGCAGGCACAGGCGCTTGCTGAGCGCCTTGGTCCTGCGGTTTCCTTCTACAAGATCGGCCTGGAGCTGGTGATGACTGGCGGGCTCGACCTCGCGCGCCGGCTCAGCAACGATGGCAAGCGCGTCTTCCTGGACATGAAGCTGCTGGACATCGAGAACACGGTGGAGCGGGCCACCCGCGCCGCCGCCGCCACCGGCGCAACCTTCCTGACCGTCCACGCCAGCGATACCAAGACCTTGCGTGCCGCGGTTGCCGGCAAAGCCGGCACCGGGCTCAGCATCCTGGGTGTCACCGTCCTGACCAACCTCAATGCCACCGATCTCGCCGAGCAGGGGATCGCCGAGGCGCCGGCCGCGCTGGTCATCCGGCGCGCCCAACTTGCCCTCGCGGCTGGCTGCGAAGGCATCGTCGCCTCGGGGCTGGAGGCCCGCCGGGTGCGCGAAGCCCTGGGGCGGAACATGGTGATCGTGACACCGGGCATCCGCATGCCCGGTGGTGCCGTCGGCGATCAGGCCAGGGTGGCAACCCCGAGGTCGGCCATAGCCGACGGCGCTGACTATCTGGTCGTCGGCCGGCCCATCACCCAGGCCGCCGACCCAAGCCTCGCGGTTGAGGCCTTCGTGCAGGAGATCGAGAACGCACTGGCGGCAGGGTGCGATACCGCGCAACCCAACCTTACCCCTTAGATATCCATCTCGCCCCCGTCGTCCCCACCAAACCAACCGCCGTCGTCATCGTCGTCATCCTCATCATATGAAGCTTCCTGCACCGGCTCCTGCTGCTTGTCGGTGGTATCGGCAGCGTTCTGCGGCTGCGGAGAGGTGGCGGTATTGCTCGTAGCCGCGTGGGCATTGTGGCCGCCGCCGAGCATGTTGCTGATTGTGCTGGCCACCAGCATGCCGCCGGCCACGCCTGCGGCAGTCGACAGCGCGCTCTGCAGGAAACCGCCACCGCCGCCGGCCTGCTGTGGCGGAGGCTGTGGCGCTGCCTGGCCGCCCCACGCCGTCGGACGGCTGTCGTAGGCGGGAGGCGTGGCGCGCGAGCCGATCGCAGGCACGCTGGTGCCGCGCGCCGGCTCCGCCGCCGATTTGCCGCCGAGGAAGCCGCCCAGGAAGCTGCCCCCCGATGTGGCGGGCGGCTGCGCCTCGCTCTGCAGGGTCGCAACCTGCTCCTCGAGCTCCTTGATCCGGCTCTCGGCGGCCTGCAGCGCCTGCTCCTGCACCAGAACCGACTGCACCAGCATGTACGGCGCATCGCGAAGGCTGCGCACCTGCTCGTTGATCAGCGTCTCAGCCTCGGCGTCCTTCCCGTTCAACGTGAAACCGCGCATCCGATCGAACAAACCGGCAATCAGCTGGCGTTCCTCGGGTGTCATGACGTGTGTCTCCCTTCCAGGCCTTGCTTGAGCCGCGTATATCGTGTCGCCCGCTCGCCTGCGCAACTGGTACAATTACGAATCACAGCAGCGCGCCCCTGGCGGCCACCGGCCATAGGCACTCGACACGTATGGAGGCGTGGGCCGAAGCATGGGCGGAGCCTTGGGCCGCACTCGTGCCGAGCCCGCGCACGCCGACGTACCAATCGTGCAGATTGACCGTCGGATCGCAGTGCCCGGGGACCAGCAGCACCTTGTCGCCGCGCCGCGGTCGCGCAGCGCAGGCTGCAAGGTCAAGCACGCCGTGCTCTTCCGAGGGCCGGTGGTAAACGGCGCCAGGCAGCTTCCAGGGCACCGGCATGCCGCTGTCAACCGAGAACGCCTTCAGCCCGGCATCGACGACGGCCCGCTCGGGCGCCGGCGCGCTCATGACCGTGGCGTAGACGAACAGCGCGTGCTCGTAGGCGTCGAAGGCTGAGCCGTCCGCCTGGCTGTTGCGGGCATAGTCTGCGTCCATGAAAATATACGAGCCGCACTGCAACTCATTGTAGACGCCGCTCGCCGCCTCGTTCTCGTAGGTGCCCGTGCCCGCACCCGAGACGATGCGGGCCTCAAGCCCGATCGCGCGCAGCGCACGCTGCGTCTCGTCCACGTAGGCCACCGCCTGGGTGATGAGAGCGCGCCGCTCCTCCGCGGCCCGCACATGCTGGGCCGGGCCGTGATAGGCCTGCAGACCCGCGAACCTGAGATGCGGGGCGGCGGTGACGAGCTCGGCGATGCGGGCGGCAGGCTCGCCGGGGCCGGTGCCGCAGCGCCGGCCGCCGACGTCGATCTCGACCATCACGTCGAGTATCGTGCCCGCCTTCGCAGCCGCGGCCTCCAGCTCCGCCACATTGGCCGCATCGTCGACGCAAATGCCGATACGGGCGCGCCGTGCCAGGGCGGCGAGACGGTCGAGCTTGGCGGTGCCGGCCACCTCGTTGGCGATCAGCACGTCGCCGATGCCGCCCTCCACCAGCACCTCCGCCTCGGACACCTTCTGGCAGCACACGCCCACCGCCCCAAGCGCCACCTGTCTGGCGGCGATTTCGGGTGACTTGTGCGTCTTGGCATGTGCCCGCAGCCGCACACCGGTATTGGCCGCAAAGTCGGCCATGCGCTTGAGATTCCGCTCGAAGGCATCGAGGTCGATGATGAGCGCCGGCGTATCAACCTCGGCCAGCGCCATGCCGACGGCGGCGGGTGGGGATGTGGGCATCGGCACGGCTCCGGGTGAGATGATGAGTGGTAAGATGGAGTGGTGACTTTAGCGCATCGCCGACCTGTGGGGCGTCGCCATCTTTCGCCATATTGATCGCCGATTTATGAAGCGATGCGTCGCCGGCAACGTGAGCTATAGTCTCAACGAGTGATAATAAAGAGCAACCATCGCCACATTCGCCGACCCAAGCTCACCACTCACGCACTCACCACCGCACCCCATGAAAATCGGCTTCCTCATATTCCCCAATATCACCCAGCTCGACATGACCGGACCGTACGAGGTGCTCACGAGGCTGCCGGGCGCTGAGGTCCACCTCGTGTGGAAATCGCTCGATCCTGTGACGGCCCAGGGCGGCCTGCGCTTCCTTCCTGGTACGACGCTTACCGCCTGCCCGCAGCTGGACCTTATCTGCGTGCCCGGCGGGCCGGGGACGACGCCGCTCATGGCCGACCCCGAGGTGCTGGACTTCCTCCGTCACCAGGCTGTCGGTGCCCGCTACGTCACGGCCGTCTGCACGGGTGCCCTCGTCCTGGGTGCCGCCGGCCTGCTGCGCGGCAAGCGCGCGACCACGCATTGGTCGGCGCACCACCTTCTCACCGCCTTCGGGGCCACGCCGGTCGCCGAGCGGGTCGTCTTCGATGGCAACCTCATCACCGGCGGCGGCGTCACCGCCGGCATCGACTTCGCCCTGCGGGTCGTCGCCGAGATTGCCGGAGAGGAGGCGGCGAAGGCCATCCAGCTCGGCATCGAGTATGACCCGCAGCCACCCTTCGATGCCGGCTCGCCAGAGCGCGCCGGCACCGCCATTGTCGACCGCCTGCGCCAGGCCGGAGCGCAGGGACAGGCCGCGCGCGAGGCCGCCGTGCATGAGGCGGCCCGGCGTCTCGGCGGGCCGTAGACCTACCTCGCCCTACCTCGCCCTGGGAGGGCACCCCCTGACGGTGTTCACGCGCAGGCGCACGCCGTTCACGTTGAAGTCTTTCATGCGAACGTCGACCGTCTCGATCTGACCTCTCGCCAGGCCGTCACGCACACCGGCACATTGCGCGTTCGTAATGGGCCCGAGCCATGTCCAGGCGTTTCCGGATTCAGCCTTGAACGCGCCAGCCGTCAGGATGCCATTTCCCGATCTTGCTGGCACAAACAGCAGAACCTCTGCCGTGCCGTCCGCATCGAGATCGATCAGCGCCGCCTCGCACCGGTCGTCGGCTGTGAGGCACCTCGGCAGCGCCGCCGGCGCCGTCACCGTCGTCCAGTCGGTGCGGATGAAGCTGTCGGGCAGGGCCTGCCCCTGCGGATACACTACGGTGATGTTGGTCGCACGCTGCTCGGCGGTCGCATGGAATTGCGCCTTGCCTTGCCACGGGGTGACAAGGGCCAAAGCCACCTTCGCCTTCTCGGCGATGGCGGCCGCTTGCTGTCCCTCGGTCGCCCGCGCCAGCTTCTCCAGCTCGGCCCTGCCGTGGCGGCCGGCGTGGAAGCGCAGGAACTTGAAGTCGAAGGTCTCGGGCGTCTCCCTGCCGGAAGCCAGGCGTCGCAGCTGGTCCGCCACCGCGATCCGGGCCGGATCGGCCAGCGGCGAGAGCAGGCACAGCACCACCGCGACAATGACATAGGCGGTCGCGATATTGGTCGACTCCAGCCACTTGAGCTTGAAGCCGGGTCGCAGCGCGGCTGCGGCATATCCGGCCGCATAGCAGGCTGCGACCACGATGCAGGCACCGGCGATGATGCGCGTGGGCGTCCAGCCGTATTGCTGCGCGCGTAGCATCAGCCCGCAAACGGCGAGTCCGACCAGCGGCACCAGCACCAGGGCGGCGACACTGCGGGCATAGCGCACCAACTTCGCCACGCCCTCCTCCTGCCCATCCTGATATCCGGCGTTGATAAGCACGATGAGAGATCCCGCGGCGGCCAGCAGGATGCCGGTGGCCGAGCGTGTGCTCCACAGCGGCTGCAGCCCGGTGAACGGCAGCGCCAGCAGGAAGGCGACTGCAAAGCCCGTCAGCATGGGCAACAGCCACCCCAGCAGCGTGAGGGCGAGCGTGCGCACCCCGCGCACCAGCTCGGCGCGCGCGTCGGTGACATGGATGGCATAGGCCAGCGCCGTCGCGGTTGCCGGTATCGAGAACCACTCGCGCTGGATGGTCTGGGCGATGGCACGGATGCCGATGATCTGGAACAGAGCCGCACCGAGCCATAGGAGTGCCCAGAACGCCGCTACGAAGGCCACCGCGAGCGAGAGCTGCACGCCCAGCTTCCACGATACGTCGAAGTAGCCCTGATAGCTGGCCACCAGCTTCCGCTCGGCCTCACCCGCTACGATGAGCGTATGGACGATGAACAGGATTGCCGGCAGGCAGGCCACCAGTGCCGGCGAGAGGGTGAGGCGCAAGCCCGTGCTCCCGTTCGGCAGCAGCGGCTCGCGGTAGATGTCGTAGACCGCCAGGCCGGCGCACACGAGCGCCGCCAGCAGCCCCCATGCCGCAAGGGTGCGCGGCCGCAGGTTGCGAAATCCGGCCATCATCAGAATCGGAATGAACAGCGCGACTGCAGCCAGAGCCGCGAAGGTCATGGGCTCTGTGGCCGGCCAGCCTTTCACCACCGCATGCGCGGCGCGATAGAGGAGATAGAGCGCAATCCCCTGCGCCAAGCCGATCAGTGTCCGCATCAATCCGACTGGAAACGAAGCCATGCGCACCCCCGTTTGTCCCCGCCGGATATGTTCTTTGGCGGTCGGGGGAGTCTCCAGTGCGTCGAAGGCAATTTGATGGGGGCCGGGCGGCGCACCGGCGCTTCCCACTCTCGTGCCGATACAGGCAAGTTCCGGGATGACGCCGTGGACAATCGAGATCGCAACACATTGAAATGTCAGCAGGGTCTGGTCGCGAACGAGCCGAGGGGCGTGTGCAGCTCGTTGCTCCAGGTCACCTTATCGCTCCCATCGTGAACCCCGCCACGAAGCGATCGACGAAGATGTTGTAAATAATGGCGATGGGTACACTGGCGATCAGGCAGGCCCCCATCATCGACCCCCAGAAGTAGACGTCACCACGCACGAGGAAGGTTGGGACGCCAACACTCACCGTATAGCTCGACGAGGACGTAATGAATGTGACGCCGTAGACGAACTCCTGTGTCACCAGTGTGAATGTGAAAATGATCGCCGTCAGGATGCCGGCGAGCGAAATCGGCATCACCACCTTGATGAAGGCGCCGAGCCGCGACAGGCCGTCGATCATCGCCGCTTCTTCCAGATCGCGCGGGATGGCCTTGAAGAAGCCCATCAGCAGCCAGGTGCAGAACGGCACCGTGAAGCTCGGATACACGAGGATCAGCGACCAGAGCGAATCCTGCAGGCCGAGGTCGCCGACGATGCGCGAGAACGGGATGAACAGGATGGTGGGCGGCACCAGGTAGGTGAGAAAGATGGCAATGCCCAGCGTCTGGCCCCAGTGGCCGGTCATGCGCGACAGCGCATAGCCCGCAGGGATGGCGAGAGCGAGGGTGATCGCTACCACCGCAAGACCGACCAGGCTGGTGTTGATCAGCCACTGCACGAACTGGGTGTCCTGGAACAACACCCTGAGGTGCTCGAGCGTCGGAGGCTCGTTGAACAAATAGGGATTCTTCGTTGTGTCGTACAGGTCGGCAGTGGTCTTGAAGGTGGTGATGGCCATCCAGTAGAACGGGAACGCGAGGAAGGTGACAAAGAACACCAGGATGGCGGTATGACCGCCGGCCCGGGCGACACGCTTGGTGCGTCCCTTCCAAAGCGACATGCTACGTCACCTCCGCGCGCCCGGCAAAACGCAGGAGCAGGACCGCCATCGCCGCCAGAACCGGGAACATGAATAGCGAGATGGCGGCACCGGCGGCGAGATCGCCGCCCTGGATGCCAGTGAAGTAGGCCCAGCTCGCGATCACCTGCGTGCTGTCGTACGGCCCACCGCGGGTGAGCACGAACACCACGATCATGTCCGTGAACGTGAAGATGATGCCGAACAGCAGCGCCACCAGCGTGATCGGCATGATCAGCGGCGCGGTTATCTCGAAATGGTGGCGCCAGAAGCCGGCACCGTCGACCTGGGCTGCGTCATGGATGTCCTGCGGGATCGAGGCCAGGCCGGCCAGGATGATGACGGTCGCCAACGGCAGGAGCCGCCAGATGTTGACGATGATGATCGAGATCTTGGCGAGCAGCGGATCGCCGAGCCAGATCGGCCAATCATACGGGCCTAGAATGCCGACGGCGCGCGCAGTCCAGTTGATGATCGAGTAGATCGAATCGAAGATCCACAACCAGCCGATGGCGCCAAGCGAGATCGGCGCGACCCACGGCAGCAGGATGAGGAGCCGTACCAGCCACTTGCCGCGAAAATCGGCGTGGAGGGCGAGGGCGAGGATATTGCCGAGCACCAGGACGAAGAATTGCGAGACGAAGGTGATGAGGAGCGTGTTCCCCAGGGCCGTCCAGAACGTGCGGCTGTCGAGCACGCGCTGGAAGTTCGCCAGCCCCACAAACTCGGTCGTCCGGCTCGCCACGGTCACGTTCGTCAGGCTGTAGTAGAGCGACAGGAAGAACGGCAGGCCGACCAGCAGCACGATGTAGAGGATCGCCGGCGTCAGCATGGCCCGCCACAGCCAGCGCTCGTTGTCGGCAAGGCCGTTGGCCAATGCCCCGATGGGCGCGCGCGCAGCAACCGCCGTCACGATGTGCCTCCATCGATCCGGCAACCATTGGCGCGATCGAAGCGGATGAGGTCCTGCGCCATGACTCTGAACTCATGCGTCTCGCCAGCATTGATGTCGGCGCGCGTGTTGATTGGAATTTTGGAGATCACCTGCGCATCGTGGTTGCGGCCCTCGATCTCGCCGTAGACCAGCCGCTCCGCCCCCAGATACTCGACGCGGGTGACGCGGAACGGAAACGACACCGTGACGCCCGCACACTCCACGCTCCTGGGCAGGAACGCTTCGGGCCGGAAGCCGACCCAGGTGGCGCCATCCTCGACGAGGTTCATCGGCGGCGAGCCGATGAATGTCGCCACGAAGATATCGGCCGGACGGGTGTAGACATCGTGCGGGGTGCCGACCTGGCACACCTTGCCCTGGTTCAGCACGGCAATGCGGTCGCCGAGGCCCATGGCTTCCGCCTGGTCGTGGGTGACGTAGATGGTGGTGGTGCCGAGTCCCCGCTGGAACTGCTTGAGCTCCTCGCGCGCGGAGTTTCTCAGCTTGGCGTCTAGATTCGACAGCGGCTCGTCGAGCAGAAATGCAACTGGCTCGCGCACGACGGCGCGGGCCAGCGCAACACGCTGGCGCTCGCCGCCCGAGAGCTGCCGCGGCTTGCGGTCGAGGAAGCGTTCGATGCCGAACATGCGCGCCGCCCACTCGACCTTCTTGCGCGTTTTGTCCTTCGACAGACCAACAGCTCGCAGGGGGAATGCAATGTTTCGTTCCACCGTCAGGTGTGGGTAGAGCGCGTAGCTCTGGAACACCATGGCGATATTGCGGGCGCGGGGCGGAAGGTCATTGACCACCACCCCGTCGATCAGGATCTCGCCAGCAGTGGGCTGCTCCAGGCCGGCAATCAAACGCATCAGGGTTGTCTTGCCGCAGCCCGATGGTCCGAGCAGCACCAGGAACTCGCCTTCAGCCGCCGCAAGATCCACACCATCGACGGCGTGTACGTCGTCGAAATGCCTTGAGACGCGCCGTACCTCGATTGTTGCCATGAGGCGGACTCATCCAAGCTTCGAGCGTCCTTCGCTGCCCCCGGGTAGGGCGAAGAGAGCGCGCGGCACCGGCCCGCGGGCGCTAGATCAAGCCGCGGTCCTTCCATTTGGCCCAGATCGCCTTCATCCTGTCCTCCGCACGCTTGAGCGCGCCCTCAGGTGTCTCGGCGCCCGTAGCGCACTCGGCGAACATCGTGTTGACGACCCAGGTCTGGTAGGAGTCGGCAATGGCCGCGGTGGAGTAGCCCGGGTAGCCTACATTGGTGGCCCAATCGAGCACGTCACCCAGCACGGCATACTTGTCGGGCGGAACGGCCTTGGCGTCGTGCGCGATCAGCTGCTTGAGGTCCGGCACTGTCTGCGCGAAGCATGGGAAGTTGTAGAATTCGCTCGCCTTGAATGCCTGGCTGAAGCCGTCGACGTAGTCGATCAGGAACTTCTGCGCCCCGTCCCGATTCTCGGCGAACTTCCAGACCACGTAGCAGTTCATCACATGCTCAAGGCCCATGCGACGCACGGGGCCCTTGGCCGCCTTGGCAAGGCCGATCTTCTCGTGGATCGGCAGCTTCTGACGCTCGCCGGTGCGAGTCACGGAGATGGCATTGAGCACGAGCGACGAGCGTCCGGCGAGCATCTGCCGGTTGTTCGAGGAAGCGTCCCAGGCCAGCACCTCGGGTGTCATGCACTCTTGAAACAGCGCCTTGACGAAGCGCAGCGCCTCCATTGTCTCCTTGGAGTTTATGGTCAGGTTCCCGTCCGCGTCCTGCTCATGCGAGCCGAACGAGTACATGATCGCTCGCAGGGCCATTGCGGTATCGATCTCGGCCGACAGCCCTATGCCGACCGGGATGCGATGCTTGTCCTTGATCTTCTTGCCACCGGCGCGGATGTCATCCCAGGTGTCGGGCTCCATGCCGACGTCGCTCCACAGGTCCGTGCGGTAGTTGACGGGGTCTGGCACGAAGCTGTCGGAGAAGGCGAAGTAGGTCTTGGTCTTCGGATTAAAGGTGCTCTTGACGGCAAGATCAATCGGCTTGCCGTGCCGCTTCTCACACTCGGCATACACGTCGTTCATGGGAACGACCTGGTCCTCGAAGACCGCGGGCGGAGCCAGGAACAGGACGAGGTCATGGCCCCCCTGGGCCGAGACCTCCGCCGCCGCACGCGATTCGATGAGGGCAAGATTGATGTTGTCGACCATCACCTCCGTGCCGTTCTTCTCACCCCACTCCTTCGTGTACTCGTCGTTGAACCACTTGTCGTAGCCGGGGACGAAGTGGCTCCACTGGAGGATCTTGAGCGTCTTGGCCGCGCGCGCGGAGCGGACGTGGAGGAAGGGGGCGGCGGTGGCGACAACACCGGCGGCGCCGGCAGTAATCATGACGTCGCGGCGTGTCGGTGCGCGACCTGGGTTCTTGGTGGTCCTCATGGTGCGTCCTCCTTGGGACAGGCCGGCGAGGAGCCCGCCATCTCCCAAGCTCGGGTCTGGCACCTCCCACCTCGACCCCGTTCCGCAAGAAGGAGGGGACACATTCTGGAGACTATGGCCTAGCTGATGCTTCGCCGGATCTTCACTCCTACACTTAACGAATCTCCGTGAGGTGCGTTCCCGGCGACGAGCCTCGCAAGAGGCATAGCTGCCTCACGGAGAATGAGCGCACAGGCGGTTGCCTGCCGCGATGCACAATCTGGCCCTAGATGAGTCCGGCCGCCCTGGCACGGGCCAGCGTGCGCTCGGCGCGCGTGAGGTGCGGGCGGTCAACCATCTGGCCGCGCAACGACAGCGCGCCGGCGCCGGGAGTGTCGGCAAACAGCTGCACGATCTCCTGGGCCTCGGCCACCGCAGCAGCGCTCGGCGTGAAGGCGGCGTTGATGGTCTCGACCTGGCCGGGATGGATCGCCATCTTGCCGGTGAAGCCGTCGCGCGCCGCCGCCTCGCATTCGCGCTTGAGGCCCTCGCCGTCGCGGAAGTTGACGAACACCGTGTCGATCGCCTCCACGCCGCCGGCCGCCGCCGCGAACAGCGTGAGATCGCGTGCCAGGCGATAGGGCGAGGTCCAGCCGCAGCCATCGGCCTCGCGCGTTCGGGCGGAGCCGATCACTGCGGAAAGATCCTCCGCCCCCCAGGTCAACGCCTCCAGCCGGGAGCTGGAGTCCGAGTACGTATGCAGATGGAAAAGCGAGGCAGGCGTCTCGGTGGCGATGGCGATGATCCGTATTGAGCCAACCGGAACGCTGGCGTGCTCCTCCTCGTGCCGGAGCGCAAGCGACAGCCGGTGCACGTCATCGCCCGAGCGCGGCTTGGGCAGGATGATGCCGTCGGGCCGGGCGCCGATCACGGCGGCGATGTCGTCCAGCCACAGCCCCGTCTCCAGCGCATTGATGCGCACGTAGAGACGCGGCCTGCCCGCCTTGGGCAGCGCTTCGGCCACGTACTGAGCTGCCAACGTGCGCGCGGCGGCCTTGCGCCCGGGGCTCACGGAATCCTCAAGATCGAGGATCAGCGCATCGGCACCGGTGGCGAGCCCCTTGCCGAGCTTCCTCTCGTCGTCAGCGGGAACGAACAGCAGGGAACGCATCGCTCGCAACCTCAAGCCGTGGGCCGCTTCTTCATCATCGCCTGGCGCCGGCACTCGGCCACCACCTCGCCGCGCTGGTTGATGGCCTTGTGCAGGAATTCGACGATGCCGGCGTCGGGCCGCGAGCGCGTCTCGCGGCTGGAGAGAACCTCGGTGGTCACGTGCAGGGTATCGCCATGGAATACCGGCTTGGGAAACTTCACGTCGGTCATGCCGAGGTTGCCGATGGTGGTGCCGAGCGTGGTGTCGTTGACCGAGATGCCGATCATCAGCCCGAGAGTGAACAGGCTGTTGACGAGCGGCTTGCCCCACTCGGTCTTGGCCGAGAAGTCATGATCGATGTGCAGCGGCTGCGGATTGTGGGTGAGGCAGGAGAACAGCGTATTGTCCATCTCCGTGACGGTCCGCCCGATCGCGTGCTCGAACACACGCCCGATCTCGAAGTCCTCCAGGTAGAGGCCAGTCATTGCAATCGTCACCTTTCGGCTGGTATTCCCTCAATTCGAGCATGTTCGCGGTGGCGTTGCAACGCATCATCGTAGGGTGCAGCAGGGGCGTCAGCCGCGTTCGCCGAGACGGTCGTCGCATGTGATTCCTGGCCGATCGGTGCAAGCGCTGGGCGTATTGCCCCCGAGTGGCCAGCCCATTCGGATGCCATGCTGAACGGGCACCCGGCGCGCCCGCCGCCTCGTTGCTTCAGCGACACGACGTCCCATTTTGTGATCGATGCGGCTTTGTGCCGGGGCATAAGTGCCTTATATATCTATCGATAAAGCAGGCTGGCGCCGACGGAAATTGGCCCGGCAGGCTGGATCTGTCGCGATGCGCGCCCGTCGGTCACGGCGGGCCATCGCTTTTTGGGGGTCCCTCATGACCCAGATGATGAACCGGGCCGACCATATCCGCCTCACCTCGCATCCGGCGCCGGGCGGCAAACCGCGCTTCCCCGTCACCTGGGGCGCCACAAGCGCCCGCGAGCGCGGCCCTATCGTCGGCACGGTCTCGCGCCTGGCTGACCGCAACGCCATCGGCACCCACGGCGGCTCCTACGCTCTTTACCGGGCGCTGGCGGTCTCATCCGGAGCGCTCAATCCGCTGCGCCGGCCGGACCTCGCCAACACCGAGCCGGCCGCCGCCATCGGTCCGTTCGCGCAGTGGGCCGGAGCACGCACCATCGTCTCGCTCGACCCTTGGGGCCACTTGGCGGCTGAGGATTTCCATACCGAGATCGCCGAGGGTACGGACGTCCGTCCCAGCATCGCCGTCACGCGCGCCCGTCTCGATATTCCCGAGATCCGTGAAGCCCTGGGCGTCGGTCGCTTGAAGTGCGATGGCACGGTGCTGCATGCCGGCGGCGCCATCTCGGTGGTCAAGGCCGCCATCGATCCGGTCTGGTATCTGCCGGGTATCGCCGAGCGCTTTGGCACCAGCGAGACCAGCCTGCGCCGCACCCTGTTCGAGCAGACCGCCGGCATGTTCCCGGAGCTGGTCACGCGGCCCGACCTCGCCGTGTTCCTGCCGCCGATTGGGGGCACCACCGTCTACCTGTTCGGCGACGTGGAGAAGCTCGCCCAACCGGCCACCCGCATCACCTGCCGCGTCCACGACGAGTGCAACGGCTCAGACGTGTTCGGCTCCGACATCTGCACCTGCCGGCCCTATCTGGTGCACGGCATAGAGGAATGCGTGCGTGAGGCACAGGCCGGCGGTCTCGGCGTGATCGTCTACAACCGCAAGGAAGGCCGGGCGCTGGGCGAGGTGACGAAATTCCTCGTCTATAATGCCAGAAAGCGCGGCGGAGACGCCGCCAGCGCCTACTTCGAACGCACCGAGTGCGTGGCCGGCGTCCAGGACGCGCGCTTCCAGCAGCTGATGCCGGATGTGCTGCACTGGCTCGGCCTCAGGCGCATCGACCGCTTCGTGTCCATGAGCGACATGAAGCACGATGCGCTCACCAGCCAGGGCATCGCCATCATCGAGCGGGTGCCGATCCCCGACGAGCTGGTGCCGGCCGACGCCCAGGTGGAGATCGTCGCCAAGAAGGCCGCCGGCTACTACTCGGCACCCCTGGCCGCGGCGCAAGACCCGACGGACACGATCGGCCGTGGGCTCGAGCAGAGCTGAGTAGGTTGGCGCCGGCATCTGCGGTCCCGCTGACAGCGATGCGCGTAACCCGACCGACATGGAGAGACCCATGCAGCCCGCCTCGGCAGCAGCCCTTACGCTTTTGAGCGCCCAGGCGGTGCGGGAGCGCGCGCATCGCCTGCTGGAGCTCGGGCTGCGGGGAATGCTTGAGCACTTCCGCGTCGATCTTGCCAGGCTGGAGACCGCAGCCGATCTCACCATCGAGGTCATGCGCACGGCCTATCCGACCCTTGACGTGCCGTTCCATTCGCGCTGGCGCCATTTCGTGGTGGACGGTACGGATCGCTGGCAGCGCGTTGCGGCCGAGCACGCACGCGACCCCGGCTGGCGCGATCCGGCGGAGCGGGCGCGGGCCGCCTTTGACCTCGCCATTGTCAGCGTCCTCCTGGACGCCGGGGCAGGTCCCGATTGGTCGTATCTGGACTATGGAACCGAGACGCGCATCGGCCGCTCGGAAGGCCTGGCGCTGGCGAGCCTGGTCATGTTCGCAGGTGGCGCTTTATCCGCCGATCCCGACGGCGACACACTGCGGGTCGATGCATCCGAGCTGCAGTCTATGACGGTGGAGAAACTGAGCCGGATGCTCCAGGTCGATGCCGCCAATCCGCTGCCCGGCGTGGAGGGGCGGGTGGCGCTGCTGCGCCGGCTCGGTGCCGCGGTCGCTGCGGCCCCTGAGGTCTTTGCGCTCCGCGATTCACCGCGTCCGGGCGGTCTCGTCGACCATCTCATCGCCAGCGCACGCCACAGCGCTATCGCCGCGCCCGATGTGCTGAAGGCTGTGCTGCAGCATCTCGGCCCGATCTGGCCCTCGCGCCTGGAGCTCGACGGCGTCCCGCTCGGCGACTGCTGGCGCCATCCTGCGCTCGTCACCGACGACGCCACGTCCAGGCTCGTGCCGCTGCATAAGCTCTCGCAATGGCTCACCTATTCGCTGCTGGAGCCGCTGCAGGAGGCGGGCCTCGCCGTGACCGAGGTCGACGGTCTCACCGGCCTCGCCGAATACCGCAACGGCGGGCTCTTCATCGATACCGGCGTGCTCGTCCTGCGCGATCCGGCCGAGGCCCGGCGTCCGCACCAGGTGGATGCGGCGCTGGTGGTGGAATGGCGCGCCCTTACCGTCGCCCTGCTCGACCGGCTGGCGGCCCTCGTGCGCCAGCGGCTAAAAATGGATGCCGAGGCGCTGCCCCTGGCCAAGGTCCTGCAGGGCGGCACCTGGGCCGCGGGCCGCCGGATCGCCCGCGAGCGCCGCCCCGACGGCGCACCGCCCCTGACGATCGTCAGCGACGGCACAGTCTTTTAGGCCAAGATAAGGACGGAGAGCGTCATGGACGGCGTCACCGTAGTCGAGCACCCATTGGTGCAGCACAAGCTCACCCTGATCCGCGACAAGTCCCGCTCGACCAAGTCGTTCCGGGAGCTGCTGAAAGAGATCGGCATGCTGCTGTGCTACGAGGTGACGCGCGATCTGCCGCTCACCGAGGTCGAGGTCGAGACGCCGCTTGCCCGCGCCAAGGCGCGCTGCATCGCCGGCAAGAAGCTGGTGCTGGCTCCGGTTCTGCGCGCCGGCGCCACCTTCGTCGAAGGGATGCTGGACCTTGTGCCGAGCGCCCGCGTTGCCCACGCCGGCCTCTACCGCGAGCCGGAGACGTTCGTGGCCGTCGAATACTTCTTCAAGGCGCCGGCTGATGTTGCCGAGCGGATGGTGATCGTGGCCTCGCCGGTGGTCGCCACCGGCAACACCGCCGTGGCGGCGATCGACAGACTGAAGGAGTCCGGCGCCCACGATATCCGCCTGGTCTCGCTGCTGGGGGCGCCGCAGGGCTTCGAGCGCCTGCGCGCCCTGCACCCCGACGTGCCGATCTGGACCGCCGCCATCGACGCCACGCTGGATGCGCGCGGCTACATACTGCCCGGTCTCGGCGACGCCGGGGACCGCGCCTACGGCACGCGTTGACCGGCGAGCCTATTCGCCGTTGCCCGGAGGACCGGTGCGGACCACGCCGGATGTGCGTCCGGGCCGGTTACCGGACTGCCGGTCGATCAGGCCGGCGCCCAGCACGCACACGCGCTGCAGCTTGAAGGAGTAGAGACCGGCATCCTTGAAGCTGGCGTCGTAGTAGGTCCAGCCGGTGCAGCGATGATCATGCACGCAGCGGTCGCGGCAGGCGCGGGCCGACTCCACGCGCGGGAAGGGCTCGAAGTAGCGGTAGAACGTCAGCGAGGCATTGCGCTCCCAGGTCGATCGGCGCTCATCGCCGTCGTTCTGTGCGTGCAGGCGGCCAAGCCACGGCATCGCCGACAATGCCAGCGCCGCGACGGCCGAGGCCGCAAGCCGCGAGAGTGCCGGAGGACGCATCACCATTTCTCTGGATGGGCAAGGCTCGTAGGGCTGTTGAGCAGACCGTTCTCGGCTATCCGATAGACGGCTTTCATCCCCCTTCGCAATCACCCAGCGTGATGCGCCTGCGTGCCGTTGATTCTTGCAGAAGCAACCGTTGCATGCAGGTCGATCCCACGCCTCAAACGAGACCGATGGCGGAGGCGCTGGCCGGAATGGTCCCGAGCCAGATCAACAGCGGTGGCAGAGAGAAGGCAGGCGTCCCGAGCGCTGCGAGATGTACGCCAGCGAAGCCGTCGATGGTCCTTTCACACGCTGAGCTGTCGTAACGGGGCCAGGTGCTTTGGCGCAGGCATGTCGGCGGCACCTGCATGCCGGCTGAATTCAAGCCGTCCCGTTGCGCCCCAGCACCGCCGCGATCTCCGCCTCGCTGCAGCCGGCCTCGCGCAGCACGGCCTCGGTGTCGGCGCCCAGGCCAGGCGGAGGAAGATCCGCCGCGGTCTCCACGCCCTCCATGGTGACGGCCTGCCGCAGCGTTCGCCTGACCGGCGTCTCGGCGGTGAAATTGCAGTCGAAGAAGCCCACGTCGTTGAGGTGGGCATCGCCCATCAGGTCCTGCGGCGAGCGCACCGGCGAGTGCGGGATGTCGAGCCGCTCGAAGGTGGCAAGCCATTCCGCGGACGTGCGCTCAGGCATCGCCTCGGCGATGATGTCGTACAGCTCGTCGATGTGCCGGCTGCGCTCGGTGGCGCTCTTGAACCACGGGCGCTCGACCACGTCGGTGCGGCCGATCTCGACCAGGATCCGCGTCCAGTTGCGCTCGCTGTAGGGCAGCACGCCGACCCAGCCGTCCTTCGTCTTATACGGGCGGCGGCCGCGCGAGAGCACCCGCGCGTAGCCCACATCGCCGTCGTCGGCGAAGGTGGCCGCGCCCAGGTGCTCGGAGAGGCTGAAGGCGGCCATCAGCTCGAACATGGGTACCTCGATATAGCCTGGCACCTCGCCGGTACGCTCGCGGTAGAGCAGCCCCGCGAGCACGGCATAAACGAGATGCAGCCCGGAGACCTTGTCGGCGGCGATGGTGGGCGCGTAAACCGGGGCGCCGTCGCGCATCTGGGACAGGCCGGCGAAGCCCGACCCGGCCTGGATCACATCGTCGTAGGCCGGCTTGCCGGCATAGCGGCCGTGCCGGCCGAAGCCGATCGCCGCCGCGTAGATGATGCGCGGGTTGGCGGCGCGCACCGCCTTGAAGGTGAAGCCCAGCTTGTCCATCGCCTCCTGGCGCATGTTGTGGACGAAGGCGTCGGCCGTCGGCAGCAGCTTCATCAGTGCGGCGCGGCCGGCCTCGCTCTTGAGATCGAGCGCCACCGAGCGCTTGTTGCGGTTGAAGTTGGAGAAGATCGCCGAGATGCCGGGCGCCGCCACCGGCGCAACCGGGCGCATGCTGTCGCCCTCGGGCGGCTCCACCTTGATCACCTCGGCCCCGAGATCGCCCAGGATCTGCGTGCCGTACGGCCCCAGGATGACAGCTGTGAGGTCGAGAATGCGCAGGCCTTTGAGCAGGGGGATCATGTCCGGGGCCGTGTATGAGATAGGACTGGGAAGGCAACGTTACACGCCCAAGGCTGAAGCGCCTACTGCGACGGCTGCGACGGGTCAGGCCCGCCCCGTCTCGCCCCGGTCACTCGGTGCCGCCTCTCTCGCGGATGAGCTCGGCGAAATCCGCTCGGTCGAAGTGGACGGCCCAGCGGAGGGCTGTCGCCTTGAACTTATCGTCGCGGATGTTCGGGTCGGCGCCGGCGTCGAGCAGCAGGCGAGCGATGTCGATGGCGCCGCTCTCGACGGTCATCTGCAGGGCGGTATGATTGCAGTCCCACATGGACCGTTTGGCATTGACATCGATGCCGTGCGCCAGCAGCCACTGCAGCGCGGGCAGGTTGCGCTTGCTGACAGCCCGGTGCAGGGCAATCGTGTCGGCGCCGTCCGGGCCGATGCGCGCCGGATCCTCGCGCAGCATCGCCTCCGCCTCGGCCAGCCGCCCCATATTGACGGCCGTCAGCAGGTCAAGCCTCGCACCGGCAGCCAGAAGAGCCGAAACGATGGCCTCGCCGGCGTGCTCCTGAGCGGCCGTGGTGAGCGCGGTGGCACCGGTCGCATCGGTTGCGTTGGGATCGGCGCCCAGCTCCAGCAGCAGCTCGACCATCCCTGGCCGCTTTTTGACCGCGGCATGATGCAGGGGCGTCCGGCGATGCTCGTTACGCGTCAAGCGCACGGTGAGCAGAGATGGATCGCTAGCGATCATGGCCCGCAACTCGGCTGGACGATCGAGCGCAATCGCGGTCCACACGTTGAGCGTCGCACCATGATCCAGGAGATAGGCAGCAACATCCTCACGCACCTTCTTGAAGCAGGTGGCCCAGCCGAGCACGCCCACGCCGTGATCGTCTCCCCTGGCCTCGATGTCCGCACCGGCCTCGACCAGCAGGCCGATGGTCTCCAGGTCGCCGTGCGAGGCCGCGAAATGCAGGGGCGTCGCGTTGTCGGGAAATTCGCGCGCGTCGAGGTCGGCGCCCCGTTCGATCAGAAGCCGGATGGCGGCATGCTGGTTGCGAATCGTCGCCAGATGCAGCGCCGTGGCCTTCGGAAAGCCGAGGCCGCCGAGCGCATCGATCAGGTCCAGGTGCGCATCGAGCAGGGCCGCGAGCGCCGCCACGTCGCCGGACTGTGCGGCGACGATGATGGCGCGATTCGCCTTTGCCTTGTGTTCGGGCCGATTGATCTTTCCGCCTTGCACGTCATTGGTCAGCAGCTCAATGGCCTCGTGGCGCAGCTCCTTGGCGATCTGGTGGATCGTGCGGCCGTCGGCATCGGGCGTCGCGGGATCGAAGCCCGAGGCAAAGGCACGCCGGACAGCCTCGACGTCGCCGGCGCGGGTCGCTGCAAACACGTGGGCGGCCACCGCCGTGGGGCTCAGCATGTCGATGTGCGCCTTCAGCGCGCGCCAGCTCGGGAAGCCGTACTCGAGGGCGACGGCAAGCTGCGCTTCATGCAGCCGCGCGCCGGGTCTGGCTGTACGCAGCTCCGCGAGCCGCTTCTTGGCGGCTTTCCGCAGCCAGACGAGATTGGGATGGGCAGGCAGGGCCCGGGGCATGGCACACCTTCTTTCTCTACGCCCGGCGACCGCACCTCTCGGGCCAGAAAGAAGGGGATGTCAGCTCGATGCTGGAAGGGTGGGTTGAACCCTGCACGCGGTCCGTGGGCCGCCCAATCGGCCTGCAGGGAACGCTAGTCTTCGCCTGAGTGCCAAGTCAAGGCCGGGATCGAGGGATGAGCCGACATTGGCGCCGCCTTGGCAGCTTTGCGAAACTTTACATTGAGGAGATGCGTCAGAAACCCTGCCGGTCCAGGTGAAGCGTGGGCGTGGGCGCCAGCCTCTCTTGAGCCCACGGGTCGCCGCCCCGCACCGGCACCGGCTCGTGGCGACCACGCCCGCCTCGGCAAGGGAACGACCCGATGATGCAATGCCACAAACACCGGTTTTTGAGCACGCTCAGGCAAAGACGCCGCAATTTGGCCGTTCTTGCGAGAAAACAGAACGGCTGTTCGTTTTCTTTGCTGCAACGCAAGACGGGCTGCGCCCTGTGAGGGACGTCAGGGGCCGTGAGCGCGGGCAAACGTGCGATCGCGCCGGATGAGGGACAGCCGGATCGAGGGACCACCGGGGGAGCCATGCCAAAACTGAAGCCGGATATTCAGCGTGCCCGGCGCGATCATATCCTCGACGCTGCCGAGCAGTGCTTCGCGCGCGCCGGCTTTCATCGCACGACCATCCAGGACATCTGCAGGCAGGCCGGCATCAGCCCGGGCGCTCTCTACGTCTACTTCGACAGCAAGGAAGCGCTGATCGCCGGCATCTGCGAGCGCGACCGTGCCGAGTTCAGCGAGCGCCTGGCCGCGCTAGCCGACGCGCCGGACTTTCTCAGCGCGCTGCAAGAGCTCGGCGAGCACTATTTCGTGCATCAGCCCGTCTATAAAAGCCTGCTGTGCCTCGAGATCGGCATGGAATCCACCCGCAATCCGCGGATCGGCGAGATCCACCGCAGCGTGGACGAGTTCATCCGCACCGGCTTCGAGAGGCTCTTCCAGCGCCTGAAAGACGAGCGCCGGATCGCGCCTGAGATGGATATCCCGAGCCTGGCGCGGATGATGGCCGTGATCGGCGACGGGCTGTTCTCGCGCCGTGCCGTCGACCCGGGCTTCGATGGCAGAGCCATGGTGCCCGCCACCGTGCAGGTGGTGGCCGCGCTTCTGAAGTCCGTTCGCGGGACGGCGACCACCAGCGGGGCGGGCAACCAGCCGAGCGGAGAGCCAACGTGAGAAAGTTTCTGATCGGCGCGGTGCTGACGCTCGCCTTTGCGATGATCTCCCTCACCCTGGTTGGCCGCTCGCTGCCCAGACCCGCCGGCCCGGCCGAGAGCCAGGCAGCCAAGGAGATGGCCTCCGCCGAGCCGTTCGCGCCGATGGTCACGGTGGCACGGGTTGCGCCGGCCGAGCTCACCGAAACCGTGCTAGCGACCGGCTCCCTGGTCGCACGCGAGGAGATCCTGGTCGGTCCGGAGGTCGAGGGACTGCGCGTCACCGAGGTGCTCGCTGACGAGGGCCAGCGCGTGAAAAAGGGCGACGTGCTCGCCCGCCTGGTGGCTGATACGCTCGACGCCCAGGTGGCGCAGAACGATGCGGCGCTGGCACGCAATGCCGCTGCCATCGCCCAAGCCAAGTCGACCATCCTGGAGGCTGAGGCGCGTCTCACCGAGGCCGGCAACGCCTATGAGCGCGCCAAGCCGCTGCGTCAGGCGGGCCACATGACCGAGGCCGCCTTCGACCAGCGCGAGCAGGCGTTCCGCACCGCCGCCGCGCAGCTTGCCGCGACGAAAGACGGCCTCCGGGTCACGGAAGCGGAGCGGGCGCAGGTGGAGGCGCAACGACGCGAGCTGATGTGGCGGCGCGGACGTGTCGAGGTCAGGGCGCCGTCCGACGGCTTGATCAGCCGGCGCATGGCACGCGTCGGTGCCTATGCCACCGGTGCCGCCGAGCCGATGTTCCGCATCGTCGCCAAGGGCGAGGTGGAACTCGACGCCGAAATCGTCGAGACCCGGCTCGGGGCCATCAAGGTCGGGCAGAAGGCCAACGTGGACGCCGCCGGCTACGGCCAGGTGGCCGGCACGGTGCGACTGGTCTCACCCGAGGTCGACACATCCACCCGCCTTGGCCGCGTGCGCATCTTCCTGGGTGACAGTCCCGGCCTCAGAGTCGGCGCCTTCGCCCGTGCCAGCATCGTCACCGCCACCGCGCGCGGGCTCACCGTGCCCGCCTCGGCGATCCTCTATGGCCCCGAGGGCCCGACCGTGCAGGTCGTGCGCAGCCTGCGCGTCGAGACGCGCCGGATCAAGGTCGGGCTGACCGTAGGGGCCTTGGCGGAGGTGCTGGAGGGGCTCGAGGAAGGCGACCTTGTCGTCGCCCGCTCCGGCACGTTCCTGCGCGACGGCGATACGGTGCGGCCGGTGCCGCCCGACGATGTGAAGAGCTAGAGGGCAGGGAAATCAGAAGTCAGAAATCAGAAGATCAGAAATCAGAAAGCAAGCGTCGTTTCTGATTTCTGACTTCTGATTTCCCCTTCCGACTTCTGATTTCTGATAAAGGGGAACCCGGATGAGCTGGAACATCTCCGCCTGGTCGATCCGCCGGCCGGTGCCATCGCTGGTGCTGTTCATGGTGCTGATGACGCTCGGCTTCGTCAGCTTCGGCAACCTGCCGGTCACGCGCTTTCCCAACGTCGACGTGCCGATCGTGCAGGTGCGCGTCTATCAGGCCGGGGCGGCGCCGTCCGAGCTCGAGGTGCAGGTCACCAGGAAGATCGAGGACGGCATCGCCGGCGTGAACGGCGTCAAGCACCAGACCTCGTCCATCACCGAGGGCTCCTCCGTCACCACGGTGGAGTTCCAGCTGGAGGTCAACCAGGATCGCGCCCTGAACGACGTGAAGGATGCCATTGCCCGCATCCGCTCGGAGCTGCCGCGCACCATCGAGGAGCCGATCGTCAGCCGCGTCGCCATCGAGGGCCTGCCGATTGTCACGTACGCTGCCCGCGCGCCGGCCATGACACCCGAGGAGCTGTCGTGGTTCGTCGATGATACGGTGATGCGCGCGCTGCGTAGCGTGAAGGACGTGTCGCAGATCGAGCGGGTCGGCGGTGTGGACCGTGAAATCCGCATCGCCCTCGATCCGGACCGGCTGCAGGCCTACGGCATCACGGCCGGCGACGTGAACCGCCAGCTCAGGGCCACGCATGTCGACCTCGCCGGCGGGCGCGGCGACATCGGCGGGCGCGAGCAGGCGATCCGCACGCTGGCGGGGAAGGAGTCGGTCGCCGATCTCGCCGCCACCATGATCACGCTGCCCAGGGACCGCAAGGTTCGGCTCGATCAGCTCGGCACAGTCACAGACGGCGTCGCCGAGCAGCGCACCTTCGCTACCCTCGACGGCCGCCCCGTGGTGGCGTTCTCCGTCTCGCGTGCCAAGGGCGCCAGCGATGCGGTGGTGGCGGCGGACCTGGAAAAGAAGGTCGCGGAGCTGCGGCAGGCCCACCCCAACGTCGAGATCAAGCTGATCGACACGATGGTGACGTACACGCTGGGTGCCTATCGCTCCACCATGCACACGCTGATCGAGGGCGCCCTCCTCGCCATCGTCGTCGTATTCCTGTTCCTGCGCGACTGGCGCGCCACCGTGATCGCCGCCGTCGCGCTGCCGCTCTCCATCATGCCGACGTTCTGGGCCATCGATGCCGCGGGGTTCTCGCTCAACCTGATCAGCCTGCTCGCCATCACCATCGTGGTGGGCATCCTGGTCGACGACGCGATCGTCGAGATCGAGAACATCGTGCGGCACATCCGCATGGGCAAGAGCCCCTTCCGCGCCGCACTCGAGGCCGCCGACGAGATCGGCCTCGCGGTGATCGCCATCACGTTCACCATCGTCGCCGTGTTCGTACCGGTGAGCTTCATGGGCGGCATCGCCGGCCAGTACTTCAAGCAGTTCGGCCTGGTGGTGGCGTTCGCTGTGCTGTTCTCGCTGCTGGTGGCGCGGCTGATCACGCCGCTGCTCGCCGCCTACTTCATGCGCGGCCATGGCCATGCTGCGCCCGAGGGCCGGCTGCTCGGCGCCTACACCCGGCTGGTGCGGTGGTCGGTGCGGCACCACTACATCGCGGTAGGGCTCGGGCTCGCCATCTTCGCCGCCTCGATCGGCAGCTTCTTCCTGCTGCCGTCCGGCTTCCTGCCGCCCGAGGACACCGGCCGCACGCTGCTCGCCATCGAGCTGCCGCCCGGCTCGCGCATGGACGAGACCGAGGCGGTGACCGATGCCGTCGTTCGCCGGATCCGGGCCCGCCCGGAAGTGAAGAGCGTGTTCGTGATCGGCGGTCGCATCCTGGGCGGCGTGGTGGGCGGCGTTGCCGAGGTGCGCAAGGCCACGCTGATCGTCAACCTTGTCCCCAAGGAGGAGCGCAAGCTCAGCCAGGCCGAGATCAAGCAAGCGGTCAGCCGCGACTTGAGGCAGGTGCCGGACATCCGCTTCTGGTTCCTGCAGGACAACGGGCGTCAGCAGATCGAGTTGGTGGTGTCCGGGCGCGATGGGGCCGCCGTCGGCCATGTCGCGGCCGAGATGACAAGCCAGGCCAGGCGCATCCCGCTGGTCGCCAACGTGGTGTCCTCGGCCGAGCTCGACCGGCCGGAGCTGCGCGTCGTGCCGATGGGCGACATCGCCGCCGATCTCGGCGTCTCCACCGAGGCCATCTCCGAGGCGGTGCGCATCGCCACCATAGGCGATATCGGCGCTAATCTCGCCAAGTTCGACGTGGGCGATCGGCAGGTGCCGATCCGGGTGCAGCTCGACGAGCGCGCTCGCGCCGACCGGCACGTCCTGGAATCCCTGAAGGTCGCCACCGCGGCCGGCGCTTCCGTGCCGCTGTCTGCCGTCGCGCGCTTCGAGCTGGCCCAGGGCCCGACCGCCATCGACCGCTACGATCGCATGCGCCGGGTGCTGGTGGGCGCCGATCTGGTCGGCAAAGCGCCGCTCGGCAAGGCGGTGGAGCGGCTGCTGGACCTGCCCGCCGCCAAGAGCCTGCCGCCCGGGGTGGAGATCAGGCAGTTCGGCGACGCCGAGATCATGGGCGAGGTGTTCGCGTCGTTCGCCGCGGCGATGGGGGCCGGCATCATGATGGTCTATGCGGTGCTGGTGCTGCTGTTCGGCAGCTTCCTGCAGCCCGTCACCATCCTGTTCTCGCTGCCGTTGTCGATCGGCGGCGCCATCGTGGCGCTGGCGGTGACCGGCCAGGCCATCAGCCTGCCGGTGGTGATCGGCATCCTGATGCTGATGGGCATCGTCACCAAGAATGCCATCATGCTGGTGGACTTCGCCATCGAGTCGATGCACCGCGGCTCGAGCCGCACCGAGGCCATCGTCGACGCCGGCCGCAAGCGCGCCCGCCCGATCGTCATGACTACGATCGCCATGATCGCCGGCATGATCCCCGCCGCCATCGGCCTCGACTCCGGCGGCGAGTTCCGGGCGCCGATGTCGATCGCCGTGATCGGCGGCCTGATGTCCTCGACGCTGCTCTCGCTGGTGTTCGTCCCCGCCGTGTTCGCGGTGATGGATGACATCGGTGCCCTGGCTTGGCGGGTGTTCAGCCGATTCATTGGCCCGACGGAGGATGAGGCTGCCACCGCGGATGGGCCAGTGGCGGCTCCGCTAACTATGGTGGCAAACGCGCAGCCGGTGCAGCTCCCTGCAGCGGCTGAATAGGCCGCGGCGGCAGGTCGGTTCCTCGCTTCAGCCTCGCGGAACGGCAACAAGGGGATCATCGATCGGTCCCCCGTGTAACCGAGAGCGGTCAATTGCCGGATTGCTCCAGATACGCCACAATCCGCGCCCGCTCCTCGCCGGAGGCAATGCCACCGAAGGGCTTCATGTTGTGGCCGGGGACAACCGCATCGGGATTGGCGATGAAGCGGTCGAGGGTGGCCTTGTCCCACGTGATGCCCGCGCCCTTCATGGCACTGGAGTAGCCGAAGCCGGCAAGCGTCCCGGCCTTGCGGCCGACGATGTTATGGAGGCTCGGACCGAGCCGGTTGTCGCCTTCGCGTAATGTGTGGCAGGTGCGGCAGGCATTGTTGAAGGCGAGCTGGCCGTCGTTTGCATCGGCAGGCTGGCTTTGCGCGCGGGCCAGCTCCAGCACTCCGATCAGGGCTGCGAGCCAGGCGGCCACCGCTGCTCCCCGGAACATGGAGGCTCCTTGTTGAGAAGGTACTGACGTGTCAACGCCATGTCGGGGAGCAGCGTTCCAGAGCCAATGCCCGGCCGAAGCCGCATTCGGCGAGATCGGCAAGCTCTCTTGCGCCGTCTGCCCAGCCAAGCTAGCTAGTGCCCTCTCAACAATCAGCGAAACACGCCGGGGGCCTGCCCATGACCGCACATTCTCTTCTTCTGCTGCCCGGCGACGGCATCGGCCCCGAGGTGATGGGCGAGGTGGAGCGGATCGTCGCCTTCTTCAACCAGAAGGGCAAGGTCGAGCTCAAGACGGAGACCGGCCTGGTGGGCGGCGCCGCCATCGACAAGTTCGGCACCCCGCTCGACGATGCTACCCTGGCCAAGGCGGATGCGGCCGACGCCGTGCTGTTCGGCGCCGTCGGCGGGCCCAAGTGGGACAAGGCGCCCTACGAGATCCGGCCCGAGGCCGGCCTGCTTCGCCTGCGCAAGGACCTCGACCTGTTCGCCAACCTGCGCCCCGCCATCTGCTACCCCGCGCTGGCCGAGGCGTCCTCGCTCAGGCGTGAGGTCGTGGAGGGCCTCGACATCCTCATTCTGCGTGAGCTCACTGGCGGCACCTACTTCGGCGAGCCTAAGGAGATCGTCACCCTGGAGGACGGCCAGAAGCGCGCCGTAGACACCACCGTCTACACCACCAGCGAGATCGAGCGCATTGCCCGCGTCGCCTTCGACCTGGCCCGCAAGCGCCGCAACAAGGTGCATTCGGCCGAGAAGCACAACGTCATGCGCACGGGCGTGCTGTGGAAAGAGGTTGTCACGGCCGTGCATGCCAAGGAGGCCACGGACGTCGAGCTGCAGCACATTCTGGCCGATGCCTGCGCCATGCAGCTGGTGCGCAACCCCAAGCAGTTCGACGTGATCGTGTGCGACAACCTGTTCGGCGACATGCTGTCCGACGAGGCGGCGATGCTGACGGGCTCCATCGGCATGCTGCCCTCGGCCTCGCTGGGCGCGCCGGACCCCAAGACCGGCAAGCGCAAGGCGCTCTACGAGCCGGTGCACGGCTCGGCGCCTGATATCGCCGGGAAGGGCCTCGCCAACCCGATCGCGGCCATAGGCAGCTACGGCATGGCGCTGCGCTACTCCTATGGCCTCGCGAAAGAGGCCGACCTGCTCGACCAGGCCATCACCGGCGCCCTCAATCGCGGCCTGCGCACGGCCGACATCATGCAGCCCAACATGCGCAAGGTCGGCACGCAGGAGATGGGCGAGGCGATCGTGCGGGCGCTGGGGTAGGCGGGCGGTCGCCGCCCGAGCGCCGATAATCATTCCGTCATGGCCGGACTTGTTCCGGCCATCCACGCATTCCCTTT
>DASURA010000252.1:0-4977 GCA_036280295.1 Hyphomicrobiaceae bacterium
GCGCACGATGCGCAGGATCAGGCGCCAGCCGAGCGCAAACATGAGGATCGGGCCGAAGTAGACGGCAAAAAACTCGTAGCCGGTGGAGGCGGCAAAGCCCACGCTGCCGAAGAAGGTCCAGGATGTGCAGTAGCACGCAAGTGACAGGGCATAGACGATGGGCCTTCCGCCCCGGACCTTGCGGGCGCGGAAGGTCCGGTCTGCGTACCAGGCGAGCGTGAACAGGCCGCTCACATAGGCGAGCGCAAGAGTAATGACGGCCCAGCCTTCGATCATGACACTCCTGCCATTCCCGCGGCCCGCAAAAATTACAGGCCATTCAGGACCTTGCGCTGCCGCCTCTGCTCGGGCGACATCTTGCCCGACAGTGACGATTGTGTCCAACGCGACGCACGGGGAGCTTTGGAGCGTGAGCGGGGCCGGGACGGATGTCGCGCAAGCAGGAGGAAAGCAATGAGCATGCTCGACGAGTTCAAGGAGTTCGCCCTCAGGGGTAACGTGGTCGACATGGCGGTCGGCATCATCATCGGCGCCGCCTTCGGCACTATGGTGCAGTCGCTGGTGAAGGACGTGATCATGCCGCCGATCGGCATGCTGCTGGGCGGGGTCGATTTCTCCGACATCAAGATCCCGCTGCGCGCCGCCGGGCCCGGTCAGGAGGCGGTGACCATGAACATCGGCACCTTCCTCAACAACGTCATCAGCTTCCTCATCGTCGCCGCCGCGGTGTTCATGCTCGTCAAGGCGATCAACGAGCTGCGCAAGCGCGTTGAGAAGCCGGCAGCGAAGGCGCCCTCCGCACCGCCGCCGACGGAGGTGTACCTCAAGGAGATCCGCGACGCGCTGGTGAAGAAGTGACGGCAAAAGCGTAGGCCGTAGGGCGGATCAGCGCAGCGTAATCTGCCGTCTCGCCGTCGCATCGACGGATGACCGCTGACGCGCTGATCCGCCCTACGGACCACCTTAATGATATTCGCAACCCGGCGGTACGGCTCAGCGTTGATCTGGATGACCCACGACCGCAAAAGCGACATCCGTGTGCAGCGTCGGCTGGCAGCGTCGGCGGTGCTATTGCTCATGGCGGCTGCGCTGCCGGCCATTGCTCAGCCTTCGACGCAACAGCCGGCGCAGCCCCCGCCGCAATCCAAACCGCAGGGCGCGTTCACGGGGCTGCCGCTCTACACCTCGGACGGCAAGTTGATCGGCAAGGTGCTCGCCCTCGGCGTCGATGAGGATAACGAGACGGTGATGGTTGCGGAGATCGCGCGCGCGCTTGGGCTCGGACCAATCGCCATTGCCGTGCCGTTCAACCTCATCAACGCCAGCAAAGGCAGAACTGATCGCGTCGAGCTCACTCTTACCGAGGCTGAGGTCAACGCCCGGCTGCGGCGGCGATAGCGCAACGCAGGCGTCGGCCCGCGCCGCTCAGGGTGAGCGTCGCCCTCCGTCAGGGTTAGTCCCGATTTCACCTGCCGGCGCACGGTCGCAAGGTCGATGTGTTAACCGCCGACCGGACGCGCACCGGCGCAGTTTGACCCGTACATCTTGTGAAGGCTGCCGAAGCGGCCTCGGACCAGTGTGAGGACTAATGGCGACGATCATCACCAGGGACGGCACGCGGCTCTATTACAATGACTGGGGCGAGGGAACGCCTGTCGTCTTCAGCCACGGCTGGCCGCTCAGTGCCGATGCATTCGAGGACCAGATGCTGTTCCTGGCGGCACGCGGCTGCCGCTGCATCGCCCATGACCGGCGCGGGCACGGGCGCTCCGATCAGCCGTGGCACGGCAATGACCTCGATACCTACGCCGATGACCTGGCCGAGCTGACGGAGAAGCTCGACCTGAAGGGCGCTGTCCATGTTGGCCATTCCACCGGCGGCGGCGAGGTTGCCCGCTACATCGGCCGGCATGGCACCGGGCGTGTCGGCAAGGTCGTGATGATCGGTGCCATCCCGCCGCTGATGCTGAGGACACCGGCCAATCCCCACGGCACGCCGATCGAGGCGTTCGACAAGATCCGCGCCGGCGTCCTCGCCGACCGCTCACAGTTCTTCAAGGACCTGACGATGCCCTTTTATGGCTACAATCGGCCCGGTGCGCAGGTGTCGGAAGGCGTGCGCGCTGCGTTCTGGCATCAGGCCATGATGTGCGGCATGCCGGGCGCCTATTTCTGCATCAAGGCGTTCTCGGAGACGGACACGACAGAGGACCTGAAGCGAATGGACGTGCCGAGCCTATTCCTGCACGGCGACGACGACCAGATCGTGCCGATCGGCGCAGCGGCTTTGCGTGCCGTTGAGATCGTCAAGGGAGCACGGATCAAGGTCTACCAGGGCGGCGCACACGGCATGTGCACGACGCAAAAGGACGATGTGAATGCGGATCTGCTCGCGTTCATCAACGAGTAGCGATGCCTCGCCCGAGCCGCGCACGGGCTGGGCGGCAAGTAGAAGACCGGGGCGAGAGGGAGATCTGAGACCGGAAGGAGATCAGCATGCCGATGGATGCCAATGAAGCGCAGGCGCGCCGCAAGGCTGCACTCGACACGCCCACCAACCTGACAACGAACGCGACGACCGACCTGCAGGGTGCGCTCAACGCCCTGCTTGCGGACGTCTTCGGCCTCTACATGAAGACCAAGAACTTCCACTGGCATATCTCAGGGCCGCATTTCCGCGACTATCACGAGATGCTCGACGAGCACGGTGGGCAGCTGTTCGCGATGACGGACGATATTGCCGAGCGCGTGCGCAAGATCGGCGGGACGACGTTGCGCTCGATCGGCAACATCGCACGCCTCCAACGGGTGGCCGACAACGACGCCGAGTTCGTCTCGCCGCAGGACATGCTGGCCGAGCTGCGCGAGGACAACAAGGATCTCACGCAACGCATGCGCGAGGTGCACGACCTGTGCGACGAGCACGGCGATGTGGCTACGGCGAGCCTGCTTGAGCAGTGGATCGACGAGGCGGAGAAGCGCGTCTGGTTCCTGTTCGAGGCCAGCCGCAGCGCTTAAGCTGCGCATCGGCTTGGGTCAAGCGCAGCGCAGACGCAGCACGGAAGGATTCTGGCGACGCGTTGGGTCCGAGTGCTTGAGCCAATGAAGAAGACCGGCCAAGGAGTCACCTGGCACGTTCGACGCCTAAAGCAACCGCCTCGACTTCCCATTCGCACGCGAGCGAGGCCGGCAGCAAGGCAGTGTAGGCGTGCCTGCAGCCTGTAGGGTGCAATAAGGCGAAGCCGCATTGCACCGTGGTCGTCGTCAACGGCAATGCGCTCACTTATTGCACCCTACGCATGCACTGCTTCCAACCGGACGACAGTACGTTGACGGCGGCAAGCCGGTCTACGCTGCGGGCGACTCTGCCGCCCTGGACCAGGGCAGCGGCCGCCGGCTATGCCGCCTGGGGAGATCCGAAGTCTGCGGCGCATAACCACGCCGCTCGTGTGGCCGGCCGCGAAGCCGTCGCCTCATGCGGCTGCGGCAGCTCGTGCGGCATTCATGGCCACGACCATGCAACGGCGTGGTCGAGCAGCCTGCCGATCTCGGACCTCAAGTCGTTCTGGGGCGCCCTGGGGTGCAACTGTTGGGCTGTGTAGTGCCGCAGGGCGGATTAGTGTGCCGACGCCGAGGTCTGCTGGTGCAGCTTGGTGGCCATCACCGAGATCGTGCGCACATAGACTTCGGCCCGATTCCACAGGCGGATCACCTCGTAGTTGGGGCTGCCGGGCTCCCAGGACTGCCCGGCCTGCCAGCCGTGGCCCTTGAGGAAGTTGGCGGTGGACGCGACGATGTCGGGCGCGCTGTGCACCAGATCGCGCCGGCCGTCACCGTCGAAATCGACGGCGTATTTGTAGTAGCCGCTCGGAAGGAACTGCGTCTGGCCGATCTCGCCGGCCCAGCCGCCGCGCAGCTCCGCCGGCGTGAGATCGCCCCGTTGGACGATGCGCAAGGCGTCGAGCAGGTGGCCGGTGAAGAACTCGGAGCGGCGGCAGTCGTAGGCCAGAGTGGCCAGTGATCGTACGATCGCGAACCGCCCGGAGGTGTCGGCGCCATAGTTCGTTTCCAGCCCCCAGATGGCGGTGATCACCGGCGCCGGCACGCCGTATTGCTTCTCGACGCGGTCGAAGGTGGCCTTATTGGCACGGATCCTCGATTGGCCTCGTCGGATGAGTGCGCCGCCCACGCGGCGGGCATAGAACTGCTCGAAGCTCAGCTTGAAGGAGCGCTGATTGCGATCGAGCCTGATCACGCGCGAGTCATAGCTCACGCCACGCAGCGTCGAGGCGATCGTGGCCTGCGATATGCCGTGCGCGGCGGCCTTGGCCTTGAAGCGCTTGAGCCAGGCGTCAAAACCGGCGGTGCCGTTGCCGCAATCGGCAAGCGCCAGGCCGGAAGGGCAAAGCATGAGGCCCGCAACCAGGACGGCGCCCAGCCGCGTGCCGATCCACCCGCATGTGTTCAAGGTCATCCCCGTCTCGCTCCAAAAGTGCCGCGTACGGCACCGTCATTAGCATGCACCTGCGGGCAGGGATGTGGCGTTTCGGGCCCCCGCGCCCGAGGCCACGCTTGAACCAGTGCGATGGCCATGAGTTGATCGAAAAGGCCACCGGCCGCAGACCACCGACAGCCCGGTGGGAGGCCCCGCAGCGAGCAGGCTTGCACGCGCGGGGTTGTTGCTTTCTTGGCCGGACAGCAAGGAACCGAAAGGAGCGTATGCATGCGGTTAACATCCCCGCTGATCCAGCGCACCTTGAGCCAATTCGAGGCGCAGGCGATCCCGGACAACCACCCATCGATGCCCGAGCTGAACCGGACATTCGGCGATCACACCTTCTTCATCGATGCCGATGGGTTGAACATTGTGGAGCTGACGGTCGAGACCGACGACGGCCATGAGGCGGGCCAGGTCATGAGGGTGGCGAGCTGGCAGGACGCCAACCGCACGAGCCTGGTCGCGCATCCGCCCGAGCC
>DASURA010000253.1:0-5122 GCA_036280295.1 Hyphomicrobiaceae bacterium
GCTGCAGGAGGGCGAATACACCACGATCGGCGGACGCACCTCGATCAAGACCGACGTACGCATTATCGCCGCCACGCACCGGGAGCTGAAGACGCAGATCCAGCAGGGCCTGTTCCGGGAGGACCTGTTCTACCGCCTCAATGTGGTGCCGCTGCGGCTGCCACCCCTGCGCGAGCGCCTGGAGGACGTGGGTGACCTGGTGCGCCATTTCCTGCGCCAGACCGCCAAGGTCGGCCTCGGCCAGAAGACCATCGAGCAGGCGGCGATCGAGCGCATGAAACGCTACCACTGGCCCGGCAACGTCCGTGAGCTGGAGAACCTGGTGCGGCGCATGGCGGCGCTGCATCCGGAGGACATCCTCACCGCCGAGATCATCGAGTCCGAGCTGGCAGAAGCGGCTCCCCCGCCGGCCCCTGACGAGAGCGGCAAGAGCCCGCGTGAGTTGTCGGAGATGGTTGAGCGCTACCTGGCCGGCCACTTCGCCAGCTACGGCCGCGATCTGCCGCCGGCCGGCCTCTACGACCGCATCCTGCAGCACGTTGAGCGGCCGTTGCTGATGGCGGCGCTCGCCGCCACCAGGGGAAACCAGATCCGCGCCGCGGCGCTGCTGGGGTTGAACCGGAACACGCTGAGGAAGAAGATCCGCGATCTGGATATCCAGGTGTTCCGGACGCCGGCGGGGTAGGCGTGTAGGATGCGAGAAGGCGCAAGCCGCGGCGCACCGGAACCCCGCCTCGCTTGCAACCCGACTGACACGGCGCAACGCGGCTGCGCCTTGTGGCCCCTACGCGGCGTGCCCTGCCGCCGCGCCATTGCCAATCTGACCGCGGTCTCCGTTGCCAGATGGCCTCCAGCCCTGAAGACAGCTCGATGCGCTCCACCACGCAGCCGACGTCGCGGCCATAGAGCACGCGGGTGACGTTGGGGACCGGGAGCACGATATGGCGAAGTAGACGAAACGCGGTGTGCTACTCCCCCGCCTCCGTCGCCTCCTCCCTTGGCGCGTGCGGGCGCTCGAAGCGTGCTGCCAGCCGCCTGCACAGCACGTAGAACACCGGTGTGAACAGCAACCCGAACAGGGTGACGCCGATCATGCCGGCGAACACCGCAGTGCCGAGCGCCTGGCGCAGCTCGGCGCCGGCGCCGACGGCGCGCACCAGCGGCACCACGCCGAGAATGAACGCCAACGACGTCATGAGAATTGGCCGCAACCGGAGCTGCGCGGCCTCGGCGGCGGCCTCCCAGCGGTCGCGGCCCTGGTTCTCCAGCTGGTGCGCGAACTCGACGATCAGGATGGCGTTCTTGGCGGCGAGGCCGATCAGCACGACGAAGCCAACCTGGGTGAGGATGTTGTTGTCCTGGCCGCGCCAGATCACACCAGTGATGGCGGCGACCAGGCACATCGGCACGATCAGGATCACCGCCAGCGGCAAAGTCAGGCTCTCGTATTGCGCCGCCAGGACCAGGAACACGAACACCACCGCCAGGATGAAGGCGAAAATGGCCGTGTTGCCGGCCCGGAGCTGCTGGAACGCCAGCGTGGTCCACTCGTAGCTGATGCCCTCCGGCAGGGTCTCCGCGGCAAGCTTCTGCAGCGCCGCAATCACCTGACCCTGGGAGACGCCCGGCAGCGCCGAGGCGTCGAGCTCCGCGGCCGGATAGAGGTTGTGGCGCGGCACGCGGTAGGAGCCCGACGTATCGCTGACCGTGGTGAAGCTGCCGAGCGGCACGGTGTCGCCACGCGAGTTGCGCACCCGGATCTTCAAAATGTCCTTAGTATCGAGGCGGTGGCCGGCTTCGGCCTGGGCGGTGACACGGAAGGTGCGGCCCAGCAGGTTGAAGTCATTGGCGTAGGTGGAGCCGAGATAAGTCTGCAGCGCACCGAACACGTCGCTGACGTTGACGCCCAGCATCTGCGCCTTGACGCGATCGATGTCGAGAAAGAGCTGCGGCGTCGACGTCTCGAACAGCGAGAACACCTGCGTGAGGCCCGGGATCTGTGACGCCTTGGCGACCATGTCGTTGACCGCCTTCTGCAGCGTCTCCTGCCCGACCCCAGTGCGGTCCTGGATCATCATGCGCACGCCGCCGGCGTTGCCGATGCCGCGCACTGGCGGCGGCTGCACCACCAGCACCAGGCCCTCCTCGATGCTGGAGAAGCGCTTGAACAGCTCGGCCTGGATCGCCGGCGCCGATTGCGTGGGATCGTGCGCGCGCTCGGCGAAAGGCTTCAGCACGATGAAGACGGCGCCGGCGTTGGGGGCGTTGGTGAAGGTGGCGCCAGAAAAGCCGACGATGTTGACGGCGTGGGCGACGCCCGGGGTCGCCAGCGCCAGCTCGGTGACTTTGCGGTTGACCTCGTCGGTGCGCGCGAGCGCCGCAGCCGGCGGCAGTTGCACCACGCCGATCAGGTAGCCCACGTCCTGGTTCGGGATGAAGCCGACCGGCGTCTTGCGGAACTCGTTGAGGCCATAGGCCAGGATGGCACCATAGGCGAGCAGCATGAGCAGGGCGATGCGCACCAGCCGGCGCGTGAGCCAGCCATAGCCGCCGGCCAGCCCGTCGAACAGGCCGTTGAAGGCGCGGAAGAAGAGCCGTGCCGGCCACGCCCACCACGGCACCCGCTCGTGTGCGGTGTGCGGCCTGAGCAGCAGCGCGCACATGGCGGGCGAGAGGGTGAGCGATACGACCAGCGAGATGACGGTCGCTCCGGCAATGGTGAGGGCGAACTGCTGGTAGAACTGGCCGGAGATGCCGGTGATGAAGGCGGTTGGAACGAATACCGCCGTCAGCACCAGGGCGATGGCGATCAGCGCCGCGCCCACCTCATCCATGCTGCGGATCGCGGCCTCGGGCGGGGAAAAGCCTCGGGCGATATTGCGCTCGACGTTCTCCACCACGACGATGGCGTCGTCGACGACGATGCCGATCGCCAGCACCAGGCCGAACAGCGAGAGGTTGTTCAGCGAGAAGCCGAACAAATCCATGACGAAAAAGGTGCCGATCAGCGACACCGGGATGGCGACCAGCGGAATGATCGCCGCGCGCCAGGTCTGCAGGAACAGCACCACCACCAGCACCACCAGCACGATCGCCTCCAGGATGGTCTGCCAGACGGCGTCGACGGACTGCTGGATGAACTGGGTGGGGTTATAGACGACGGTGTACTTGAGGCCGGGCGGGAAATTTTTGGCCAGCTCGTCCATCTTCTGCTGCACCGCCTTCGCGGCCTCCAGCGCATTTGAGCCTGGCCGCTGGAAAATGCCGATGCCGATCGCCGGGTCGCGGTCGAGGTAGGAGTTGGAGTTATAGTCGAGCGCGGCAAGCTCTACCCGGCCCACGTCCTTGACGCGGACGACGGCGTTCTCGGTCTGCTTGACGACGATATCAGCGAACTGGGCGGGGTCATCGAGGCGGCCGAGTGTTCGCACGGAGATCTCGAAGGCGCCAGGCTGATCGACCGGCGGCTGGTTAAGCACGCCAGCGGCCACTTGCACGTTCTGCGCCTGCAGCGCCGTCACCACGTCGCCGGCCGTGAGCCCGAGCGTCTGCAGCCGGTCCGGATTTAGCCAGACCCGCATGGAGTAATCGCGGCTGCCAAACACGGTGATGGAGCCGACGCCGTCGATGCGCGAGAGAACATCCGTCACCTGGATGCCGGCGTAGTTGGAGATGAACAGCGTGTCGCGCGTCTTGTCCGGCGAGTAGAGGTGCACGACCATCATCAGGTCGGGCGACGCCTTGGCGACTGTCACGCCGATATTGCGCACGTCAGCCGGCACGCGCGGCAGCGCGGTCTGGACGCGGTTCTGCGTCTGTACCTGGGCGATGTCGAGATTGGTGCCGAGGTCGAATGTAACGGCGATGGAGAAGCGCCCGTCTCCCGTCGAGTTCGACGAGATGTAGAGCATGTGCTCGACGCCGTTCACCTGCTGCTCGATCGGCGCCACCACGGTGTTGGCGACCACGTCGGCGCTGGCGCCGGGGTACTGGCCCGTGATGTTGACGGTGGGCGGCGCGATCTCCGGGAACTGCGCCACCGGCAGGCGCCACAGCGAGACGAGTCCGAGGATGATGAAGACGATCGAGACGACGGCCGCAAAGATCGGCCGATCGATGAAGAAGTGGGAGATGCGCATAGGCCCGCCCCCCCTTCAACCGGTCAACGCAGGGGTGTAGCCGATGGATCGCGCTCCAGCACTGCGGAGGCGGTCGACATCTCGGGTGTGACCTTGGCGCCAGGCCGGGCGCGCATCAGCCCGTTGACGACCACGCGGTCATCGGCCTCCAGCCCCGAGGCGATCACGCGCAGGCCGTCGATCACCGGACCGAGGGTCACGATCCTGGCCTGCGCCACGTTCTGGTCATCGACCACCAGCACGTATTTGCGCACCTGCTCGGTGCCGATGGCGACGTCGGGCACCAGCAGCGCCTCGGCCGGCGGACCAGCCGCCACCTGGATGCGACCGAACATGCCGGGCGTGAACATGCCGTTCGGATTCGCGAACACGGCGCGTGCGCGGATCGTGCCGGAGGACGTATCGATGGCATTGTCGATGAAATCCATATGACCGGGATGCGAGAAGATCTGCTCGTCCAGCAGCTTCAGCTTCACGGGCACCTTGCCGGCGTTGTTGATCTTCGCCGTACCGCTATTCTTCATCATGCGCTGGTACCGCAGGAAGGATCCCTCGTCCGCGGTAAACTCGAAGCGGATGGGATCGGTGGATTGGATAGTCGCGAGCAGCGTGGTGGTGCCCGTCACCCCTCCCAGCACCAGATTGCCCGGCGACACGCGCCGGTCGCCGATCCGCCCGGAGACCGGGGCGCGGAGCTCGGTGTAATCGAGGTTGATCGCCGCCTCGTTCACGGCCGCCTCCTGCGCGGCGACATTGGCCTCGGCGACGGCCTTGTTCTGCACGCGCTGATCGTAGGTCTGCTGGCTGATGACGTTGCGCCCCACCAGCTCCTTGCCGCGCGCGAGATCGGTGGCGGCGAAGGCGAGATTGGCCTTGGCCTGGGCCAGGTTGGCCTTCGCTTGCTGCAGGGCGGCCTGGAATGGCCGGCGGTCGAGAGTGAAGAGCAGATCTCCCTGCTTGACCAGCTGCCCGTCGGTGAAGTG
>DASURA010000254.1:0-13203 GCA_036280295.1 Hyphomicrobiaceae bacterium
GTGAGCCGCGTCCTCTGCGACGCCCGCATCCTCAACATCTTCGAAGGCGCCGCCGAGATCCAGGCTCAGGTGATCGCGCGGCGGCTGCTGGAGGGAGCGAACTGAAGGTGTCAGACCCACAGCGTCGGATACCGTTCCGGAAAAATTGACTCCGCATCGACAACCGAGCGGCGGGGCAAACCGCAACGTTTTAACAGCCTCCAGCAGGTCCCCTCCCCCTTGTGGGGAGGGGATAGGGGTGGGGGGACACACCAACCTCAGGTGTTCTGCGATCCCCCCCCACCCTGTCCCTCCCCCACAAGGGGGGAGGGGACGCTGTCGCGCGCGTCCCACCTCAACTTTGGCGCTCAAGCGCTGCGGTCAAAACTTTGCTGGCACCCTATGACACCCTGGTGTCGAACCTCGCTCGTTTGTGTGCGCATCGTCGGCGTAGTAGTCTTGCTCCCATTCGGCACGGCAGTGCGCGGTTTCAAAGGACCGTTGTGCCGCCAGAGGAGCCTGCGATGGAACGCTTCGACCGCATTACGCAGCGCCCCGAGGTGATGGGGGGCAAGCCGTGTATTCGTGGCACACGGGTCACCGTCGGCATGATCGTCGCGCAGATCGGTGCCGGCCGCGGCATTGACAACGTCCTCGCCGATTATCGCTATCTGACGCGCGAGGATATTCTGCAGGCCATTCGTTACGCGGCTTGGCGCGCCGAGGAGCGCGAGGTGCAGCTCGCCAATGCATGAAGCGCCTGTTGAACATGAACCTGCCGCCGCGCTGCAGCAAATGCAGACAAGTTGCACGAAGGCGCCCTGGTCACGTCGAACCGGCCCGGACCCGCGTACGGGTGCTGCCGTTGCTCTCTCGGAACAGCTGAAGGCGCGAGCGCCAATTGACAGCGAGGCTCCCGCTGCCCCATCACGGGCACACATTCGCGCAACTTCACTGGTATTTCCGATTCCCCGGGGAGCAACCCATGACTGCTGCCGTCACAACGTCCGGCCAGCCGTCTGCCGCCGTGCAGACGCTCAAGGGCATCCGCATCTACGAGTACACCGACCTGGTCTACTGGTGGGCGATCTGGTTCGCCGCGCTGGTGTGCAGCCTCATCACCGCGTTCGGCGAGACCATCGAGATCGGCGGCAAGGGGATCAAGTTCTCCTCGAGCCCCTGGGTCGGCATCGGCTTCCTGGTGGTGATGTTCTCCACCTTGATCTTCACCCACCTCCGGGCGCGCGGCCTGCACGCCATCATTCTCGCGCTGGCCGCGATCGTGGTCGGGCTCATCGTGCACATGACGCTCGGCTGGCACATCGTGTTCGACCAGCTCACGCTGCTCAAGGTGCACATGAACCTCGCCTACTATGTCGTCACGTTCATCGTCACCTTCGTCATCTGGCTCTACTCCACCGTCGTGCATGCCCGCCTGAGCTATGGCGTCGTCAAGCCGGGCGAGGTCGGCTGGCGCTCGCCGCTGACGGGGCAGGTGGAGACGTACAAGCCGCTCAACTTCCATGTCGGCAAGCGCAGCGACGATCTGATCGTGCACAGGATCCTGGGGCTCGGCTTCCTCGGCCTCGGCACCGGCGACATCGAAGTGAAGTTCGACGTGCCGGGCGGCGGCAGTCAGCACCACGTGTTCGAGAACGTGTGGCGGCCGGACGTGAAGGTAGCGATAATGGAGAAGCTGATCACGCTCGATTGAGGGTAGGCAGCCTGATGCTGCGGACGCAACAGCGGGGGCCCCGGTCGAGGCCCCCGCCGCTTCTGTCCTTCCCGCTGCCGCCTCAACGCCCGAGGACGGTGACCTTCACCCGCGCCACGCCCTGCTGGCGCATGCCGAGCACGCCGGCGGCGCCGCGCGACAGGTCGATGATACGTCCACCGATGAACGGTCCGCGGTCGTTGATGCGCACATCCACCGAGCGGCCGTTGCCCAGATGGGTGACACGGACACGGGTGCCGAACGGCAGTGAGCGGTGGGCGGCTGTCAGGCCGTCGGGGTTATACCGCTCGCCGGTCGCCGTGCGCTGGCCCTGCCAGTAGTAGGAGGCCATGCCGGTAATGTCCCGGCCCGCCGGTGCCGACCACGAGGAGGCGGTGCGGCGGCTGCGGCGGACGGTTGCGCGTGCCGTGCGGTGCCTCGATCGGTGTGCCGCCCGGCGCTGCTTGATGCTGGTCCTCCGCGCCTGCTTGCCGGCGCGGCTCCCGCGCGGGGCTGAATAGGCATGGCGGTTGGCATGCCGACGCGGGCGGTACCACTCGCCGTCCCAGCGATCCCAGCGGCGGTCATTGCGGCGCCAGCGGCGCGTCGGGCGATCGTCATCGTCGTCGTCATCGTCGAACGTGGCCCGTGCAAGCTGCAGATGCGCCGTCTCGGCCGCGGCATTTCCATGGCGCACGGCCTCGCGATCGACGGCGCCGCGCAGTCCGGCACCGGCCGAGGCCTCTGCGGGCAACGACGTTCCCCCGGCCATGGCCACTGTGGCCAACATCGCTGCGAGCAATGATCTCATGGAGTACTCCTTGCTTTCCCTATGCTTTGCGTCGGACCTGGGCCGCGAATGGCACTGACGGAGATATGCAGGGACACGGACAAAGCGTCCCCGGCTCCGGTTATCGCCAGGTTTTCCGGTGGCGTTAGAATGAGTTCTCTGTGCGCGTGCGGTTTTCCCTCAAGCCGACGGCCGGAAGCCCGTGATGGCGTTCCCGCACTAGGCAGGGGCCACCGTTCCGGCGGCGCGCCTCAAACCAACTCAGGGTTGCCAGGTCAACCGAAGAATATGAACCGGGTTCATACAGTTGCCGCAGTTGGCTCATCTGCCACAGCAAAGGTGCGGAGGTCCCTAGGCGCGGCCACACGCCGTGACGGCCTCGCCACGCGACAAAATTGCGCCAAGGGGATCACATCGGGCAGGAACCGTGGCGCGCCGGAAACATCATGCTTGCCACATCGCGAAAAGCAGGCAGCTTCTCTACGCGTGCCACAGCAGCCGCGCACGCGCGCTCAGTCCGTCAGGCTGCGCAGCATCAGCAGGCTCGGCGACGCCGGGGCGCCGAATGTACGCCGGAAGCTGTGCGCGAAATGCGCCTGGTCCGAGAAGCCGGCCGCGTGTGCCGCCGCCGTGAGATTGCTGCCCGTCACCGCCTCGCCAATGGCGGACCGCAGCCGGTGCCACGTCCGATATCGGCGGAACGGTACGCCGACCTGCTCGGCAAACAGGTGTTGAAACCGCGACGACGAGAGCCCGACCGAGCTTGCTGCCGAGGCCGCCGAGACCGGACTTTCATGATGCGGTTGCATGGCGCGCAACACACCGGCGATGCGCTGATCGAGCCTGCGCCGGGCGCGCCGGTTGGAGAACGTCAGGAGATCGTCGATGCCAGCACCAACCCAGGCCATGCTGCCGCGATCCTCATAGAGCTCGCGCAGCAGGCGCAGCTCACCGGCCTGCGCCACCAGTGCGCCGCTCGCCTCCACCGCATTGCGCACCAGAGGTGCCAGCGCGCCGGTGCCTGCAAGCGTCGGCTCCAGGTAGAGCACGGCCAGGGGGCTGCCGCCGATATCGAACTCATAGCTCACCCCGGCCGGCACCACGGCGGCGCGGCAGCGATGCCAGGCCGTACCGGCGATCCGCAGCCTGAACGGTCCGTACAAGCCGCCAAGCAGCACGGGCACGCTGTGCGCATGCGGTGCATTGTGGTTGAGAGGCCCGATGAACAGCGAGCTGCCGGCGCCGACATGCCAGATCGGCTTCAGCACGCCTGGCGCCGGGGCAGCACGTTCGTACAAGCGCCTGTCAGACATCGTCGCTAGACTCCGGCATCCGCCCGCCAACAGCCCGAGAAGGCCAGGATGCATTCATCAGATACTAGAGTCAGCCGCCGCACAATGCTCAAGACGGGCCTCAGGACGGGCGCCGCCTTCGCGGCCGGGTCGCTGCTCGCCACCAGCCTGCCGTCCGTTGCACGCGCTGCCGCACCCATGCTGGGCGGGGCCCAGCCGAAATTCTGGCGCTACAAGCTGGGTGCCTTCGAGCTCACCACGATCTCGGACTCGGAGGCGTTCATCGACGGCCCCTACCCGCTGATCGGCGGCAATGCTTCCGAGGCTGACGTGAGGAAGCTGATGCGCGACAATCACCTGCCCGAGAAGCGCTATCAGCCGGGCTTCTCGCCGACGCTGCTCAATACCGGCAAGGAGCTGATCCTGATCGATGCCGGCAACGGCTCCAACGGCTTCGTGCCGAGGCCGCACGGCGGCTGGCTGGCTGCCCAGCTCGGCCCCGCCGGTTTCAAGCCCGAGGACGTCGACATCGTGCTGCTGAGCCACGGCCACCCGGACCACATCGGCGGCATCATCGAGAACGGCGCGCCGCTCTTCCGCAATGCCCGCTACGTGATCGGCGCCATCGAGCACAACTTCTGGGCGCCCGCGGACAAGCACACCAGCGGCGATCTTGCCGGCTTCGCCTCGGTCTACCGCGCCAATACCTCAGGCCTCACGCCGAAGTTCAGCTTCATCAAGCCGGGCGACGAGGTGGTGCCGGGCGTGCGTGCGCTCGAAGCCTACGGCCACACCCCCGGCCACCTTGCCTTCCATATCGAGAGCCAGGGCAGGGCGATCCTGTTCTGGGGCGACATTGCCCATCACCACGTCGCATCCCTGGCCCGCCCCGACTGGCTCAACGTGTTCGACACCGACAAGGAGCAGGCGGCGCTGACACGCAAGCGCGTGCTCGACATGGTGGCCACCGACGGCATCGCCGTGATTGCCTATCACATGCCGTTCCCATCCACCGGCTACGTCGAGCGCCTCGACGCCGCCGGCTACCGCTGGGTGCCGCACAGCTTCCAGATGAACGAGTAGCCTGGGGTCTTCCCCCGGCGAAGGCCGGCGGAAGACCCGACATATTTAGCGGGCGTATTGGCCGTTGACGGCGTAGGCCTGCGCTACGCTTGACCCTGCGCGTGTCCCCCGTTTCCGTTCGGCCGAAAATGCCGCTCTATGCTGGGCAGCCTGTGAGGAGCTGTTTCAGTGACCGGACATCCACGCATCGCGCTCGACCCGCAAGTGCTGCCGGCAAGCCGGTGATCCGTGGCACGAGGCTCTCGGTCGAGTTCATCATCGGCCTGATGGCAGACGGATGGGCCGAGGCCGGTATCGTGGCCAACTATCCTGGTCTCACGCACGAGGACATCATTGCCTGCCTGGCGTACGCGCGGTTTGGATAAGGAGTGCGGCGCCGGGCATGGCCGATCCCGACGTTCGCGCCTGGGCCATTCGCGAGGATCGGTCTTCTTGCCTTCGACAAGGTCTGCGCTTCGCTTGACCCAGCCTGCGCGTACAGCCTACCACTTCTCCATGTTCCAGACCTACGAGCCGGCCCAGAGGGGGAAAGAGAGCAGCGCGCGCGACCACATCGCGGCGCTGCGCGGGCTGATGGTGCGGGCGAGCGCGGATGCGCTGCTCGTCCCACATGCCGACGAGTACAACAACGAGTACCTGCCGGCATGCGCTGAGCGGCTCGCGTTCGTGACCGGGTTCACCGGCTCGGCCGGGAGCGCCGTCATCACCAAGGACAAGGCCGCCCTGTTTGTTGACGGCCGCTACATCCTGCAGGCACCCGAGCAGGTGGATACCAGCATCTTCGAGGTGCTGCAGATCGGCAGGGCCACGCCCGGCGAGTGGCTGGCAAAGGCGCTCAAGCCAGGCGCCGTGATCGGATATGACCCGAAGCTGCACGCGCCGGCCGGCATTGAGGATCTCGCGCGCGAGCTGGAGGCCAGGCGCATCACGCTGAAGCCGCTCAGCCGCAACCCCGTCGACCAGCTTTGGGGTAAGGCGCGGCCGGCGCCGCCGCAGGGCGCGGTTTCCGTGCACCCCTTGAAGTACGCGGGAAAATCGGCCGAAGACAAGCTCGCCGAGATCCAGGAGATCCTGAAGAAGGACGGCCAGGATGCCGTCGTCCTGACGTTCCCGCCATCCATCTGCTGGCTCCTCAACATCCGCGGCTCGGACGTGGCCCACAACCCGGTGCTGCTGGCGTTTGCCATCGTCCCGGCCAGCGGCAAGGCCGAGCTCTTCGTCGATCCGGCCAAGATCGACAAGGAGGTCAAGGCACATCTGGCGCCGGTGGCGAAGCTGAGCCAGCCGGACGCCCTCGGCGACCGCCTCGATGCCTTGAGGAAGGCCGGCAAGACCATCCGCCTGAGCCCCGCCACGCCGGTCTGGTTCTACCGTAAGCTGACGGGCGGCCCAAAGGGTGCAAGGTCGCGCGTGGTGCGTGCGGCCGATCCGTGCGTGCTGCCGCAGGCGCGCAAGAACGCCGCCGAGATCAAGGGCACGCGCGCCGCGCACAAGCGCGATGGCGCGGCCATGGCGCGCTTTCTCGCCTGGCTCGACCGCGAGGCCGGGGCGGGCCAGGTCGACGAGATCGCGGCGTCGCGGAAGCTTGAGGAGATCCGCGCCGGGACGCAGGCGCTGAAAGAGATCAGCTTCGACACCATCTCCGGCGCCGGCCCCAACGGCGCCATCGTGCACTATCGCGTCAACACGGCAAGCAACCGCCCACTGAGGCCGGGCGAGCTGTACCTGGTAGATTCCGGGGCGCAATACCTCGATGGGACAACGGATGTAACGCGTACGATCGCTGTCGGTGATCCGACACGCGAGATGTGCGAGCGCTTCACGCTCGTCCTCAAAGGCCACATCGCCATCGCCACCGCGCGCTTCCCCAAGGGCACGCGTGGCGTCGACCTTGATCCGTTCGCGCGCCGGGCGTTGTGGGCGGCAGGGCTCGACTTCGACCACGGCACGGGGCATGGCGTCGGCAGTTATCTGTGCGTGCACGAGGGACCGCAGAGCATCTCCAAGGCCGGCATGGTGCCGCTGGAGCCCGGCATGATCTGTTCCAACGAGCCCGGCTACTACAAAAAGGGCGCCTACGGCATCCGCATCGAGAACCTGGAGCTGGTGACCGGGCTCGGGAAGGTGGCCGGCGGCGAGCGAGAGCTGATGGGCTTCGAGACGCTCACCCTGGTGCCGATTGATCGGCGCCTGGTGGTGCCGGAGTTGCTGTCGGCAGAGGAGCTGGCTTGGCTGAATTCGTACCACGCACGGGTGCGGGAGACGATCGGGCCGGAGCTTGCCGCGGACGATCGGGCGTGGCTGCAGCAGGCGACGGCGGCAATTCGCCAGGGTTGAGAGGAGGGCAGAGCCCGCGCCACCATGCTGGAGAAAATTCGATTTGGCGCCATCGAGGGGCTGCCCCCGCGCGGAACGGCCCGTGCGCGCGGCAATTGCCGGTCCAATTGTCGCATCGCGGAGCAAATATCAATTAACAGGCTCAAATTAGGCAAAATCTGGTCATGCTGCGGCGCCGCATTCCTTGACACCCCGTAGGAGCCCTCCGTAAGGTGCGCCCGCGTTCGACGGCCCTAGGAGTTTGTGGCAGTTGCAGGCTCCGCCTTAGCCTAAGGACGTGCGTGTCATGTCTGATCCTCCCGACAAACACGGCCCGACATCCGGAGACATGAGCCCGCAGGAGCGGGCCCAGTTCGAGCATCGGATATCGGACCTGGAAAACCGGCTTGGCAAGGCCAGGTCGGACCGGCGAGAGAGAGGCGAGGCTGTTGACGACGGCGCAGCAGATCAGCGCCGCAGCGGTATGGCTTACGGCATGCGCATGGCGGCTGACCTCGTCGCGGCGGTGCTTGTGGGCAGCGCTATTGGCTGGGGCCTCGACGTGGTGCTGGGCAGCCGGCCGTGGCTGTTCCTGCTGTTCTTTCTGCTGGGGTTTGCCGCAGGCATCCTCAACGTGGTGCGGGGTTACGAGCGTTTGCAGCGCGAGATGGCTTCCGGATCAGACAAATAGACCGGGCGACGGGGCGAAGCCAGCGGCCGCCGGACGATGACGACAACGAATGAGGCTGTAGGGGACTGACGTGGCGGCATCGGCGGGACATGAGGCGGGCGGCATGCCTGACCCCCTCCATCAGTTTGAGTTGCACCGCTACCTGCCAATCAATATCGGCGGGTGGGACTTGTCCTTCACCAACTCAGCCTTTTACATGCTGCTGGCGACGCTGCTGACGCTGGCTTTCTTCTATATCGCGACCCAGGCACGGGCGCTGGTCCCCGGCAGGATGCAGTCCCTGGCCGAGGTGACTTATGAATTCGTCGCCAACATGGTCCATGAAAGCATGGGCAAGGGGGGGATGAGGTTCTTTCCCTTCGTGTTCGCGATCTTCATCTTTACTTTCGCCTGCAACATGCTGGGAATGATTCCCTTTGCCTTCACACCGACTAGCCATGTCGCCGTCACCGCGGCGCTTGCCTTGCTGGTGTTTGTGACCGTGATCGTGGCGGGCTTCGCCAAGAACGGGATGCGCTTCCTCAAGCTGTTCTGGCCCTCCGGCATCCCGATCGCCGTGATGCCGCTCATCGTGCTGATCGAGGTGATCTCGTTCTTCGCGCGGCCCGTCAGCCACTCGATCCGTTTGTTCGCCAATATGCTGGCCGGCCACATCGCCCTCAAGGTGTTCGGCGGCTTTGTTGTCATGCTGCTCGGCGCCGGGGGCATCGCCTCGGCCCTTGTGCCCCTGCCGCTGCTCATGGCCATCGCGCTGACCGCCCTTGAGGTGCTGGTCGCGTTCATCCAGGCCTATGTCTTCGCGATGCTGACCTCCCTGTACCTTAACGATGCGCTGCATCCAGGTCACTAAGGTCTAACCCAAGACAAGTTTAACCTGAGGCTCCGGCCCACCACTGCAACTCAACTGACGACCAAGGAGAAAATAAATGGACCCCGCCTCCGCAAAGCTGATCGGTGCCGGACTTGCCGCCATCGGCATGGGCTTTGCCGCCATTGGCGTCGGCAACCTTTTCGGCCAGTACCTGCAGGGCGCCCTGCGCAATCCTTCGGCCTCGGACGGGCAGTTCGGCCGCCTGATCTTCGGCTTCGCCGTGACGGAAGCCCTGGGCATCTTCGCCCTGCTGGTGGCCTTCCTCCTGCTCTTCACCTGATCGGGAACTGCCCGAAGCGCAAACTGAACCCGGTCTACGAGAATGGCTGATACTGTCCACGCCAAAGTCACCACAGGCACCGCCATCCCCGAGGGCCACGGGCAGGGAAAGATGTTCCCGCCGCTGGATCCGACCGGCGTCGTGCCGCAATTGTTCTGGCTGGCTCTGACCTTCGGGCTGCTCTACCTGCTGCTCAAGCGCTTCGCGCTGCCGCGCGTGGGCGAGGTGATCGAGGAGCGGCGCGAGCGGATCGAGCGTGATCTGGCCAAGGCGGAGGCGCTCAAGGTCGAGACCGCCGAGGCGTTGGCCAGCTACGAGCAGGCACTGGGCGAGGCGCGGGCTCGTGCCAGCACCCTCGCCAAGGATGTGCACGCCGCGCTGACCGCCGAGGTGGACGCCGAGCGGAGCAAGCTCGATGCCGAGCTTGCGGCCCAGGTGGCGGCCGCAGAGGCCCGCATCGCGCAGGAGCGGGCCAGGGCGATGGCCGGCGTTGGCGAGATTGCCGGCCAGACCGCCGGCGCCATCGTCGCCAAGCTGATCGGCGGCGAGGTCAGCCACGACGAGGTCAAGCGGGCGCTGATGCAGCGCGCGGCCGAATAGGGGTACGCCCATGTTGCAGATGGCTGAATTCTGGGTCGCGATCGCATTCCTCGTGTTCCTGGGTGTCCTGGCCTACTACAAGGTGCCGGCGCTGATCGGCAAGGCGTTGGACGACCGGGCCGGAGCCATCCGCAAGGAGCTCGACGAGGCCCGGCGGTTGCGCGAGGAGGCTCAGCTCCTGCTGGCCGACTATCAGCGCAAGCACCGCAATGCCGGCCAGGAGGCCGAAGCCATCGTCGAGCAAGCCCGCCGCGAGGCGGAGGCGTTTGCGGCCGAGACACGCAAGTCGCTGGCCGAGACGGTGGAGCGGCGCCGCAAGCAGGCAGAGGAGAAGATCGCCCGCGCCGAGACGCAGGCGGTGGAGGACGTGCGCGCCGCCGCCGTCGACATGGCGATTGCCGCAGCCGAGAAGATCCTGCGCGAGAAGGCCACGGGCGCCGGTGGCTCCGCCCTGATCGACGAAAGCATCAAGACACTCAAGACGCGACTCAACTGAGCGACCAGCCAGCCCGAGCTTGAGGCGACCCGACGGCTTTGCCGCCGGGTCGTTTTGTGTCGTCCGCGCGGCGTGTGCGGCCGAGCTCAGCGATGGACCTCGATTGACAGCGTGTGCCAGCGCGCGCCCTGGGCGGCGAGAGCGAGATGGCAGGTGCCGAGCATGCCGGCAAGCCGCTTCAGAAAGGTGGTGCCGGCATTGCCCCCGAGATCGATCTCGCGCTCAAGGGATTTGGATTGGTAGAGACGGTCCAGGGCTCTCTCCATGACGCCGGCGGGGAGCGGGCCGCAGAATTCCGCGGCGAGCACCTCGACGATGCGGGTGGCTGGCCATTGGTCGTCATCGATGCCGTTCCAGTCCATGACGAGCTCGAACCCGGTGTCGGTGAGCTTGAGGTAAGGCCCGCGGAAAGTGTCGAGCAACAGCCAGCTTGGCTCATTCGGCGCGGCTTTCACATCGACTTCGGGCAGCAGCCGACGGATGGTTGCCTCGTTGAGGGGGGGTGCGTCGGCGGAGCCGGCCGGAGCCGCGACTGCGGTCAGCATCAGCATCACTCCGGCGATACCCGGACGCAATCGGCTGCTCACAACAGGCCTCCAGCGCCGGCCAGGCGCCAACGGATTGAAGAGAAGAGGAGAGCGGCACTTTTGCTCCCCTGGGCACAACTGGTTCCCGCCACCGCGGGGAACGCCGATCAGGAGCGCGGAGCGCGCGGCGCTGTCCCCGTGGCATCCCCCGCTGTCTAGCGCAAGAGTCCGCCTAAATTGTTGTCCTCGGTGAGAACGTCCAGCTTGGACCAGGAGCCGCGCAAGGTCAGCGTCTTGACCGCGGCATCGGAGAGCCGCAGCGGCTGGTCGGCCGGGAGGTTGGGCTTCAGCATCAGACGCGCATCGATGTTGCCGTCCACCAGGCCCAGGCGGCCCACCAGGGCCAGTGCCATGTCGCCGGCGCGCGCCTGTACATCCTCGGTAAATGCGACGCCGTCGATGATCAAAGCGCGAGCCTCCAGGCGATCGAGGTGGGTGTGCGCCTTCGCCAGCTGGGCCAGCCCGCGGACGCCACCAGTCTGGGCCGCCGGTCGCATGGCCGTGAGGTCGAGGGCCATGCGCCCGCCCTCCGGCATGGCGAGGGTTGCCTTGCCCGACAGCCGCCGGGTCACCTCGGCGAGCGACCGGCCGGTGCTGGTGAGATCAAGGCTGAGGGTGCCGACACCCGATAGCGCAGCCGACTTCGTGAAGAGTGCTGTTGCCGACGCCGCCTCCAGGTTCTCGATCTTTGCCCGCAGGGCATAGCGCGGGACCGCCTCGCTCATGATCGCCGTCACCTGGGCGCTCAATGAGCCTGAAGGCAACTCCAGCTCGGCAATATCAGCGTGCAGCTTTCCCGCTTGTGCCGTAATGGTCGCGGCGCCCTGCCCGAGCGTGTAGTCCTTCAGCGCCACGCGGCGCGCAGAGATGCGCATATCGGCGTCGAGATGCCGGATCATCGGCAGCGAGATGTCGAAGGGCGACCCCCATGTGACCGGCAACTCGAAGCCGAACAGCTGCGTGCGCGTCGCCTCGATGTAGGGTGTCAGGTTGAGGGCGGCAAAATCCAGTGTCGCCTCAAGCAACGGCCGGTCGTCGCCAAGATTGAGCACCAGCCTGCCATTGCCATCGTTGCCGTCGACCTCGATGTGCGCCTTCTCGAAGGCGAGAGACCTGCGCGCCCAGGTCAGCTCGCCCTTGATCGTGGCTGCCCCGAAGCTCTCGGCGTAGGGCAGAGGCAGGCCGAACCAGCGCGCGACCGAGCGCAGGCTCAACGCGGATATCTCGGTCTTGCCGGAGAGCTGCAGGTCGTCAGCGAGGTCCGCATAGCCATCGAACGAGCCTTGCAGCAGCGGCGACTTGAAGGAAAGCTGCAGGGGCCGGCGCAGCGGCGGCAGAGTCTTATCGGTGGGCGGGGGCAGGGCAGCGTCGAAGGCCACGCGCTGGCCGCGCACTGTGAAGCCGCCCTGGCCCGTGACCTTTCCCTGCGGCGTCGTCTTGATCTCGGCCTGGATGTCGGTGAGTGCCTCGACGCTGCCATCGAGCATGGTGATGTTGAGCGTGCCACGCCGGATGGTGATGAGGTCATAGCCCAGGGAGGCGATCTGCCGGAGCACTGGCAGCATCGGCTGCGGATCCCCGGCGACCTGCGAAACGGGCTCCAGCTCCGCGCCTTCCGCCTCGCCGCGACTTGCCGCGATCATGGCGCGCCGCCCTGCGGCATTGAGGCTGAAGACCGGGCTTTCCAGAAGCACTTGCGAGATGAGCGCGGGGGGCGTGGCGCCGGCAGGATCGGCTGTGCTCGCGGGTTGGACCGTGCCCGCCATGGGTCCAGAGATGGGCCCAAAGTCGTAGACGACGCCCCGCATCAAAATCAGGTCCGGCGTGCTGCTCAGGCGCACGGGCAGGGTGAGCACGTGCAGATCGCGGGGCGCGGCGCTGACAGAGGCGATGGCGAACGAGTCGTCGAGGCGGCGCTCGGCGAAATACATGGGCGCCACCACGGCAAACCCGAGACAGGCCGTGAGTGCAAGGGCGAGCTTGCGGATGCGTCGCATGACGGTGTTGCGTCCGGTGTTGCGTCTCATGGGCCTGCGGGATCCCACGGCGTTGCCTCAACCCCGGCATCCGCGCCATAGTCCCCCAAGGAGAGGCTGATCCCGCGCGATGCACCGCGTGCACACCGGCACAGCTAATACAATTCGCCGCCTCCGCACGCAAGGGCGGAGGCTATAAATCGACTGCCCATTGGGGCCCGCATCCCCGGCTCTTTTCGAGCGGAGGAGCAGGGCGATGGGGCTATCGGAGCCTGCGAGAACGTCATGACCGAGCCGCTGTGGACGCCCGACGAGCGACGCTCCTCTGCGACAACGCTGAGCGCATTCTGCACCTGGTTGTCGTCACGCATCGGCACGCCGATTGCCGACTACGGCGCGCTGCACCGGTGGTCGGTCGCCGATCCCGCCGCATTCTGGTCTGCGGTTTGGGATTTTTCCCAGGTGGCGGGCGACAAGGGCGAGCCGCCGTACCTGATCGACGCCGATAAAATGCCCGGTGCGCAGTTC
>DASURA010000255.1:0-3015 GCA_036280295.1 Hyphomicrobiaceae bacterium
GCCCGCGCAGCGTGCCACGAGCATCGGCTGGCGGCAGCAATCTCACACGGCGCCATCTGGTCGGTGCACGACATGTGGGGCACGAAGGGCGATGACTTCGGCCTCGCCATGCACATCAAGTGGGTGTTCGGAGCGCGCACCATGGCTGAGGCCCACGCGCGCATGGGACCGTTCACGCTGGAGGGCCATCTGGAGCATATGCGCTGCCCCTACCTGATCCTGCACGGCGGACACGACGTGCTCACCGTCTCGGCCGCGCGCAAGACCTACGACTACGCCAGGGCACACGGCGTGGACGCCACGCTGCGTATCCTCGATCCGGAGGAAACCGGCGCCGAGCATTGCCAGCACGACAACCCCACCATCGGCCAGGAGGTGCTGGCGGACTGGCTCGCCGACCGCTTCGGAATCGACCAGCACGCATTGCTTAAGACCGGCTGGAACCCGCTTGTCTGAGGAGATATGGCGGCCATGAACCTCAACCTCGGCGTAGATGCCGTGAGTGCCGCCGTCGTCGCCATCGATCTGCATCGCGGCCACCTCGACATGAGCGTGGCGACCATGCCGACCTCGCCGGAGATCGCGCGGCGCGTCATTGCCGCCAACGGGCGGCTGTTTGACCGCTGCCGCGCCGCCGGCATCCCGGTGATCCACCTCCTGACCCGCTACCGCGACGCCGCGGAGATCGCCGCCAATCCGTTCTGGCGCACGCGCGCGGCGGATCCGAAGGCCACGCGCAAGAATGTCCTGCGCCACAACCTGATCGGCGGGCCGGGCTGCGAGGTGATGCCGGAGCTGATCGCACCCGGCGATCTCGTGGTCGACACCAAGAAGCGCTACGACTGCTTTCTCGGCACTGACCTCGACTTCCTGCTGCGCGCCCACGGCGTCAATACGGTGCTGATTACCGGCGTCAACACCAACTCGTGCGTGCTCGCCACCACCACGGCAGCCAACGTGCGCGACTACGCCGTGATCGTCGTCGAGGACTGCGTCGACACCATGGATGGCCCGGAGCTGCACGCCGCGGGACTCGCCTGCATCCGCACGGCGTTCGGGACCGTCATGGGGACCGATGACCTTCTGCAGAGCAGCATCTTCGGCGCGCGCCGCAGTGGCGCGACGATCGAGGGGAGGAACGTTTTACGATGACCAACCATATGATCCCGCGCGAGCGCTGCGACTACTCTGCCATCGTCGACCGGCCGCCGCTGAAGCTGCCCGGCGGCGCCCGCGTCGTGGTGTGGACCATCGTCAACCTGGAGGTCTGGGACATCGCCAAGCCGATGGCGCGCCAGGTGCTGCCTGCCCCCACGGGCCAGCCGCTGCTGCCCGACGTGCCGAACTGGAGCTGGCATGAGTACGGCATGCGGGTCGGCGTGTGGCGCTTCTTCGACCTCTACAAGCGGCTCGGGATCAAGCCGACGCTGTCGATCAATGCCCGTGTCTGCGAGGACTACCCGCGCGTGGCCCGAGAGGCGAAGGACGCCGGCTGGGAGTTCATGGGCCATTCCTATGAGCAAGGGCCGATCCACAAGGAGGCCGACCAGCGCGCCATGATTGGGCGCTCCATGGAAATCCTGGAGAAATTCACCGGCAAGCGGCCCGTCGGCTGGCTGGGCCCGGGCCTCACCGAGACTTACGAGACGCCGGAGCACCTGGCCGAGGCCGGCGTCAAATACATCGGCGACTGGGTCTACGATGACGAGCCTACCGTGATCCGCACCGCCAAGGGGCCCCTCGTCACGCTGCCCTATACGGTGGAGCTCAACGACATCCCTATGATGATCGTGCAGCACCACGAGAGCGATCACTTGCTGAAGCGCAGCATCGAGACCTTCGACCGGCTGTACAAGGAAGGGAAAGACCGCGCCAAGATCATGGCCATCGCCATCCACCCCTACATCAGCGGCCAGCCGTTCCGGATCAAGTACCTGGAGCAGCTCTACGACTACGTGAACCGGCACGCGGGCGTGCTGCACTGGAACGGCGAGCAGATCCTCGACTGGTACCAGTCCACGGCAGGCATCGGAGCCAAGCCGTGAACGCCCACGTGCTTCCCGCCGTGCCGGAGGTCGTCGTGCCCGTCGTGGGTGGCGGCGCTTTCCCGGTGCGGCGTATCTATTGCGTCGGCCGCAACTACATCGCTCACATCCGCGAGATGAAGGAGGCCGACGAGCGCGATCCGCCGTTCTTCTTCCAGAAGCCGCGCGATGCCATCGTCCTCGACGGCGCCACTGTGCCCTATCCGCCGCTCACGTCCGACTTTCAGTTCGAGGTAGAGCTGGTGCTAGCGATCGGCGAGCCGGGCCGCAACATCGCCTTGGCCGATGCCCTCGATCACGTCTGGGGCTACGCCGTCGGCATCGATCTCACCCGCCGCGACCGGCAGCGTGATGCGCGCGACATGCAGCTGCCATGGGAGGTTGGCAAAAGCTTCGATGCCTCCGCGCCGTGCGGTTCCATCGTACCCGCCAGCACCATTGGCCACCCGGCGAAGGGCACCATCGCGCTCAACGTCAACGGCGCCGAGTGCCAGCGCGGCGACCTCGACCAGATGATCTGGCGCACCCCTGAGATCGTAGTGCAGCTATCGCGCCAGGTGACACTCGGCCCCGGCGATCTGATCCTCACGGGCACCCCGGCCGGAGTCGGACCGGTCATGCCCGGTGACCGGATCGAGGCGCGCATCGATGGCTTGCCGCCGCTTGCCATCACAATCGGCCCGCCAGAAGAAGCCTGATCCAGAGGGACGCCCGATGCAGCCTACCGAACGCATTGCCTACTCCGCCATTGCCAAGCGCCCGCCGCTGAAGCTGCCGAACGGCGCGCGCATGGGTGTGTGGGTGATCGTCAACGTGGAGGAGTGGGACGCCAACCAGCCGATGCCGCGCACGGTGCTGACGCCGCCGGCTGGCGGCTCTCCCTCGCCCGACATCCCCAACTGGGCCTGGCACGAGTACGGCAACCGCGTGGGCTTCTGGCGCCTTCTGGAGGTTTTCGACGAGTTCAAGC